>JAHJUV010000093.1 GCA_018828825.1 Planctomycetota bacterium | reverse complement strand
TCGATGCCGATTACATCATGTCCATGTTTTAGTAGTTCGCGAGCAACATGTCTGCCGATAAATCCGCATATGCCTGTAACAGCTATTTTCATAAAATCTTCTTATGTAATTTTTAATTCAGGGATCGGTACGATAAAACTGCATTTCCAATTTTTGACATAACTTAACTGTTTTATTATTTCATCTTTGATATTCCAGGGCAATATAATTATGTAATCGGGATGTTTGGTCTCAAGTATGTCTTCAGATACTATTGGGATATGACTGCCGGGCAGGTATTTATTTTGCTTATGCGGAGATTTATCTATAACGAACTCAATAAAATCATTTTTTACTCCACAATAATTTAACAATGTATTGCCTTTAGCGGCGGCTCCGTAAGCGGCCACTTTTTTACCTGATTTTTTCTGTTGGATAAGGAACTCAAGAAAGGCATATTTTATTTTATCAGCTTTTTCCTGAAAGCTCCGGTAGATATTCAGATTATTGAGTCCAAAATCCTGTTCTTTCTTCAGAACGGTCGAGACGTTCGAAGAAATATTAATTTTAGTATTATTTTTATGCTTTGCATAAATTCTTAATGAACCCCCATGACTAGGCAATTCTTCCACATCATAAATAACAAGATGGTGGGCC
Organism: Planctomycetota bacterium; assembly: GCA_018828825.1. GTDB lineage: Bacteria > Planctomycetota > Phycisphaerae > Sedimentisphaerales > UBA12454 > UBA12454. The sequence continues at coordinate 29,186 of JAHJUV010000093.1, read as the reverse complement.
TCAAAAATTTTTCTTACAGCTAACAGGGAAAGATATGAAAAATGTTCATGATAAATAGTGTCGAACTGATTAAACTTTATCAGGTTTAATAAATGGGGGAATTCCATAGTTATGCTGCCTTGCGGTTTCAAGGCAATTCTTAACCCCTCAACAAAATCATTGATATCAGGGGTATGGGCCAAGACGTTATTTCCCAGAATCAAATCAGCTGTTTTCCCTTCATCAGCAAACTGTTTGGCTAATTTTACAGAAAAGAAATCTTCGATAGTATGAATCCCCTTCTTTTTAGCAATTCTGGCGGTATCAACGGCTGGTTCAATGCCTGTGCAGGGGATTTGTTTTGGAAGAAAATACTGAAGTAAGTAGCCGTCGTTTGAAGCCACTTCAATTACTAAAGAATTTTTATCTAATTTTAGCCTGTCAGAAATCATATCTACATAATTTTCTGAATGTTTTAGCCAGGAAGAAGAATACGAACTGAAATAAGCATAGTTCTTGTCGAATATTTCAGAAGATTTCTTGTATTCGTCAACCTGAACAAGCCAGCATTTTTCGCAAAAAAAAACTTTCAGCGGGAAATATATTTCCGGCTCATTCAGTTGTTCTTTTGTAAGATATGAATTTGAGGGGGGGGCGTTGACCAAATCGATAAATACGTTCTTCAACTCATTATTACAAAATCGGCATTTCATATAACTAATCCTGAAAAACTCGGTGTTAACAGAGGATGGTTGAGGTCTTTATCCGAAAGCAGAGTAGCCGTTAATGGCCATTTAATTCCAAGCATAGGGTCATTATACCGCAATGCTCCTTCACAAGAAGGGTCATAAGATTCGCTGTGTAAATACAGTAATGTGCAATTTGGTTCTAGAGTTTGAAATCCGTGTGCAAATCCCTTAGGAATATACATCATTTTCATATTGTTGGCAGAAATAGTTTCGCCATGCCATTTGAGGAATGTCTGGGAATTATGCCTTATGTCCACAATTACATCAAACACTGAACCGGTTAAGCAGCGAACCATCTTAACTTCGGATTTCAGAGGGTATTGAAAATGCAATCCGCGAACGCTTCCTTTTTTTATTGTAAGAGAATAGTTTATCTGCGCAATGGATATATTATCATTAATCTCCTTTAAACTGTCTCGACAGAAAAGTCTTGCGAATAGTCCCCGACTATCCTCAAAAGGTTCGCATGTAACAACAAATGTGCCTTTTAAAGGTGTTTCGGCAAACTTCATATTGCACCTTTTGAAGAACTCATTTTGAATCCTTCGTATACTGATTTATCTGTTCGATTATTGTAGCTGTAATTTTTTCAGGATGCTCCAAATAGGTTTTGTAGCATTGTATAGTTTTTTCAAGTGTCTTTTCAATGTTCCAGCAGGGTCTCCACGGCAGCCGGGCCTTTGCCACCGAGCAGTTAAGTTTAAGCAGAATAGCTTCGTGCGGATGCTTATCACCTGTTTTTTTCCATTTTGCCTTTTTACCCCATAGTTTGGCAATACTGTCGACCAGAAACGCGACATTTTTTATATTTTTATTCTCCGGCCCGAAATTCCAGGCACCAGCGAATTTATCGCCATATCGGTATAATTTTTCGGCGAGAATAATATAGCCGGCCAGCGGTTCAAGCACATGCTGCCAGGGGCGGATTGCGTGCGGGTATCTTATTTCCACGGTTTTATTTTTCAGCCATGCTTTGATACAGTCCGGAACAAGTCTGTCTGTTGCCCAGTCACCACCACCGATGACATTACCGGCCCTGGCCGAAGCGATAGCAGTATCAGAGTCTGTAAAGAAAGAGTTTCTGTAAGCCGCGGTTACTATTTCCGCACAGGCCTTACTTGAACTATATGGATCATAGCCGCCCAGAGGGTCGGTTTCCTTGTAGGCGTAATTTGACTCTTTATTTTCATAGCATTTATCGCTTGTGATAACGACTACGGCCTTTACGTTTTTTACATATCTTAAAGCTTGAAGCACATTCGCTGTGCCGAGGATGTTTGTTTGATATGTTTCAAGTGGGTCTTTGTAGGACTGACGGACGAGCGGCTGAGCCGCAAGGTGAAAAACGATTTGCGGCCGGCATTTCTTCATCACGGCTAAAAGTTTATTATAATCACGGATATCGCTGATATTAGATTTTAATATTTTACCAACCCCTGCCGCGGTAAACATATTTGGCTGCGTAAGCGGTTTAAGAGCATATCCGTGAACGGCCGCGCCAAGCTGATTGAGCCAGATAGCCAGCCAGGAACCTTTGAATCCCGTGTGGCCTGTTATAAGAACTGTTTTGTTTTTCCAGAATGTTTTACTTATTCCCATATCTTCCAGGGAGCTTTTCCGCTTTGCCAAAGTGTTTCGAGATGATTTTTATCTCTGAGAGTGTCCATACATGCCCAGAAACCGCTGTGCGTATAAACAGCAAGTTGTTTTGTTTTTGCAAGGTGTTCGAGGGGTTCTTTTTCCCACATAGTCTGGTCGTTTTTTATAAGGTCGATTACCTGTGGTTCAAGAACGAAGAATCCTCCGCTTACCCATACATCGTCCGGCTTTTCCTTGAATTTAACGACTCTTTCATTTTTTAAGTCCAAAGCTCCAAATCTGCCAAGCGTTTGAATGCCTGTAACAGTTGCCAGCGGCTTTTGCCGATTGTGAAATTTGATAAGTTTTCTGATGTCAATATCTGCAAGTCCATCGCCGTAGGTAAAGCAGAACGTTTCATTGCCGATATATTCTGCCACGCGTTTTAATCTGCCGCCTGTCATAGTATCAATACCGGTGTCAACCAGCGTAACCTTCCACGGTTCGGAATATTTCTGATGTACCTGCATTTCGTTCGATTGCATATCGAAAGTAACGTCCGACATATGAAGAAAATAATTTGCGAAATATTCTTTAACCATATACCCCTTGTATCCGCAGCATATGACGAAATCAGTTATACCGTGATGGGAGTAAATTTTCATAATGTGCCAGAGAATAGGTTTTTCGCCGATTTCTATCATCGGTTTTGGTTTCAAAAAACTTTCTTCGGTAATTCTTGTGCCGAACCCACCGGCCAAAATAACAGCTTTCATATAACTGACCACCAAATATAATAAAAGGTTTGTGTAGCGTTCAGATGATGATAACTGAAAGAAGATAAATGTCAATGGTATTTGATGGTTTCGAACTTAAGCGTATTTTTATAATTTTATCCAATTATCGGGTATCATTCCCTCGGAGTTAATATCGCTTCTCGCAAACCAATTTTCAGTCGCAAATACTATCTTATCCTTATAAGGAGCAAGCCAGGCACCCCACCAGTGAAAAGTACTGTTGGCTATTATATGGTACTTGCAAAAACTCATCAGGCGTAAATCTTCACAAGCCTTATCCTGCTGATGGTCGATATAATGTACAGGATATTCGATTTTTAAGTTGTCTCGGCACCAGTCAATATCGTTGCTGAAAACGAAGAAATGGGGACTTTTGGTTTTCTTACTAACCATCTCTATGCAACGGTAATAATAATCAAGGCTGCAAATGCCATGTTTTTGATTGGCCTTTGGGTTGGTGACATAATCGCCGCGTCTTACACAAAGATTTACAGACTGAACATTTTGCATCAGCCCGGCGATTTCCTTATTTTTGCCGGTTAGTTCATTTTTGGCCTTAAATTCGTCTCGAATGATATCGGCGATATTTATAAAATATTTTTCGCTTTGAAAATACCCCTCAAGATAAATGTTGTCCGGCAAATTGAAAAAATCTTTATAGAATCGGATTTTATTATATCTGATATGATGCGGGGACAGTTTGGGGCGGTTATGCAGAAAAGTATGAAATAATTTTTGAAATCTGTTTTGTTTTATTTTGGTGAATTTCGTAATTTCCGAAGTTTGCACGATGTTTTCCTGAATATTAAAATGGCATAATTCATATTGTCGAGGTCCCCCATAGTAATAAGCTGTCGTATCAAGTTTCACAATTGTTTTGTGAATATGGGCAAGACTTCTTGCCGCAGCGTATTGAAAAAGCTGATTTCCCAGACCGCCTTTTAAAGCCGCTATAATCATAATTTATTTTTTCCTTTTACGATGTTGCTAATATGACAAATTCAGTAACTTCAACTTGAGAATATGGATTTTATCTTTTTAATTATTTTTTCGACACGGCCGACTTTGCCTCTTTTAATTTTCGCAAACAGCTTTCGTATATCCCTGCCTTGCTTATAAGCGACCATAAGCTGTTCAAAAATATTTTTATCGTGCTTGGTATTTATAAAATGCAGGATTTTTCCTTTTTTGGTTAAGTGATAATCGTTGTATGTCCTGGCATCCAGCACCTTAACCTTCAAGCCGTGCCAGTCCTGCAGTTTATTGAATCTGTCCCAGTCTATTGTTTCGCTGAGTATGTCGGATATCGCTTTTTGGTCTGTGGTTTTTTCTTTTTCGCATTCAACGGCCCAGCGGTCAACAAGCTGGGCGGCAGGGGTATTAAAGAAGATAACGCCGGAATTTATAATGCCGTTTTCATATACCGCGTTTTTGTCTTTAGACGGCGCTCTTGTAACGGCAACGTCAAATCCGGACTCTTCGGCTCTTGCAGCAAACAGACAATCTGCGTCAACGAGTATCATAGGTTCGTGATAACTTTCAAAATATTTTTTAACACAGAAAGGTTTATGCGTAGCGCGGGTGCTGGCAATGCCGGTATTGCAAATTAAAGAACGGCCTTTATGGTCAACTTTCTCGCTGATTTCAATCGGGATAATTGTTGCATCGAGCTGTTGTTTTTCATCCTGTGTCAGGCCTATATCGTAAACGATTAACGGCTTATCGTAAAATTTGCGGACACTGTCGGCTAATTCCTTGAGACAATGAAAAAAGCCGGAGTCAGCCGCGGTTACTATATTCATTTTGGTTCTTCCATAATAGAGTTTATGTTTGTTTCCAACGGTTTCGGCATTTGCCAGTCGGCCATTTTATCATGTTTTTTGTCGAGGCAATACGCTTTCAGCAAATCTAAATAGAGGCGAATCTGCATCGGCCGATACCGGATGGCCTTTGCCGCAAGTCCAAGGTCGTAGAGAATCATAGGTTTGCCGTAAAATTTTCTTACACTGTTCGCCAATTCCGGTAAACAGTGGGCATATTTAGAATTACTTGCTGTAACGATATTCATTTTTTCTCCAGAGTTTATGCCTTGCTCTTTAAGTGGCATAAAGGTTCACCGAGTGGTTCCGGCAGAGACCAATGCGGATTTATACCTTTAGGACTGTTGGTGAGAAGAGCTTTAATTACACCGATATATAACCGTATATCAAACGGCTGATAAGAAACAGCTTTCTTATAGAGTTCTACGGCGGCGATGCGGTATCCGCCTTTCCGATGGCGTTCCGCTGCTCTGCGATATACTCTGCTTATTTTGCTAAAAGCGGCCTTTCGAGAAACGAATTTATCTCCGCCAAGTTTAAAATAGAATCTTTCAAGCGACCTTGCCCTGTTGCATGAACCTGAAATATAAGATGCTTTTGAATGCGCATCTTCGCTTGAATATCTTAAAACGATAATATCAGGAACAAATAAAAATTTTGTGCGGACAGAAAGTCTCAAAAAGGCGTCATTGTCGTCGGAATTCTTCAGTGCTTCATCAAACCAAAAGTCTTTCAGGACGTCTCTGCGTATAAGTACGGCCATCGGCCAGACGAAACTATTTTTGAAAAGTTTCTTTGTAATGGAACCCGATACATATCTTTCAATATAGGATGGCCGGCCTGTTTTGTCTTCTTCGCTGTTATTAATTTTTGTCGCGGCATATGCGACGCCAAAATCCCTGTTTTGCTCGAGCTTTGCGGTCATTATCTTAAGAAAATCCACCGGCCATGTATCATCTGAATCGAGAAAAGCGATGTATTTTCCTGTCGCCTGGGCCATACCGACATTACGGGCGCTTGATACGCCGCCGTTAGGCTTATAAACGTATTTTATGCGGCTGTCTTTGACAGATTCAATGACTATACGGGTATTGTCTGTCGAACCGTCATCGACGGCAATAATTTCAAAATTGGAAAGACTTTGTATTAAAATGCTGTCTATTGCCCGCTGGACAATATAACCTCGATTATATGTTGGTATTATTACGCTTATTGTCGGCATTGTGTCACTTTAAGCAGATTTAGTTTTCACGAAACAAGCCATATTCGCAAGCTGGAGCATTTCCTTAAATCGTTTGCTTTTAACGATGTAGTCATCCATTGCTCGCCGCACGGCTATTCTTGGACCAAAAGGTTTTGTATCGTGCATCACGACAATCCCTCCCTGCATTAATCTGGGTTCCCAGAGTTTCAGGTCGAGCATTACGTCGTCGTAAAGATGTGAGCCGTCGATAAAAAGCAGTTTTATCGGCTGGTTCCAGTTTTCAGCGGCGTCCTGAGATGTTTTTTTAATTGGTTCTACGTATTGGTCTATGCCGCAATTTTTTAAATTATTTAAAAAAGCATCGTAGCTTGATTCTTCTTTATAATCCGGCACAACATGGTGGTCGCGTGTATTAATATGAGGATCGACGGCAGCAATTTTTTCATTCGCACCTGCGATTTGGAGGGCTTTAGCCATCCAGCAGGTCGATTTTCCTTTGAATGAACCGATTTCAACTATACTGCCGGCTGTTTTTGTATTGGTATAGGCCAAATAAAACAAAGTGGCACATTGTTCAAGTGTTGTGTGTCCTTCGACAGCTTTGAGCTGTTGTATCTGTTGTTCGGTCAGAAGTTGTGGTATCAGTTTGTTTATTTTTCTACCGACAGACCAACCTGTCCTTAAAAACCCCGGTAGAAACCCCGGATATTTGGGATGAACGTTCATAACTGCTCCTTAATCTTTGTTATTGTCTTATTTTTTCATCGACAAGAGTATCATATATTTTTTCAATTCTTTTTATCATAACATTGTGGCTGTAGTTTGTTTTAATATATTCTTTTGCGCTGATAATAATAGTTTCTTTTTCCTGCGGCGTCATATTTATTGTTTTTAGCATAGCATCCGCGAGGGCGTCTGCGTTTTTGGCCGGTACAAGAAGTCCCAATCGGCCGTTGTCAAGAATTTCAGGAATGCTGCCGATGTCGCTTGCTATGCATAAAACACCTGCCGCCATTGCCTCGATAAGCGTTCGGGGCAGGCCCTCTGCGACCGATGGCAGGACAAACACGTCGATTGCACTGTAAAATTCCGGCATATTCTTGATACGGCCGAGAAAATGAACAGATGAATCGCAGCCCCAATCAGCAGCCTGCTTTGCAAGTTCGTCTTTCAGCTCGCCTGTGCCGACGATGAGCAATTCAGCATTAGTTAATTGTTTTTTTATCCGTGCAAATGCCGAGATTAAATAGTGCTGACCTTTAGTTGGTGCAAGCCTGCCGGCCGTAGCAAAAACAAAAGAATTTTCAGAGACGCCAAATTGTCTGCGGGCAGTTTGTTTATTATAACGGGCAGAAGAAAAATAATCCAAATCTATCGAATTGCCTATGTTGATTACCTTTTCAGGTTTAATCGACGGATTGCTTTGCAGGATATCCTTTCTCGTTGCCTCTCCTACGGCCAAAATTTTGTCGACATATCGCAAAAGCAAAAAATTAAGCAGTTTTCTTTTTATGTTTCGCGTTCTGCCCAATCCGTGGACATGTGCTATTATTATAGGTACGCCGGCAAGTTTAGCAGCCAAAACACCTTGAATGGTTGACTTGTGCTTATGGCAGTGAAGAATATCGACCCCTTGTTTCTTAAGCAGAGTTGCCAGCTTTGGGACAGCAAGAAATCTTAAGTATCCCCAGGAAGATTTGTCGGTTAAGTAAAAAACTTTTTTGCCTTTCTGTTCGTAAGTATTGGGATTGGAGCTGTTTTTTGTAAGATGTATAATTATCGTTTGATATTTTTCAGGATTTATACCGACTACCACGTCGGCATCGGAAGGTACTCCGCCCCAGTATCCCGGCCAAAGTCTTGCTATGATAATTTTTCCGTCTCGCATAGCATTTTAACGATTGGCATACATCTGCTGATAATACTGTTGGTAATGGCCGCTGGTTACATCGGCCAGCCATTTTTTATTTTGCAGATACCAGTCGATTGTATTTTTTATTCCCTGCTCGAATTTTATCACAGCGTGCCAGCCGAGCTGGGAGTTAATTTTCGATGAATCTATGGCATATCGCCTGTCGTGGCCGGGCCGGTCCTTGACGAATGTTATCAGCGATTCGGGTTTTCCGACAAGATTAAGTATCGTTTTTACTACTTCAAGATTTGTTTTTTCATTGCTTGAGCCGATATTATAGATTTCGCCGGGTTTTCCATCAGTCAGAACCTTCCAGACAGCTTTGCAGTGGTCCTCGACGTGAATCCAGTCGCGAACATTCGAGCCGTCGCCGTAAACTGGCAGTGGTTTATCGTTCAAGGCGTTATTTATCATAAGCGGAATCATCTTTTCGGGAAACTGGAACGGGCCGTAATTATTCGAACAGCGGGTTATGTTGTAGTTCAGCTCCCAGGTATGACCGAATGCCTTTACGAGAAAGTCTGCCGCCGCTTTGCTTGCTGAATATGGTGAATTGGGGGAAAGAGGAGTCTCTTCGGTAAATTTTCCGGTCGGGCCAAGCTCACCGTAAATTTCATCGGTTGAAATTTGTATAAAACGCTCGATTTTTTTATCGCAGGCGGCCTGAAGCAGGGTAAGCGTGCCGGCAACATTGGTTTCTACAAAAATTTTAGGGCTTGTAATTGAACGGTCAACGTGACTTTCTGCGGCAAAATTGATAATCGCCTGAATTTTGTGCTTATCGATTAGTTCTTCTACCGTTTTGCCGTCGCATATATCGGCTTTGACGAAAATATGGTTGGGATTCTTTAGAAACCCTTCGAGATTTTCAAGATTGCCGGCGTAGGTGAGCTTGTCCAGATTGACAATGAAGCAGTCGGGCTGATTGGCCAGAATCCATCTGACGAAATTGCTGCCTATAAAGCCCGCACCGCCTGTAACAAGAATTCTTTTCATTGTATAGTTTTTAAAAACCTTTCAAGTGGTTTTTGCCATTCTTCTATCGGTTTATCAAGCAAGGCCTGTATTTTATCACAGCAGAACCTGCTGTTCAAAGGTCTTTTTGCTGCGGTTGGAAACTCGTTCGATTTGCACGGAAGGATTTTTGCGTTTAATTTCAGTTTTTCAAAGGTGAATTTCGCCGCATCGTATCGGCTGGCGAACCCTGCCGCGGCGTAATGAAAAAGGCCCTGCGGTTTTTTTACAGCCAATTCGACAATAGCCTCCGCCGCCTCCTGTGTCGAGGTAGGCGAGCCGAACTGGTCGTTAACTACTTTCAAGCTGTCTTTCTGTTTGGCCAGCGAAACGAGCTTGGCTATAAAATTAGTGCCGTTTTTGCCATAAGTCCACTGAACACGAATTATAGCAAAATTATTATGATTTTTTGTTAAAAGCGTTTCGCCGTCGAGTTTGCTTTTGCCATAGACATTTATCGGGTTGGGCTTGTCTGTTTCAAGGTAAGGCGCCTCTTTTTCTCCGTCGAAGACAAAATCGGTGCTTATGTGAATGACGTAGACATTATTCTTTCGGGCTAACTGGGCAAGATTTCCAACGGCCTCGGCATTTACTTTAAATGCCTGCTCGGATTCCGTCTCGGCCTTTTCCACATTCGTATATGCCGTACAGTTAATAACGATATCCGCTTTTTCAAGTGCTCGTTCAAGCTGGTTTTTATCTGTGATATCGAAATCAGGCAAATCGAAAGCTGTTAAATTATCATTATCGCATAAACAGCGGATTTCAGAGCCGAGCATACCATTAGCGCCGAGAAGAACTATTCTTTCAGGACTGATTGTCATTTCGGCGGGTCCTTGGCGACTAATTTGTTTGCAACGCCGAGGGACTCGAACGTGCCCGCATCCGTCCACCAACCGGGGAGCATATCGTACTTGAGCTGATTACGGCTGATATAAGTATTATTTACATCTGTGATTTCCAGTTCGCCGCGGCCGGAAGGCTTCAGCGTTCTTATTATGTTGAAGACGGAATTATCATAAAAGTAAATTCCTGTAACGGCATAATTTGTCTTGGGCTTTTTCGGTTTTTCGAGGATTTTTGTTACGCCGTTTTTAGAGACTTCAGCAACGCCGAAACGCTGGGGGTTTGCGACTTTTTTGAGCAGTACTCTTGCCCCTTTTTTCTGAGCGGCAAATTTTTTCAGATAAGGTTTCAAAGAGGCTTTGAAGATATTATCGCCGAGAATAGCGGCAATGCCGCAATTGTTTGCGAAATTCTCTGCAAGGGCAAGTGCCTGAGCAATGCCGCCTGCCTGGTCCTGAACTTTATAAGTGAACCGGCAGGAAAAATTCCTGCCTGAGCCGAGCAGGTTTACAATGTCTCCCATATGGTCGACGCCGGTTACAATAAGGATTTCCTTGATTCCAGCCGAGACGAGTTTTTCGATGGGGTAATAAATCATCGGTTTTTTCCCAACGGCCAGCAGGTGTTTGTTTGTAACCTTTGTCAGGGGCATAAGCCGTGAGCCTGTCCCGCCGGCAAGCACTACACCTTTAATATCCATAAAGTTTCTCCTTTTAAGAAGCGAATTTGACGGGATTTTATACCTATTCCGGCCATAAGTCAATTAAAGGCTGTTTTTATCTGTTCTATAATTTTAGATATTGTCGGCAAAAATCCTCATTATCAGTACTAAAAACCATATATTTATTGCAGGAAATTTCTTGCTTTGCCGATAACGCTCCAGTATAGTATCGCTCAAGTTGCTGTCGAACGGGGTAACAATAGGAATGTGGGGCCGGTAGTATCACGGCATAGCCGGCTCAAGCCTCCGACAGGACCCAACCGGCTCGTACTGAACGGCCACCGTGAAAACAGATAAATTGAAAATTTGGGGTTTTATATTGAAGAGCTGTTTTGTCTTTAATATGCAGTTTTTAATGTTTAATCTTAACTATTTAACTTCTAAAGACTTATACCCGGTGGTGTAATTGGTAACACAGAGGCTTTTGGTGCCCCCATTCCAGGTTCGAGTCCTGGCCGGGTAGTTGGAAATGTTAAAAATAAAAGGCGACATATTATGTCTGATAAAGTAGCGATAATTTTGGCCGCCGGCGTCAGCAGCCGGATGAATACCAAACTGCCTAAGGTTCTTCACGAGGTTTGCGGCAGGCCGATGTTGGCTTATGTAATCGATGCCTGCAGGAAGGCTGGCATTGAAAAACTGTATGTAATTGTCGGCTACGGCAAAGAGCAGGTAATTGAATACTTTAAAGATGATAAAAATATTGTCTGGATTGAACAAAACGAGCAAAAAGGCACAGGCCATGCGGTAATGTGCTGCAAGAGCCAGTTGGCCGATTTTGCTGGCGATACACTTGTTATCTGCGGCGATATGCCCCTGATTAGGGCCGAAATAGTGAACACCCTTATCGAAAAGCATCAAAAAGAGACATCTGCCGCAACTTTAGCCACAGCGATTCTTGACGACCCGAAAGGTTACGGCAGGATTGTCCGCGACAGTTATGGAAATATTCAGGGTATCGTCGAGGACGGCGATTGCACTCCAATGCAGAAAACCATCAGGGAAGTCAATCCGAGCTATTATTGTTTCAAGAACAAAATGCTCTTCGAGGCGCTGGATAAAATAACGCCGGACAATGTTAAAAAGGAATATTATCTGACCGATGCCCTGCATTTGATTATCGAGGCAGGCCACAAGGTTGTTGCTGTAACCGCGGTGGCTGCCGAGGACGCGATGGGTGTCAACAGCCGTCAGCAGCTCAGCGAAGCAGGCAAGATTATGCAGAGCAGAATTCAGGACAGGTTTATGAAATCGGGCGTAACGATTGTTGACCCGCCCAATACCTGGATTGATGCGAGGACCCAAATCGGACAGGATACGGTTATTGAGCCATTTACGTATATTCACGGCAGGGTGAAAATAGGAAGTGCCTGCAGGGTGGGGCCGTTTGCCTATCTTCGCGAGGGTACAGTGCTCGGAGACGATGTGGTTCTGGGCGTCTTTACCGAAGTGAAAAATTCATCGCTTGCCGACGGCGTCAGAGCAAGACATCACAGTTATATAGGCGATGCAAAACTGGGCAAAAATGCTGATATAGGCGCTGGCGCGATAACGGCGAATTTCGACGGCAAGAAAATTAATTTAACCCAAATCGGTGATAATGTTTTCATCGGGTCAGGGTCAACACTCATTGCTCCGATTGACGTTCCAGCAGGTACTAAGATAAAACCCGGCTCAGCGGTAACTTCGGAAAATATTGAGGAAAATAAGATTTAAGGGATTGGCGATGTCACTAAATAATAACATAAAGATTTTCAGCGGTTCGAGTAATCCCGAACTTACGGCAAAAATATGCAAGTATCTCGGCGTGTCCGTCGGCTGTGCGAAAATCGAGAAATTTCCCGATGGAGAAAAGATAATAAAATGTGCCGACGATGTCCGCGGCAAGGATTGTTTCGTTGTTCAGTCCGGCAGCGACCCTGTAGATGCCAACCTTGTTGAAATGCTGATTTTTCTCGATTGTCTCAAACGCGCAAGCGCAGAGAGGGTTACGGCGGTTATACCGTATTTCGGCTATGCCCGTCAGGACAGGAAAGACGAAGGCAGAGTACCCATAACGGCCAAACTGGTTTCAAATTTGATAACGACCGCCGGTGCCGATAGAGTGCTTGCTATGGACCTCCACGCCGCTCAGTTGCAGGGATTTTTCGATATTCCAGTCGACCATCTTTTTGCCGAGCCGGTGCTGACAAAATACTTCCAAGATAAAAAAATCGACAACCTGACGATAGTTTCGCCGGATGTCGGAAATATCAAAAGGGCCGCAAGGTATGTCGCACATCTCAACGGAGAACTGGCGATAATTCACAAAAGACGCATAAACAGCAGGGAAGTCCAGTGCGGCGAAATTATCGGAGCGGTAAAGGATAGAAATATCCTGATGTGTGATGATATGATTACAACTGCCGGTACGATATGCACCGCTGCCAAACTTGTCAAGGAGCGGGGCGCAAAAAAGGTTTTTGTCGGTGCGACGCACGGCTTGTTCTGCGACAAAGCGGTGGAAAATATCGCCGGCTCGCCGATTGATGAAGTCGTGGTTACTGACACTGTTCCCTTAAAGCCGAATGTAAAGAAACTTGCCAATCTTAAGGTGCTTAGCGTCTCGGATATTCTCGGCGAAGCCATAAAACGGATACACAAAAATGAATCCGTCAGTGCATTGTTTTCATAGACTGTTGTTTATATAGAAACTTATTAGTTTAAGCTGAAAAATGAGGTAAAAAAAAGATGGTATCGAAAGAGTTTGTTTTAAAAGCTGAAATACGAAAGGAACAGGGTAAAAAACACTCGGCCAAGCTTCGCCAGCAGGACAAAATTCCTGCCATAATTTACGGCCACAAACAGGAACCGCAGTCCATTGTCCTTGATTTGCACGATTTTACCGAAGGGCTGCATCACGGACACAAACTGCTTGATATCGAAATCGACGGCAATAAAGAAAAACTACTGATTAAAGAAGTGCAGTATGACTATCTCGGAAAGAAGATAATTCACGCCGATTTAATCAGGGTTGACCTGAGCGAGACAGTTGAAGTCAAGGTTCGGCTTGTGTTTAAAGGTACTCCGGCCGGCGCCAGCGAAGGCGGAATACTCGAGGAACATCTCGACAGCATCGAAGTGGAATGTGCCGTTACCGATATACCTGAATCGATAGATGTTTCGGTAAAAGGCCTCAAGATAGATGATTCGCTTCACGTTCGCGATATAGTGCTTCCTGACGGTATCAAGTTTGTGACGAGCCCCGAACTGCTTGTGATTGCCTGCCATAAGCCGATTGAAGTTGCTCCTGTGGAAGAAGCTGAAGTTGTCGAAGAGCCGACAACGCCTGAGGTTATTACGGAAAGAAAACCGAAGGAAGGCGAGGAAAAGGAAGCTGAAAAGAAAGAGTAACGCTTTTTGCGAGCCGGAAAATATTAAATGGACGAGATTAGTTTAATAGCCGGCCTTGGCAATCCCGGCGAGGAATACCGCCGAACTCGTCATAATGTCGGGTTTGAGGTCATAGATAAGCTGGCCGAAAGGTTTGGCGCTGAACTGAAAAAAGGAAAGTTCGGTGCCGTCTTCGGGCAGGCGGTCTTTGAAGATAAAAAGTTAATATTGTTAAAGCCGCTCAAGTATATGAATAACAGCGGACAGGTTATTGCGACTGCTGCCGGGTTCTACAAATTGGAGCCGCAGCGGATTCTTGTGATAACCGACGATTTGGCTCTTGAACCGGGACTGATAAGAATCAGGGCGTCAGGTTCGGCAGGCGGACATAACGGCCTGGCGGACATTATTCAAAAGCTCGGTACCGAAAATTTCAGCAGGCTCAGGGTTGGCATCGGCGATAAGGGCCGGGCTGACGGAAGGGATTATGTTCTTTCCGAGCCGAGCGATGCTGAAAAAGAACTTCTGGACAAGGCTGTTGCAGAGGCAGTTGAAGCGGTTGTTTTTTTGCTTCACCAGGGTGTTGACGCGGCGATGACGAAATTTAACCGGAAAAATACGTCAAAAGAAAAATAATATTGTTATTTAAATAATTTGATTAAGGAGATGTTAATTTGGAAACCGTAACCAAACGATTGTACGAGGGGCTGTTTCTCGTTGATTCGGGCGAAGCCGCTGCCGACTGGCAGGGCATAAATGACCACGTAAAGAAGGTACTTGAACGCAACGAGGTCGAGATAGTCAAAATGTGCAAGTGGGACGAACGTCCGCTCGCATATCCGATTTTGGGCAGAAAAAGAGGCACCTATATCCTTGTGTACTTTAATGCTCCCTGTGGGAAATTAGGTGCGATTGAGCGCGATGCGCAGCTTTCGGAAAGGATTCTTCGAATCCTGATTCTCCGAGGCGACCATATAACGCCTGAGAATATGGAAAAAGATACTCCCGCTACGATTGTGGAAAAGAAGCAAGTTGCCAGTGCTTCTGCCGTAAAGGCTGCAGAAGAAGCGAAGGCCGCAGCCGCAGCCGAAGCGAAAACCAAAGCCGAAGCGAAAGATGAAAAAGTATCTAATATTGATGAAAAGGATGAAGCCACGGCTGAAAACAAAGATGATGGAACATCGGATGTTGACGAAAAGCAGGATTAGCCCGGAGCTTTTTACGAAAGGATGTTGTTATGGCAAATTTCAATAAGGTAATTCTACTCGGCAATCTGACGCGGGACCCGCAGCTTTCTTATTTGCCCAGTCAGACACCTGTTGTGGATTTCGGACTTGCCACAAACAGGAGATGGACCGGACAGGATGGTCAGCAGCGTGAAGAGACCTGCTTTGTCGATTGCAGGGCCTTTGGCAAACCCGCTGAAACAATAAATAAGTATTGCAAAAAAGGCAGACCGCTTCTGGTTGAAGGCAGATTGACGTTTGACAGCTGGACAGGACAGGATGGCACCAAACGCAGTAAACATCGGATTACGGTAGAAGGTTTCCAGTTTATGCCGACAGGCGGCGCCAGACAGGCCTCAGCCGACAGTGCTGGTGAGGCACAGATTCCATCGCCTGATGCCGCTCAGCCCCAGACAGGCGGAGATGATATACCGTTTTAATTGAATGGCTTAAAAGAAAATTAAAATAAATTTTTTAGGAGTTATCTAAGTGAGAGGTCAAAGCTTCAAGAAAGGGCCTAATAAGCCGACCAGAAAGAAAAAACGCAGAGATAATGTCAGAGAGCAGAATCAATGCAGGTTCTGCAGGTCTAAAACCAAGTATATCGATTATAAGGATACCGAGATTTTAGGCAAATTGCTTACTCATAGAGGCAAGATTTTCTCGCGCAAACGCAGCGGAAACTGCGCAGGCTGCCAGCGGAAAGTAAAACTGGCGATAAAACGTGCACGCTTTATGGGCCTGCTGCCGTTTACAAGTTAATCAATGGTCTTTTAAAAATCATAGCTTCCAACTGATTAGTTATTGGAGATGTTAGTATGAAAGTTTTACTGTGTGAAGATATCGAAACCCTCGGCTGGTATGGCGACGTGGTAGATGTCCGCCAGGGATACGCCAGGAATTATCTTCTGCCGCAGAGATTGGCGACAATCCCGACAGAAGCGAAGATAAAGGCAATGGCCGATGAAAAAGCCAAAAGGGCTGAGCAAAGAGAAGTTGTCGTTGAGAATTTCAAAAAGGCCGCTGATGCCGTCAATGGCGCCGAAGTTGTTCTTGCCGCAAAAGCGAATGAACAGGGACATCTTTTTGGCTCGGTTACCGAAAAGGAAATCGCCGCTAATCTTCGTCAGCAGGGTTTTGAAGTGGCTGACAAATTCGTTCATCTTGACGAGCGTATAAAGGAAATCGGTGAACGTACCGTTAAACTCAGGTTTACAGTAGATGTTACTGCTTCTGTAAAAGTTATTGTAGTTCCGGAAATGACTGATTTAGAAACTACCAATGGCTCAGAAAGTCAGACAAAACCAGAATAAAAAAGCTCAAACGGCTGTAAGAACAGATACTGCTTCAGCTTCGCAGCTTATCGGCAGAACTATGCCGGAATCGCTCGAAGCCGAGGCCGCTGTGCTCGGTTCAATGATGCTCGACCCGGAATGCATAGGCCTTGTTGTCCAGCAGATTACCGCAAGCGCTTTTTACCGCATCGAACATCAGATGATGTTCGATGCAATTGTTTCGCTGTGGGAAAAGAAGGACGAAAAATTTGACCTGCTGCTGCTCAGGGACGAGCTCAAAAACCGCAAGCAGCTCGAAGAAATCGGCGGGGCAGAATATCTTGTCAAAGTAGCCGAGTCGGTACCCTCCGCCGCCAATGTCGAGCAGTATCTGCAGATTGTCAAAGACAAGCAGATGATGCGCGAACTTATTGCCGCCGCAGGCGAGGTCCTGACCGAGGCGTTCGAGGATGTTGGAAATGCAGCGGAAAGACTCGACAGAGCGGAACAGAAAATATTTAATGTTACGCAAAAAAAAGTAACCGGCTCAGCCGTGTCAATCAAAGAACTTTTAACCGAAGCTTTCGAGGCTATCGACAAACGGGAAGGCCATCACGTAACCGGCCTGCCGACCGGGTTTGCCGAGATTGACGACCTGACGTGCGGACTCCAGAACGGCGAAATGATTGTCATTGCCGGCAGACCGAGTATGGGGAAAACAAGCTTCGCGATGAATATCGCCGAGCATATCGGCGCCGATAACAATATTCCCATTGCGTTCTTCTCTCTTGAAATGGGCAGACAGCAGCTTGCCGAGCGTATGCTTTGCAGCAGGGCTTTGATGGATTCACAGATTGTCCGCAAGGGTATGATTAGTGATTCTCAGTATCAGGAGCTTGTGCACGCGGCAAGCGAACTGAGCGAAAAACCGATTTATGTTGACGATACGCCGGGCATAACGCCGCTCGAACTTCGCGGCAAGGCCAGAAGGCTCCGCAGCAGATATGGAATCAAATGTGTTTTTATCGATTACCTGCAGCTTATGAGTATGGGTGGCAGAGTCGAGTCCAGGCAGCAGGAAGTAAGCGAAATAAGCAGATACCTCAAGGCCCTCGCAAGAGAGCTTGAGATACCTGTTGTTGTTTTGAGTCAGCTCAACCGTTCGCCGGAAGGTAGGGAAGGACACAGACCAAGAATGAGCGACTTGAGGGAAAGTGGAAGTATCGAACAGGATGCTGACGTTGTTGTGCTTTTGCATCGCGAAGACTACTATCATCGCGGAGAGCCCGATTACCAGGAAACGAACGGCGCAGAAATCATAGTAGCTAAACAAAGAAACGGACCGACAGATACAATCGAACTTAACTTTAACGGTATATATACCCGCTTCGGCAACAAGGCCAGAGTTCATGAGCCGTTTTGATGCCGGTGCGTGACTGATAAAATGGATTTTTACAGGAAAGGGATTTTATGCTGAATTTCAGATACCCTCGTAAACTTTGTGGGCTGACGGGGACACTGTCTTTCGTATTAATTCTACTGTTTAGTTTTAACTGTACTGCACAGGCAGACCCTAACGCTGCCGCTCAGCCGGACGCCGCCGTATCTTTTGAAAACAGGGTTATAGACAGTATTCAGACGCAGGGCAATGTATTCATCAGCGAGGGAAAAATACTGTCAATGGCAAGAAGCAGAGCAGGACAAAAATTTAACGCTGCCCAGACGCAGGACGATGTCAGCAGAATTGCAACCATTAAAGGTGTTGAATTTGCATACTACAGCACCGAGCTTGTCGGCGAAAAAGTAAAATTGATTTTCGTAGTCAAGGAAAGGGGCGTCATTCGTCAAATAACATTTACCGGCAATAAAAAATTCAAAATCAAAACTCTTACAGAACAGCTCGGGTTTGCAAAAGGCGATTATCTTGATAAATTCGCCGCCGGCGCCGGAGCCGAAAAACTTGCCGAATATTACAAGAAAAAGGGCTACCCATTCGTAAAAGTTACTTTTGATGACTCCGGACTCACGCAGGGAAAACTGCATTACATCATTGACCAGGGGACTTTGGTCAAAATCAAAAAAGTGCGTTTCAAAGACAATGCCTCGATAAAAAAGAGGGAGCTTAATAAAGTGATAAGAAGCAAACCGCGGGAGTTCGTTATTTTCCAAAACTACTTCAGGCAGAGTGCTCTCGAAGATGATATGGTAAAAATTCAGCAGGCTTATGATACAAGAGGTTATCTTGACACAAAAGTGAATGCCGAAACGAACTTTACAAAGAATAAAAAAGGCGTCGAAATTATTTTTGCCATAGAAGAAGGCAAACAATACGATGTTGCAAAAATAGAACTCACAGGCAACGAATTCTTGAGCGATGCGAATCTGACCGCTGATTTTCGCCTTAAGGAAGGTCAGTTTTACGGCGATGAAAAAGCTGATTCTGACAGAGATGAAATCCTTAAGCAATATCGCCAGATCGGTTTTATAGATGTACAGGTAAAATCGAGCAGGCAGTTTGTTGCCGATGACAAGGTGAACGCCAGGTTTGAAATAGAAGAAGGCAAAAGGTTCAAAATAGGCCGGGTAAATATTTCCGGCAATAAAACAACGCAGGATAAGGTAATTCGGCGAATTCTCGATTACTCGGATTTTAAGCCGGACCAGTGGTACAACGCACATATTGCCAAAGGAAGCGGCGAAGGCGACCTTGAAAAAGATGTTAAAACCGGTGTCTATGCCGAAACAGCCTCTATTACACCTGTCGGTGAAACCGCCGGCCGGAAAGATGCCGAAGTCAGAATAACCGAAGGCAAAACCGGCTCGATAATGTTCGGAGCAGGTGTCAGCAGTACCGATGGCCTCGTCGGACAGATGGTATATGAGCAGAGAAACTTTGATGTAAAAAAATGGCCGAAAAACTGGAGAAAATTCTTTTCCGAAAACGCTTTCAAAGGCGCCGGCCAGCGGTTAAGAATAGCGATGGAACCTGGTACCGAGGTAAGCCGATATTCAATCAGTTTTACCGAACCATATCTAAAGGACAAACCCATTGCTATGACTATTTCCGGTTCCAACTGGGAAAGAGGAAGGGAAAGCTATAATGAAGCAAGGCAAAAAGGCTATCTGGGGTTCACAAGGCGGATGAAGCAGGGCAAATACAGAACCCTGGCGTTTCGATTCGAAAATACAAATGTGGAAAGTCTCGACACCGATGCACCAAAGGAAATTGTCGATGTCAAGGGGGACAATCTTCTCGCCGGCATAAGAATTGGTTTCGGAAGAAATACTACTGATAGCAGATTTACCCCGACAAAGGGAAAAAGCTACGAGTTTGGTTATGAACAGGTGGGAGGAGACCATACATTTGGCGTCATTGATGGAACATATCGCTGGCATAAAACGCTGCGTGAAGACCTTGCCAGACGCAAAACAGTACTTGAGACGAAATTATATGCCGGAGCGACTGTCGGCGATGCCCCGCCTTTTGAAAAATTTTACGGCGGCGGACTCGGCAGTATAAGAGGTTTTGAATATCGGGGCGTAAGTCCCCGTTCAGGCGCAGACAAAGACCCCGTCGGAAGCGAATGGATAGCGACAGCGAGCGGAGAAGTTACAGTTCCGCTGACAAAGGAAGTCCTCTCTGCTCTCTTCTTTGTTGATACAGGTATGATTGAAACCGGCGGAATAAGAGCTTCTGCCGGTATTGGTATCCAGATTATGATTCCGCAGTGGTTCGGACCCGTGCCGATAAGATTTGAACTCGCACATCCGTTTATGAAAGACGAAAATGACGAGACGCAGGTGTTCAGTTTCTCGGTAGGCGCACTGTTCTAATATGACATTTTTTTTATTGGTGGAAATTAAGAAAGGATTGTTATGAAGAAAAAAAACCTTATTATCGCCTCGATTATAGCAGGTCTGGGCTTCTTTGTTCTTGGTATTGAATGTTCCAAGGCAAAGGACAAATCTATAGCCCCGGCGAGAATCGGCATCGTAAGTGTAAAAGAAATTTTTGACAATTGCACAATGAAAACCGAAATAGAAAAAAATCTCACCGACCAGGGCGACAAATACTTTGCCGAACTTAAAAGGCTTGAGGAAACCATAGAAAGCGGCAAAGTCTCCCTGAATAAATTCAAGGAAGGCAGCCAGGATTACCTGGACACTCTCAAGGATCTTATGATGAAGCAATCACAGCTTGGGGCTCAAAGAGAGTTTTATCAGCAGGAACTCGGTATCAAGGAAATGCGCAACAAAGAAGACATTTACCGTAAAATCCTCGAAGTTGTCGCGAAAGTGGCGAAAGAAAAGGACCTGGATATGGTTTTAAGCAGGGATGATAATTATCTTAGCCAGCCCGAGTCGCCGACCAATCCGCCTGCTCAAAGTCCAACCGAGCTTATTTTAACTACGAAAACACACAAACTGCTTTATTTCAATAAGGACCTTGATATTACCGCTGAAGTCCTTAGTGCTATGAATAGCGAAAAGAAAAAATGACCGAATCAAAGAACATTACTGTAAAAGGACTTGCGAATATTTTAGGAGCAAAGCTTATCGGCTCAGGCGAAGCCCAGGCCTGCAGGGTGTTACCATTTGATACTGCCGGGGCCGACAGTATTACTTTTGCTGCCGATGAGAAGCTTCTCGAAAAAATATCGGAATGCAGGGCTGCTGCGGTAATTGTAAACAAAAAGGTCGATTCGCAGGTCCCTCTGCTCGTCGTCGATAATGTCCAGCGGGCTCTAATAGAGACTTTAAAGCAGTTTATGCCGGCTCTTGCGAAACCGCCTGCTGGAATACATAAAGCCGCAGTGGTCGAAACAGGAGCAATAGTGGACAAAACCGCTTCGGTTGGTCCGCTTGCCTGTATTAGAACTGGTGCCAAAATCGGCGAAAGAACTGTTATTGGCGCAGGAGTGAAAATCGGCGAAAATTCGGTCATCGGCAAAGATTGCAGGCTTGAGGACAATGTGGTTGTGTATCACAATTGTACGATTGGAAATAGCTGCGTTATCGCCGCAAATTCAACAATTGGCGCCACCGGCTTCGGATATTATTTCATCGACGGCCGACATCAGTTAATCCCACATACCGGCTCAGTTGTTATTGAAGACTGCGTTGAAATCGGAGCAAACGCCTGCATCGACAGAGCTAAATTTGGAAACACCATAGTTGGAGCGGGGACAAAAATAGATAATCTTGTTCATATTGCCCATAATGTCGTAATTGGCAAATGCTGTCTGATTATGGCGCAGGTGGGCATTGCCGGCAGCAGCAAACTCGGCAATGGCGTTGTCCTTGCAGGGCAGGCCGGAATAAAAGACCATATAAAAATTGGCGACAGAACACAGATTGGCGCCCAGGCGGGTGTGATAAATGATATCTGGCCGAATAAACAGGTTGTCGGTTCGCCTGCCATAGATGTCAAGGAATTCTTCCGGCAGGTGCTTTTGGAGAAGAAATTGCCTGAAATGAACAAACAGTTGAAACAGCTTGTAAAGAGAGTGGAAGAAATTGAAGCCGCAGAAAACAATAGCTGACCAGGCCGGAATTTCCGGCAGGGGAATGTTCGGCGGACAGGAAGCCAAAGTGCTTTTCCTTCCCGCCGATGTCGATACCGGTGTTGTTTTTGTAAGGAAAGATACTCCCGAGCCGGTGCGAATCGAGGCGACTATTCGAAATGTCGGCGACCGTCCCAGAAGAACCGCCATAAAAAAAGGCGATACGAGCGTCGAAACCATAGAGCATTGTATGGCCGCCATAAGCGCGCTTGAGATTGACAATATCATAATCGAAATCGATGGCCCCGAAATGCCCGGCGTCGACGGCGGCAGTTGGGAATATTTCAAATTACTGAAAAAATGCGGCTTCGTCGAACAGCAAGAGCCCAGAAAAGAAATGACCATCTCCGAACCGGTCAGCCTTACACAAGGCGACGCCTCAATTTATGCGCTTCCTGCAAATGTGGACGAACTGCAGATTACGTACGATTTGGATTACACGAAACATACTGGCATCGGCAGACAATCGCTTAGTTGCGGTCTCACAGCTGAATATTTCGAGCATAATCTCGCCCCGGCAAGGACGTTCCTGCTCGAAGCCGAGGCGAAACAATTTCAATCTCACGGCATTGGCACTCACCTGAGTGCCAAAGACATCCTCGTTATCGGTTCCGATGGGCCGATCAAAAACAGCTTTCGTTTCAAGGACGAATGCGTCAGGCACAAAATCATCGACTTGATTGGCGATTTGGCGCTTGTCGGCAGAAGAATCACCGGAAGAATCGTAGCCTATAAGAGTGGACACAATCTTAATCAGAAACTCGCGGCTAAGCTTTTACAGCAGGCCGAGTTGCAGGACAGAATGACTAAAGCCGGTACTTCTGCTCTGCTCGACATACGCAAAATACAGAAAATCCTGCCGCACCGTTACCCGTTTTTGCTGGTTGACAGGGTAATTGAAATCGATGGCGACAGATTTATCAAGGGCATCAAAAATGTCACTTACAACGAATTATTTTTCCAGGGACATTTTCCCGGCACCCCGATAATGCCCGGCGTTCTCATACTCGAAGCCTTGGCGCAGGTCTCGGGCTTGCTTTTTGCCCAGAAGCTTGAATTGACAGGCAAACTTGCTGTTCTGCTCGGTATGGACAATGTCAAACTGCGGAAAAGCGTTGTGCCCGGCGACCAGTTAATACTCATTGCCGAGGCGACAAGAACAAGAAGCAAAACGGCCGTATGTAAATGCACAGCTATGGTCGGCGATGCGAAGGCTGCTGAAGCCGAGATTAAGTTTATGCTCATAGATGAAGAAATAGTTTAAATTTATACCTGATGATAGATAGTCTTTTTAGGAAAACAATACGATGAGTAAGATACATCCAACAGCAGTAATTGATTCGAGCGCACAGCTTGGCAAAGATGTTGTAGTCGGCCCCCATTGTTTTATCGATGCCGGAGCAATAATAGGCAATGACTGCATTTTTGATGCAAATGTCGTTATCGGCAAAAATGTAAAAATCGGCAAAAAGAATATTTTCTATCCCGGCTGCGTTATAGGCAGAAATCCGCAAATGCTCGGCGTAACGCCCGACAGCGTCTTCGGCCAACTCGAAATCGGCAATGAAAATATCATCCGCGAATTCGTAACCATTCATCCGAGCATATACCCGGACGGCAAAACCATCGTCGGCAATAATAATATGATTATGATAGGCGTTCATATCGGCCACGACTGCATCATTGAGGACAAAACTGTTCTCAGCAACGGCACGCAGGTCAGCGGACACTGCAAAATTGAAACAGGCGTCTGGCTCAGCGGCGTCGTGCTGATTCACCAGTTTATTACTATCGGCAAATGGAGCTATGCCGCCGGTTTCGCCGGCATAAATCACGATGTCCCGCCTTTTGTTATCGTCAGCGGCCACTATCCACCAGAAATAAGAATGATAAACAAAAGGGGATTGGTGCGGGCAGGCCTCACCGAAGACCAGCAACGGGAGATTAACGATGCCTTTAAATTCCTGTTCAAGAGCAAAACTCCGCTTCTCGAAAACGCAAAAGCCCTTGCCGCAAAAGGCGGTCTGGATGAGAACGTAAAAGCTATGACCGATTCGATTATCAACAGCAGCGAGCATCGTTTCGGCAGATACCTTGAGTCGCTTAGAAGAAAAGGACATTAATGTCAGCTCCGGCAAACAAACTCAGAACAGCCATAGTCGGCGCAGGAAAAATGGGACAGATTCACGCAAAGGTCCTTAGCAAACTGCCCCAAAGCAGCCTCGTCGGTATAGTCGATGTCCAGCAGGACAAGGCAAAAAAACTCGCAAAGGAATATAAATGCACCGCATTTACTGATGCTAAGGAGCTTTTGGGCAAAGTCGATGCCGTAACTATTTCCGCTCCGACGACAAGCCATCTTGCCCTTGCCGAGTTTTTCATAAGTAATAATATTCCTATCCTCATAGAAAAACCCCTCGCCGCCAGCGCAGAGCAGGGCGGAAAAATCGTCGCTCTTTCCAAAAAGCACAACACCGTTGTGGCCGTCGGCCATTCGGAAAGATGCAACCCCGTTGTCCAGGCGATGAAACGTCTCCAAATCGAACCCAAATTCATCGAGGCAACCCGTATAAGTCCTTATCCGTTCCGTTCGACCGATATCAGCGTTGTGCTCGATGTGATGATTCACGATATAGATATAATTCTTGCCCTTGCCCAGAGCGCCGTAAAAAAAGTTGACGCCGTCGGCGTAAATGTCATCGGCGATTACGAGGATATCTGCAACGCAAGAATAACTTTTGAAAACGGCTGCATCGCAAACGTAACCGCCTCAAGACTCGCGCTTAAAACGGTAAGAAAAATCCGCCTCTTCAGCAGACAGGCATATCTCAGTCTCGATTTTCTCAAAAAAGAAGGTGTTGTAATCAAGGCCGATCCCAATTCTGATGCCGTCAAATGGATTAAACAAAAACAGGCCGAAGACAATTTCGACTTCAGTACTGTAAACTGGCCCGACCTTCTCCATATCGAGCAGCTCGACATCGACGACAGAGAGCCTCTCCGCGTCGAGCAGGAATCTTTTTTAAATTCAATTCTCAACAGCGACTCCCGTCCTGAAGTAACTGCCGAAGAAGGCCTTGCCGCCCTCAAATGTGCCGAGGCAATTTTAAAATCCGTCAAGGAACACAAGTGGGATTAAAACGGATTGAAAATTTAAAATTGAAAAATTAAAAATTTCAAAATAGTAATATGAATAAAAGAAAACAATGTCAAGCTCATATTGAATCTACAAACTTGCGTTGTTCAAAATCTGCTATTCGGGGTACAAAGTATTGTTGGTGGCATCAACCAAAAGGGCTAGTTATTTTATCATTAGTGGCAGGGGCGATTTTAAGTTTGTTTGTTTCAGAAATATGGAGATATTTTGTTCCAACTAATGAACAAAAGGAAATACAACATCTTAAGTCGCAAATTTCCGTTCTTCAGCAGGAAATCCAGAGAAAACCCGAGTTTCAGCCTTTTATTAACGGATTAGCGGTTAACGAATTCACGGATATAAACTTTCCAAGTTCATTAGGTATGCGAACAGTGAAGCAAGCATCGATAGTTATTCATGATGTCAATGAATACAAAAAAATAGGGTTAGTTATAAGAAATATAGGGAATAGACCAGCCGAAAAGCTGATGGTCATTGTTAAATTCCCATCTGAATTAAGTCTCAATATGGGAAGTGCTTGGAGACCGCTCGGATTTTTGAAACGGACTGAAAATGGGATGCAACCAGATAAAACTATTACTTCCTACTACATCGAATCAGCAAATGTCATCGATTCCGGTGCATACTTTCCTTGTGATTCGATTGTGATCGATGCAAATATAACAAAACCATTCATTGTACCGCTAGGGATAGAAGTTTCATCACTGCAGGCTGAGAAGCACCGTTTCAAGCTTGTGATAAAATTTGAACCTGGCAGTGAGAAAAAATGATATTACTGGTCATTGCCTTTTCTAATGCTAATTTTTAATCGTGTAACAGTCTGATGAGCGATTCGGCTCGGTTCAGGCAATCGATATTTTCCGCAGCAATCAAGCACAATCGCCTTTTCAGAGGTAATATCCCAGTTATGTAAGGTTTTTATCCGCATAGTGCTATCGTGTCATCTCTGAAAGTATGTTTTTTGTCAAACTATTTGTACGTTATATTTCAAATCATCCCCTTGTTTAGTCCCTACCCCGGAGTTTACCATCGTGCAAACGGGGGCGTCAGCGTCTCGTCGAAGTTTTTAACGAAGACGGATTTATATTTTATTTGTGATCCTCAAAAACAATTGCATTTTTTTCCTTCTCCACAAGCGACCTGTTATTATAGACGTTTCCTGTTGAAAAGCAAATGGAAAGGACTACCAAAGCAGAGAAAAAAGCGAAAAAAGTAAGAAAGGCGGGAAAGGTGTGAAAGAAGCGGGAATAACCACGAATCCTATCTTAGTTTTGTCTTTAAACCTTTCGGGATAGATATTATAATACGGTTTTAAAAGAAAGGTGCGGGATGAATCCAGCATATACACAAAGTTTAAATAAACTGATAGATGAATTAGCCAAGCTGCCGGGGATTGGTACTAAAACCGCAGAGAGGCTTGCGTTTCATATATTAAGAACGGAGAAGAACGAGGCACTTTTGCTTACCGATGCCATAACGAAACTTAAAAACAGTATCAAGCAATGCAAACAGTGTCATAATCTTTCCGAGAGCGATTTGTGTTCGATTTGCCGCGATGCGAAACGCGACAAAAGCATTATCTGCGTCGTCGAGCAGTTCAAGGACCTTATCGCACTGGAAAAGACGGGGCTTTGCAAATGGGTTTATCATGTTCTCGGCGGTCATATCGCTCCGCTTGATGGTATTGAGCCGCAGGATTTGACGATAGAACATTTGATAGAGCGTGTTCGCGTCGGGAAAGTAGGCGAGGTGGTGATGGCGACGAACCCAACCGTTGAGGGCGACGGTACGGCTTTATATATCAGTTCATTGATAAAACCGATGGGGATTAAGGTTACGAGACTTGCAAGGGGTCTGCCGGGCGGAAGTCAGATTGAATACGCCGGCGGCGCGGTGCTTACGGACGCTATTTTGGGAAGATGCGAGCTCGAGTAGGAGTTTTAGATTTCTGTCGCTCAGGTTCTGGCGGCAACGGGTTGCTGCGGTTTAATTTTTCCGGCCTCTATTACTTTTTCGGCGGCTTCTTTTATTTTTTTCTCGGGTTCGCTTAACGGCTTGAACGTTGTGGCTGATGTTCCTATGGCACGGAGTTTCTGGTATCTGTTTTCGAGCAGATTTTCCACGTTCATTCTTTTCAGCTCGCGCAGGGTTCTGACGATGTATTGTTCGACGTTGTAAACGGCGTCGTGGATGTTTCTGTGCGCCCCGCCGAGAGGTTCGGCTATTATCGAGTCTGCGATTCCCAATCTGTGCAGCTCTTTGCTTGTCAGTTTGAGTGCTTCTGCGGCCTCTTGTGCTTTCGAGCCGTCACGCCATAGAATTGCGGCACAACCTTCGGGCGAGATGACTGAATAATAAGCGTACTCAAGTATTGCCATTCTATCGCCTACACCTATACCTAAAGCGCCTCCTGAGCCGCCTTCGCCGATGACGATACAGATAATCGGCACTTTCAGACGGGACATTTCCATAAGATTTACGGCAATGGCCTGGGCCTGGCCTCGTTCTTCTGCGCCGATGCCCGGATATGCGCCGGGTGTGTCAATCAGAGTAACAACCGGAATATTGAATTTTTCGGCGAATTTCATTTTGGCAAGAGCCTTGCGGTAGCCTTCGGGGTTTGGGCAGCCGAAATTGCATTTTATTTTTTCTTTTGTGTCGCGGCCCTTGTTCTGGCCGATGACCATAACTTTTTCCCTGCCGATGTGGCCAGTGCCGCAGACTATCGCGGCATCATCGCCGAAACACCTGTCGCCGTGGAGCTGGCGGAAATCCTTTACCATAAGATTGAGGTAGTCGCCGAGAAGGGGTCTTTTCGGATGTCTTGCTACCTGAACGGTCTGCCAGGCGGAAAGGCCGGCGTATATCTTTTTGAATTCGGCGACCTGCTGCTTCTGGAGTTTGCGGATTTCGGCAGAATAGTCGATGCCCTTGACCGAGCTTAGTCTTGTAAGCTCGGCTATCTGGCTGTCAATTTCGACAATGACCTCTTCAAACGAAAGGTAATCGCCGCCGTTTTTAATTTTATTATCTGCCATCAAATTAAGATTATAATCGTTATTTTCCGTTTAAAATACAGTATTGCATACCGTATGCACAAAAAAATTCCTACCCATCAGGGCCGGAACCGCTGGCTTGAACAGTAGTCCTTTTACTTGAAATGCTTTAGCAGGGGGGCAGTATACCAGATTTGGGCCTTTAAAGAAAGAAAAAAATTGACATTAGAGGAGTTTGTCGATAGTTTTTATAAACCTGACAAAAAGGATTGTGTTTATATAAGGTCTTTATTTTGAAGAACTTACAACAGGTTACAGTGATAGGCTTAGGTCTTTTGGGTTCTTCGGTTACGCTGGCAGTAAGCCGGGGCAACTGGGGTGTAAAAACGGCCGGCTACAGCCATAGGGAGACCACTCGCAAGCGGGCCCGGAAGCTCGGCGTTGCGGATGTGATTTTTGACGATATCGAGGAAAGTGTCGCCGATGCAGATATTGTGATACTTGCGACGCCGATAAGTACCTTCAGAATAATATATAAGTCAATCCGGTCGGCTCTGAAAAAAGGATGTATTGTTACCGATGTTGGCTCGACGAAGGTATTACCGCATCAGTGGGCGAAACAGTATTTGCCTTCATATGTAAGCTATGTCGGTTCTCATCCGATAGCCGGTTCCGAGCAGCGAGGCGTTGAGTTCGGCAGAGACGATATGTTCGACGGCGCAGGCTGTATCATAACAAAAGACGCTTCGACAAATTCATCGGCTATTCAGACGTTAAAAAAATTCTGGTCGCAACTTGGCTGCCGAGTCAGTACGATGACGCCGCAGCAGCACGATAAAATTCTCGGCAATGTCAGTCATCTGCCACACGTTGTCGCCGCGGCGCTGCTGAACGCATCGGATTTGAAAGAGTTGAAGTCCTGCGGCAAAGGTTTTATCGATACGTCTCGAATTGCATCAGGGCCGGCAAATATCTGG
>JAHJUV010000092.1 GCA_018828825.1 Planctomycetota bacterium | reverse complement strand
TTTTCTTGCTGTCTTGGGAGTTTCACTTTCTACATGGTTGGGATTTCCTGTTGCGGTATTATGCAGCCTTGCGATATTTTTTACCGGTGTGATAAATGGTTTTATTGTCGGTTCTTTTGCTTACCTCGGGCAGAATATCTCGCTTTTTTACAAGTTCGTGGTAGAGCCTCTTATATGGCTTCTCCCGAAATTCGACCAGAGTTATAATATCGGCAAATATATAATCGATGCCAGACTGATAAGAACAGGTTTTCTTGTGATGTCGGTTGCCGCGTTGGCGGTCAAATCCGTTGTGCTGCTGTCGGTTGGTTTTATAATTTTTGCAAGACGGGAAATAGCAAAGGTAATAGTTTAGAAATCATAGAAACTTATATGCAATTGAAACAAATCATTTTATATATATTTTGTTTTTTGGGGGCAGCGGGGTTGTTGTTTTTGGGGGCGCAAAAACTCGACCGGATAAATACCCAGCGAAGCGAAATGAAACTGGTAATAAATGAGCCGCTGGAAAATGCACCGCCTTCGCTGGCGTTTGCCACAGTTGCACTGGGGGCTTTCCGAGGGCTTATCGTTGACGTGCTTTGGATACGAGCCGACCAGTTGAAAGAAGATGGGAAATTTTTCGATGCCAAGCAACTTGCGGAGTGGATAACGCTTCTTCAGCCGAGATTTGGGGCAGTATGGGACTTTCATGCATGGAATATGGCTTATAATATTTCTGTAACTATTCCTGCGAGCCGGCCGCAGGAACGATGGCATTGGGTCCAGAACGGGTATGAGCTTCTCAGAGACAAAGGCATTGAGAAAAATCCCAAAAATATCGACCTTTATCGTTCTCTGGCCTGGATATTTCAGCACAAAATCGGCAATGTTATGGATGATTGTCATAAATATTACAAGCTCCAGCTTTACCATTCCATAAAACCGCTGATAGGGCCCGGAACTCAGGAATATTATATAAAACTGGCCCATGCCCCTAAAAACCTTGAACAGGTATTGACAGACCCTGACACGGTAAAGTTTCTTAACGAACTTTCCGCGGCGGACAGCGCTTTTGCTGACCGGCAGGAGCTTGTGAATAATTATCTTACACTTCGGCAGCAGCCGTCAAAATTTCCGGAAAAAGATTCATATATTATCAATGCGTACAAGGGGACGCAGACGCTCGAAAACTTCGATATATTTGCAAAGGCTTATTATTTGAGAAACACCTGGAAACTCGAGCCGGAATTTATGGCGGAATTGAATGAAAAATATGGACCCATCGATTACAAGGACCCTAATAAAGTATTGCCGCTGGACTGGACGCTGGCGGACGTTCATGCCATTTACTGGGCATCGCTCGGACTTAAGAATGCGGGAGGAGATAAGTATTCCTTTGAAGAGCTTAATACCAATAGAATTGTCTTTCATGGTCTCCAGAATCTTTATACTCGTGGGAAAATGATTATTTACACATCGAAAACAGCCTCGCAAAATGATCCGTGCAGCATTGTTGAACAAGGGGATGTGTTCTTGTCCCCGGATTTAAGGATGTTCGCAAGATACGACCAGGCGCTCCGGGCGTTGATGACAAAATATGCCGAATACAGAACCGACCCCAATATTCTTGAAGTTCCGCACAGAAATATGCTCAAGCGGGCAGTCCTGCTTTTTTATCAGGCCGGCCATACAGATAAAGCTCGCCAGATATATAATACCCTGCGAAAAGAATACCCTGAGGATAGGGAAATACAAGTTTCTCTTACGGAATATGCGAGAAACAGACTGATAAATCTATTAACGACCATCGGCTATAGCAATGCAACGGAAATTATAACACTTATGCTGCAGGAGGCGTATTATCGTTATGCTGTCTATGATGACGATGAAGCTTTTGGCAGAGAAAAAATGGCGCGGGAAGTTTATGATTATTATCAGCCAAACTCTAATGACGAGGAAGCCAATAGGATCGCATTGCCGGATTTCGATATAATGCGATATATAGGACTAACCGGTTTTATAAAAGATTCGAGATACCCAGAGGACTTGAGGCAGAACTTGCTTGAGCGTATACGTACAGAAAGGCCGGAACTTTACGAAAAAATGAAAAAACAGCAGGAAACTGTCATACAGAAGATGCAGCAGCAGGAAGGCACGCAGCAATGAGTGAACAGCCCCAGGCCGTGCAAAATCTTACCGGGGCGCAGAAACAGGCCGTCTTCCATAAAGACGGCCCTTTACTTATTATAGCAGGTCCAGGCAGCGGGAAAACACGAGTAATTACTCATAGGGTTGCGGCCCTGGTACAACAGGGCGTTTCGCCGTTTAATATCTGTGCGGTAACGTTTACCAATAAAGCGGCGGACGAAATGCGGCAGAGAGTCCTTTCAATGGACGTCCCGCAAGGGGTGCATTTAAGCACTTTTCATTCGCTTTGTGTCAGGATTCTGCGAAAATTCAGCCAGGCGGCGGGCATAGCCCCGACGTTCAGTATTTTTACTGATACTGAGCAGAAAAGCTGTGTGAAAGAGGCTATAAAAACAGCTCAACTTGATTCGAAAAATTTTCCGCCTGCCGCTATGCTCGAAACCATATCGCGGCTGAAAAATAACCTCGAAGATGTCAAAACATTTGAAGAGCAGAACTGCGACGATTATTTTTCAAAGTGCGTATCGAAAGTTTACAAAGCATATCAAAAAATTCTTGAAAAGAATAATGCCCTTGATTTCGACGATTTACTTTCGAAGACAGCGTTTTTATTGAGAGATTTTCCGGATATCAGGAAGCAATTGAATGAACGGTTTAAATATCTGATGGTTGACGAATATCAGGACACCAACCACGCGCAGTACCAGATTGCAAGGGGTCTGGCGGCCGAGCGCGGAAATATCTGCGTAACCGGCGACCCGGACCAGTCAATATACGGCTGGAGAGGGGCGGACATAGGCAATATTCTTGCCTTTGAGCGCGATTGGCCCGACGCCACCGTTATAAGACTGGAAGAAAATTTCAGGAGTGCGCCGGAAATTCTTACTGTTGCCGACAAGCTCATCGCTGCTAACAAGATTCGTAAAATAAAGAAACTTCTGCCGATAAAGCAAAGCGGCGGTGAAATAATCGTCCGATGCCTTGAGGATGAACAGGCCGAAGCGGCATTTATAGCGGAATATATAAAACAAATTCTTGATGCCGACGCCAATGCCAACGAAATTGCTGTATTCTACCGGGTCAACTCGATGAGCAGGGCGATTGAGGAAGCCCTTGTCGTAAATCGCATCCCATATCAGATTGTACGCGGCGTGGAATTCTATAACCGAAAGGAAATCAGGAATATTCTGGCATATATGAGGCTGATTGTAAATCCATCGGACAATCAGGCTCTGGTACGGATAATCAATTCGCCCGCAAGAGGGATAGGACAGACAACCGTTTCGAGACTTGCCGCCTATGCGGCGATTAAAAATATAAGTGTTTACAATGCCGCCAAAGACTGCGAAAAAATAGAATCACTCTCGGCCGCGACGAAAGTTAAAATTAAGGCTTTCGTAAAGATGATGGAAAGTTTTGAAGAGGACAAACAGTCTCCGGCGGCAGTTGTAATGGAAAAAGTGTTCAAACAAAGCGGGCTGTATGAATCGCTGAAGAGCGAAGCCGCCAAGGAGGATTACAGCAAATCGTCGCCGATAGACAATGTTTCTGAACTTATTAATTCCTCAAAACGGTTTGACGAGCAGCAGGGTGGAACTCTGGTTGATTTTCTACAGTATATTTCGTTGTTCAGCGATACGGATACTTATGACGGCAGGAGCGGCAAGGTTTCGCTGATGACGTTGCACTGCGCAAAAGGGCTTGAATTCGAAAATGTCATTATCGCCGGCCTTGAGGAAGGGATTTTGCCACACGAAAGAAGCCGCGATACCCATTTGGAGATCGAAGAAGAAAGAAGACTGTTTTTTGTGGGTATTACACGGGCAAAGAAAAGATTGTGTATAACTTTGTGCAGATATCGTACTATACACGGCCAGTACACAAGAACGATTATGTCGCAGTTTATTTTCGATGCCGGCCTTGAGCCGCAGGAATATGGCGACCAGACAAATGATTTGGATTATGATGATGACGACAAGCAGGACTCTTATCAGGAACAGGTTTCGCAGGCTGCCGATATAGATGTCTCTGGTAATGCTTTTGCCGTGGGACAGTTGGTATTGCATAAAAAATTCGGAACCGGCAGAATAAAAGAGTTTCACAATTTGGGGGCCGATAGTATTGTTGTAGTGGAATTTAGAAACGGCCAGATGAAGCCTTTGATGTTAAAATATGCTAATTTGAGTGTTATTGGACAGGGACGTTGATTATGGAGACAACGCAGATAAAGTTTTATTACAAGAATGTTATGGCGGAAGTTCTCGGCAAAGAGTACGGTATAACGAAAGGGCAGTTCGACGAGCTTGCCAAAATGACAACCCCACTTATCGAACGGCTCAATAGTGAAAGAAAAGCCGGTAAGGTTCGATACCGTGATTTACCTTATCAGTCCGATACGGTCGAAGACGTGAAAAAGATTGCCGGTGAGGTTAAGGGCTGTGAAAATTTCGTAGTGCTCGGAATAGGCGGTTCGGCCCTCGGCAATATCGCACTGCAGACGGCGCTGAATCCCTATATGTATAATCTCGATGAAAAGCAGAGGAAAGGCCCGAGACTTTTTGTGTTTGATAACGTTGACCCTCAGCAGATAAAATCGTTTCTGGACTGGGCAGGAGACAAATTAGACAGAACTATATTTAACGTTATAAGCAAATCCGGCAGAACGGCGGAAACAGCGGCCCAGTTTTTAACTGTCTGCGGTCTTATTGAGCAGCGAATCGGCAAAGACAAACTGAAAGAACGAATCATAGCTACTACCGATGCCAAAGGGGGGACTCTTCGAAAGATTACGAAACAATTCGGGTTCAGAAACCTGCAGGTGCCGGACGGCGTGGGAGGCAGGTTTAGTGTTCTCAGCGCGGTAGGGCTTTTGAGCGCCGCTGTCTGCGGCATTAATATCGAGCAGTTGCTTGCCGGCGCCGCAAAAATGGACAAAAAGGTAAGCCTTGAGGACTTTTATCAAAATCCTGCTGCGGTCAACGCCGCGATAAACTGGCATTATTATAATATAGGCAAACGAATATCGGTAATGATGCCTTACAGTTTCGCGTTAAAGGATTTCGCCGATTGGTACAGGCAGTTGTGGGCCGAAAGCCTCGGCAAGGCCAAAGACCTTACCGGCAGTGATGTGTTTGTCGGGCCTACGCCTATAAAGGCACTGGGAGCGACTGACCAGCACAGCCAGGTACAGCTTTATCGTGAAGGGCCGAACGATAAACTCTTTACCTTCCTTTCCGTGCAGGACTTTGGGACGGACGTCGAAATCGGCAAAGCCCCGGATATCGCACCGGAACTCGGCTACCTTTCAGGACAAAAAATGAGCAGGCTTATCAATAACGAAAAAACAGCGACTGAATATGCCCTTTTGGCCAGCAAACGGCCTTGTCTGACGGTTGCGTTTGACAAAATTGACCCATATACTGTGGGTCAGTTTATCTATCTGTTCGAGACAGCAACGTCGATAGCGGGACTGCTGTTTAATATCGACGCTTACGACCAGCCTGCGGTTGAGCTTGGAAAGGATGCCACACTTGCACTGATGGGCAACAGCGATTATGCTCAGTTGGCGGAAAAGATAAAACCATTTGAACAAATGGACAGCCGTTTTATCATATAAATCCGCCTGAGGCGGATAAATCTGAAAAGGGGAAATTATGCGGTTTGCAGTGATAATGGCAGGGGGAACAGGAAAAAGGTTGTGGCCGCTTAGCAGGGAAAACAGGCCCAAGCAGGTCCTCAAGCTTATCGAAGGCGATACCCTGCTTCGCAGATGCTACCAGAGAATAAATGCGATATTCGACCATCGGCATATAATCGTGCTTACCAATAAAGGCTACGCCGACATCGTGCGCGAAAATCTGCCCGATATTCCGTATGACAATGTCATAGCGGAACCGGCGGTTCGTGATACGGCAGGAGCGATTGGTCTTGCCGCATCTGTGCTGGCAAGGTTCGACCCCGATGCGACTATGGCAGTCGTTACAGCAGACCAGGTAATAAAACCGGCAAAGGTGTTTCATCAGGCACTGGAAGACGGAATGAGCTTTGTCGGGAAAAATCCGGATGCACTTATAACTTTCGGCATTCAACCGTCGTTTCCAAATACTCAGCTTGGCTATATAAAGCTCGGCGAAGGCCAGAAATGTCCGCATTGCGACAATGAGATTTATCCTGTCGAGGCCTTTAAGGAAAAACCGGACACCCAGACCGCAAAGGAATATCTTTCAACCGGTCAATACTGCTGGAATTCCGGGCTTTTTGTATGGAAGGCCAAAAGAGTGCTTGAACTGCTCTTCGAAAATCTCCCGCAGGCCAAACAGCCTCTTCAAAGAATACAGGCCGACTGGGGCGGGCCGCACCAGGAAGAAACGCTTGCCGAGTATTTTATAAAACTGCCTAAGATAAGCATCGATTTTGCCGTTATGGAAAAGGCCCCGAAGGTTCACGCAATCAGGCTCAACTGCCAATGGCTCGATATGGGTTCGTTTTCGGCCCTTGCTGATATTATACAGTCGGACAAGAACGGCAATATTGTTGTTGCCTCGCAAAGCGAAGTCATTAATTGTAAAAACAGTGTCCTTGTTACCGAAGATAAGGAACATCTGATAGCCGCAATCGGACTTGAAAATATGGTTGTTGTGC
This sequence comes from Planctomycetota bacterium, assembly GCA_018828825.1. Lineage (GTDB taxonomy): Bacteria > Planctomycetota > Phycisphaerae > Sedimentisphaerales > UBA12454 > UBA12454. The sequence goes on along the minus strand of JAHJUV010000092.1, from coordinate 25,585 downwards.
ACAGCCCCGACGCGACACTCGTTTGCCCGATTGGCGAGACTGAAAAACTCAAACAATTGCTCGAAATTCTCAAACAGCACAAAAAAGAGAAATATTTATAACTTGTAGTGAGCTTGTCGAACTAAATGAAGTTTCTCTGCATAGATCTTGGCGACAAACGAACAGGACTTGCCATCTGCGACAGCGATGAAATTCTGGCAAGTCCGCTGATGGTTTTGCAGGGGCAAAAAAATCTGCAGGACGAGATTATAAAAATCGCTCAGAACCATCAGGCCGATGGTTTGGTTTTTGGACTAGCCCTGAATATGGACGGCAGCGAAGGCGAAAGGGTGGTTAAGACAAGAGACTTTGCTGAAAAAATCAAAGGCAAAACAGACCTGCCGGTGTTCTTTCAGGATGAAAGACTTTCAAGCTATTCGGCATCGCAAAAACTTTCCCGAATCGGCCTTACACACAAAAAGAAAAAAGACAAAATTGACGCCATCGCAGCGGCAGAGATTCTCAAAGAATTCATAGCCGCCAGAAAATAAACAACCACCATTTTTGAATCACAACTTATTTCGCAATATAGGCTTACAACTATAGTGTATATTTTTTTTAAAAAAAGGCGTTGACACTTAAACGGCTTTATAGTATTATCACTAAATCAATAGGAATGGTGATAATGGAAACAATATTTATAACGCCAAAAATAATCTCGCAGAAATGCAGATATGCCTTGCGGGCTATATTTGAACTGGCAAGCAGGCATACGACAGAAGCGGTGAAGATTTCTGAAATCGCTTCTTCACAGGCGATATCGCCTCGGTTTCTCGAGAATATTCTTGTTGAGCTCAAACAGGCCGGCTTCGTGATGTCAAAGCGAGGCAATGATGGGGGATATATATTAAATCAGCCTGCTGAGAAATTAACGGTTGGCCAGGTAATTGCGTTTATGCAAGGTGCTGTCAAATATAACGCTGTGCCGGCATACGATATCGATTCTGCCAGAAACGGCGATTATGCCTTTTCGCGGCTTTGGCAGCGGCTGAATGATTCGATATCCAGTATTTACAGCAACACGACGTTTGCTGATCTTGTTAAAGAAGAAACAATAGCGGCTAAAGATTATGTGCCGAATTACGTAATCTAAATTTTTTTTGGATAATATCCTACTAAGCCTATAGGAATACTTAGGAAGAAAAACATGGAAAGTCATTTAAGAAGCATATTGAAGGGAATCACCTGGCGAATCGGCGGCACTACTGTGACGATAGCGGTGGCCTGGCTTATTACAGGCAGCATAAATATCGCCGCTAAAATTGGTTTGCTCGAAACGGTTCTGAAAATCAGTGTTTTTTATATACACGAGCGTCTTTGGAACCGCATCAATATTGGCAAAGAAAAACGGCCGGAATATCAAATTTAAGTTTAATTTCTTAAGGAGTGTTGGAAATGGCAAAAAGGTTTGAAACCGAAGATGTAGCGGCCCTGGTAAATGGCTTAAATTATGCGCAGAAGGTTGAGCGAAGTCTTGAACTTATTCGCTGGGCGTGGAAAGAGTATGGAGATGGTCTTGTAGTTGCCAACAGTCTGGGCAAGGACTCAGTTGCGGTCTGGCATCTTGCAAAAAGAGTCAGCCCGAAGATTCGGGGCTTTATTGTTACGACTCGCTATAAGCCCGCCGAGACGGTAAAGTTTATGAACGAGCAGGTGCGCAAGTACCCGGAGCAACGGATATTTAAAAATGATGAGTCTGTCCCAGACAAGCTTTACGCTACCGACCCTGACAAGTGCTGCGATATTCTCAAAGTTGAGCCGGTCCGCAGAGCCATAAAGGAAATGGGCGTTACCTGCTGGGTAACGGGACTTCGCTGCACAGAAGGCAGAACGCGGACGGACTTTAAGGAAATCGAAGAAAGAGATATCGGCCTTTTGAAGCTTAATCCGATTCTAATATGGCACGAGCGTGAAATCTGGCAGTATCTTGCCCTGAATAAGGTCGATGTAAATCCGCTTTATTCGCAGGGTTATCGTTCATTAGGCTGCTCGCCTTGCACGCGGATAACGCTTGATATAAATGAACGGGCCGGCAGATGGATTGGCACAAGCAAGTGCGGCGGAGAATGCGGTATCCATACAAGGCCGTTAACAGCAAAAAAACCTGGTGATATATCACAAAAAGGTTGAAGATGTATATGATTTTGACTAAAAACATAATGACTAAAGAGCATCTTTCCGGGATTTTAAGAGCTGTCGCCCGGCATTTGGCCGCGGCAGGCGAGGTGTTAATTACAGGAAGAGTACTCAGGGACGGAGACAATGACAGCGGAAAAACAGGAAAAGATGGCCCAAAAACCTGAGTCGGCTTTGCGGTTTTCGGTGGCAGCGGACAGGCTCCATGGTGCTTATCCGCAGAAACAAACCGGACTGTATATGCAGCGGATCAAGATTCCTGGTGGAAGGATAAATCGGCTGCAGTGGCGAACCATCGAGCAGATTCAGAAATCTTTTTCGCCTGATACTGGCGTGCACCTGACCACCCGTCAGGATATTGAGCTGCACAATCTGCGTCTCGACGATACTGTAAAAGTGCAACGGACATTGATTGATGCCGGACTTTCTGTTTACGGTGGCGGCGGAGACAATCTTAGAAATATTACGGTGTGCAGCGGCTGCGGGCTATGCAAAGACAGTTTCAATGTATTTGATATCACGATTGCCTTGGATCAATATTTGCAAACGCTGGCGGCGTTGTCGGACCTGCCGCGAAAGTTTAAGATAAGTTTTTCCGGCTGTCGGGAAAACTGCGCAAAGCCGTATTTAAACGACATAGGTTTTGTTGCTGTTTCAGAAAGGCATTTTGATGTGATAGTTGCCGGCTCTCTTGGTCCTGTGCCGGCTTCAGGAATAAAAGCTTACGAAAAACTGGTAGCGGCGGATGTTTTTGCGCTGTGCCGGGCCGCGGTGGAAATGTTTGCCGAACTCGGCGAGCGAAACAACAGAAGAAAAGCAAGATTACGCCACATCCGGCAAAAGTTCGGCGACGAAGTCTTTCTAACCGAGCTGGACAAGAGATTCAAACAGGCACTCAAAGAGCCTCAGACGAAAATAAAGTTATTAACTAAAAATAATCCGGATATTAAACTTCTGCATCGTTTAAATATTCCCGATGGCGACATAAACGCGGAGCAGATTTTGCTTTTAGCCGATTTGTGTGAGCGTCACGGTGTAGAATCACGGATAAATTTAGAACAGGGCATTGAACTTTATGGTACTGAGCCTTTGGAGTTGCCCTCAAGTCTAAAGCAATTTGAAGACGGACCAATTATAATCGCCTGTCAGGGCGGCAGAACCTGTCCTCGCGGCCTGATTAACTGCCAGGCGGCAGCTCTAAAAATACGGAATGTATTTGCGGAAAATAAGCGGTTTGCAAATGTCCGGGTCAATATCTCTGGTTGTTCGAATAATTGTGCCCACAGTACTGCCGCTGCGATAGGATTTGTCGGACTTAAACGAAACAACAAAGACCACGTGCAGTTATATACCGGCGGGGGCGACGGCAGAAATCAAAATCTGGCTCAAAAACGCAGAGTTGAGAGCGTCGAAAATATCACTTCCACAAATCTGCCGGAGCTGATTAAAGCTTAGGATATGTAAACCGGCTTTAGCTGTTTGGCGGAGCCGCTCAAAAAAGCGTTCACTTCTTCAGCAACTTTTCTGCCCGAGTAAAGCATTGACCCGAATGTTGGCCCCATACGCGGAATGCCGTAAACGGTGGCTGCTGCCATACCGCAGACAAAAAGACCTGGAAATACCTGTCCTGTTTTTTCCACAACTAAATCCTCTGAAGTGTTTACGTCCATAGGTCCGAAAGTCTGCAATTCGAGCAGATTTCTTTTTTCCAGACTCTTGCATACATAGGCGTCGTGGCCGGTAGCATCGATAACAGCCTTTGCTTCTAAAGCGATTGGATCAACGCACGTTATCGCACGGGGCAGGGCGGAAACAGGAGTCCAGTTGACTACTGCTCCTTCTACTTTGTTATTGCGCAGGACGACATCGTCAAATTTTGTCATATTGAGAATCCTTGCGCCGGCGTCACAGGCCGAAGAGATAAGTTTTGAACAGGCATTCGGACCATCGGCGACAAACAAGCCGTCTTCAAATTTTTTGTATGGTATTCCAATCTCATCAAGAATTTCCTGAGAAGGTGCCCTGAATGTAAGAGTATTCATAAGGTAACCGCCAATCCAGAATCCGCCGCCGAGATAGTTATTACTTTCCACAAGCAAAACCTTCAAGCCGTTCTGTGCCAAATCCCTGGCAGCCATTAGACCGCTGGGACCTGCACCAATAATTATGACATCCGAGATGATATATTCCTCAAACCATTTGGTAAATTCGCTTACGATTGCGCGTGTTATCTGCGATTCGCTTATTTTGTGAAACATTTCTTGCTCCTTTCTTTTAAGGTTTCATGATATTCATATAATTCCTATAGAATTAGTGGGAATTATAATATTTAAGGGATTTTTGTCAAGCGATTTCTTTTTAGATTCTCTTTAGAAGCCCTGCGGGTTAGCGGTTTGCCATAAAAACAGAGGAGATTTTCAAGTTTCCTGTGCCTTTGCGATTATGTCGTCCGGAATGTCGAAATTGGCATAGACGTTTTGTATGTCATCATGTTCTTCCAGTTCGTCCATAAGCGCAAGTATCTTTCTTGCAGATTCGACTTCCGTTATGGGGATGGAATTTTGCGGAATCATTGAAAGTTCATCGACCTGAAGCGGGATATGTTTTTCCTCGAGTGCCTTTTTCAGATTTTCGTATGCGGACGGCTCGCAGGTTATTTCATAAACTTCGCCTGTGTTCTGCATATCCTCCGCACCTGCCGAAAGGGCAATTTCCATCAGGTTGTTCTCATCGGCATCTTTGGTTAAAACGGTGATAAGCCCCTTTTTGTTGAACAGGTAATTAACACAGCCTGTTGTGCCGAGTGAGCCTCCGTGCCGTTCGAAAATTTTCCTTACTTCGGGAGCCGTTCGATTGCGGTTATCCGTAAGTGCTTCAACCATTATCGCCACACCACCATGAGCGTAGCCTTCATAAGCTATCGAAACAAACGCGACAGTATCTCCTCCTCCGGCACCTTTTTTGACTGCTTTCTCGATGGTATCCTTTGGCATATTGGCCTGTTTGGCCTTATCGATAGCGTATCTCAAAGTGAGATTTTGTGATGGATCAGTACCGCCGCTTTTAGCTGCGACTATAATTATTCGGGCAATCTTGCTCCAGACTTTACCGCGTTTGGCGTCGTTAGCCGCTTTTTTATGTTTTATTCCAGCCCAGTGTGAATGACCCGACATAATACAAACCTTATAAAAATTATATTTGAAATCGTTATAACTATGTACTTATCATTTCAATGTTACGAATTATTATAACGTTAATCGTTTATCGGTTGCGATGCTCGTTTCGTCTTTCGTTTACCGGTTGTGTATTAAACTACGATTTACGATTAACGTAACCGATACAAGCATCGCAACCGCAGCCGTTTGACGAATCTTAATGTATTACCTTGTTTAGCGGATAGGTGATAATCCCCGAAGCTCCGGCCCGTTTCAGTTTCGGCACAATGATTCTTTCTACAGCCGTATCGACGACAACCTCAACCGCTACGAAATCACTGTCGGCCAGCGAAGATACGGTAGGACTTTTTTCGGCGGGTAGAATCTTTATAACATCCGCCAGGCGGTCTTTTTCGACGTTCATTTTCAGGCCGACAGTAGTTTTTGCGTCAATCGCCGCGTTTAACAATATGGATATATTTTCGATTTTCTCGCGTTTGAATTTATCTTTCCACGCCGCTTTATTAGCGATAAATCTTGTGGTTGATGTAAGCAGTGTATCGATAATCCTCAGGTTGTTCGCCTTAAGGCTCGAGCCTGTTTCGGTAAGCTCTACAATCGCGTTGACCAGCCGGGCTTTTACTTCCGTTGCGCCCCAACTGAATTCCACTTTTACGTCAATCCCTTTTTTCTTAAAGTATTCTTTTGTTACGCCGACCAGTTCTGTCGCGATAATGCCGCCTTTAAGATCTTCGGTTTTTTTCACTTTAGACTCGCTGGGCACTACAAGAACCCATCTTGCAGGTTTCGATGTGGCTTTGCTGTAAAGCAGTTCGCATACTTCATGAACAGAAGATTTGTTTTCGAGTATCCAGTCGTGTCCGGTAAAGCCCGCGTCAAGTACACCGTCTTCGACGTATCTGCTCATTTCCTGGGCTCGAAGCATAATAAGCTGAATCTGCTCATCGTCGATTCTCGGAAAACAACTTCTTTCATAGCCTGCTATATTAAAACCTGCTTTTTCAAAAAGGGCGAAGGTAGCCTTTTCAAGACTACCTTTCGGAATACCGAGTTTAAGAATTTTTTCTGACATAACGGCTCCTTACTTTTTGGATTTAGATTTTTTCTTTGCCGCAGTTTTTTTGGTTTCGGAAAGTATCGCTGCAGCCTTGGGATTTGTCAGTTCACTGTCGTGCCGAATGACCGCATAAAAGGAATAAGCATTGGAGGCCGAAATCTGTTTTTCAATAAATGAGGTTGTCTGGGTACTGTCCCACTGCGGGTCGATTAGGTCATTGGCCTTGAGATAGTCAATCATTTTATCCGTAAGCGGTACGGCATGAGCGCCTAAAACTGTGAGCATTACATAGCTGCAGATAAATGGCGTCATACCGTTGAATTTTTCAAGAATTTCCCTCGCATTTTTTTTGCCTGCACTGGCAAAGTCTTCAGGGACAAGACAGTCGTATTTCTGAAATACGGCATTAAGCAGGGCGGTAATCGTGCTGGCCGTTTTCGGTGCTTCTGCTATGTCGGAGCCTATTATTTCTACTATTTCTTCCCTGCGGGCGACACGCAAATCGTTGTAGTCCATAAAATGAGACTGGATTTTTTTAAGTGCCGCTTTGGCTGAGGACTCAGGGCAATCCTGACAGAGCGCAACAAAAATTATAGCCTCGATAAGATCGCTCGATGCCGATTCCTTGGGCTTTTCAGCGCCTTTCCTGAGGGCATTGAATAATTTCTTTATTTTCTGTGAATATTGTGTCGTATTTTTCATTTTTGTTCTTCGTCCGATTTAAATTCCTTCGAGACTTCATTAATAAGTTTCATAGTCTCCATAGTTTTTTTAAGTCTGTCATCCTCATGAAAGTAAAGATGAGGACAACTCCTTGACTTTACATACTTGCCCAAAAGACTCTGTATATGGCCCGCAGCATGCTGAATGGCCGTGAACGTCAATCGCTGTTTAACAGGGTTTTGGCCCATAATACTCAGAAAAACCTCCGCCCGCTTAAGGTCCGGCTCGGTTTTTACTTCGGTCACGCTGATAAAACCTTCTATCCGCGGGTCCTGCATATGGTTGTTGATTATATCGCTGACCGCTTCCTGTATGACTCGTGACATTTTTTCTTGTCTTCGGCTGGACATAACTGCTCCGGCTTATAGCGTCCTTTGAACCTTGACCACTTCATAGACCTCGAAAGTATCGCCTATTTTTATATCGTCAAAACCGGCAATCTTTATGCCGCATTCAAGTCCTGCACGGACCTGTCTGACATCGTCCTTAAAGTGTTTCAGCGATTCTATCTGGCAGTTGTCTCTCAGAACGATATTGTCGCGGATGAGCCTGATTTTAGCGTTGCGGAGGACTTCGCCCTGTTCGACATAACAGCCGGCAATTGTACCGACACTCGAAACCTTGAAAGTGTTGCGAACCACAGCCTTTCCGAGACCGTTAACTTTATCTTCCGGTTCGAGCATTCCGGACATAGCTTTCTTAAGGTCGTCGGCTATCTTATATATTACGTTGTATAAACTGATGTCTACACCTTTCGATTCGGCAGTTTTTGCGGCCTTATCTTCCGGTACGACATTAAAGCCTATAACCAATGCGCCTGAGGCCTCGGCAAGCACGACGTCGCCTTCTGTAATACCGCCGACGGCAGCGTGCAGAATCTTGACCTGTACCTCTTCGGTACTGATATCGGTAAGATATTTTTCCAGAACGTCAACGGAACCCTGAACATCAGCCCGTACGATGATATTGACTTCCTTTGTTTTGCCTGCCTCTATTCGGCTGAACAAATTTTCCATCGTTACAAGAGAACGGGTGGCAAGCGCTGCCTTTCGGCTGAGGGATTTCTTCTCTTCAGCCGCTGCCTTGGCGCGGTTTATATCGTTCAGACAGTAAAATTTATCGCCGGCATGGGGCACGTCGTTAAGCCCGGAAACTTCGACCGGCATAGAACTGACAGCCGTGTTGATTGACTTGCCGGTACTGTCTTTTAGCGTCCTTATTCTTCCATAGCCGGTGCCGGCAAGAAGTATATCGCCTTTTTTCAGTTTTCCTTCCTTTATAAGTAATGTAGCCATAGGCCCCTTGGTCGGATTCAGCCTTGCCTCAACGACCCATCCAATTGCTGGTACTGTCGGGTCAGCCTTAAGGTCGAGCAGCTCGGTTGCAAAATCAAGGTGCTCCAGAAGCTCTTCGATGCCTGTACCTTTGGTTGCGCTTGTCTTGACAACATCGGTCTTGCCTCCCCATTCAGTAGGGGCAAGCTCGTGTTCGGCGAGCTGGCCGTAAATTCGGTTTGTATCCACGCCGGGCAGGTCGATTTTGTTCAAGGCGACAATTATATGTACGCCTGCGGCCTTGGCGTGATGAATTGCCTCGATTGTCTGAGGCATAATGCCGTCATCAGCGGCAACGACGAGAACGACAATGTCGGTCATATTCGCGCCGCGGGCTCGCATCTCAGTAAAGGCCTCGTGCCCCGGAGTATCGAGGAAAGTAACCCTCTTGGGATTATTTTTATCGCCCCATGTTACCTGGTGGGCGCCAATATGCTGGGTTATACCGCCCGCTTCACCGGCCGCGACCTGCGCCGAGCGGATTTTATCGAGCAGGCTGGTCTTGCCATGGTCGACATGACCGAGCATCGTAACGACAGCAGGGCGTTTTTGCAGGTCGTTTTTAGGCCTGTTGGCAAACTCTTCCGAAATCTGCTGTTCGATAGATAATTTTTGCTGAACGACAAGTTCGGTGCCGAGGTCGATAGCGATAAGTTCGGCGACATCAGTGGGGATAATCTGATTGGCAACGGCCATAATGCCGTGAGCAATGAGTTTTTGCACGATTTCAGAGGTTTTCACGACCAGTACCGCAGCCAAATCTTTTACCATTATCGGCTCAATGACAATGGCTTTTTCAGGCCTTACTTTCAATGCCTCTTCGAACTGAGTTCTTTTGGTCTCGAGTTTTCGCTTCGGCCGCAGACGCATACCTTCGCCACCGGCTGCGTCGAGCCGGGCACGTCTTTCTTCAAGGTCTCTTTCGCGGAGTTTGCGGGCTGCTTTCTGCTCACGCAAGGCTTCTTCTGATACAAAAGCCTCATCGTGTCTTCGGCCGTGAGTTTTTTTCTTGCCTTTGTCGGTCTTCTTCGCTTCGGCAATTCCAGATGCGCTTGCCATAAGCGGTTCGGTGGCCTGCTGTTTATAAGCCGGCTTTGACAGTCTTGGTCTCGGCCTTTCTATTACTTCGGTTTTTTCCACCCGGATAACTTTCGGGCCGGAAAGCTTTGCCGGTTTCGGCTTTCCAAGTTTCGGGCCTGCAGGCGCAACCGGTCCGGCCGGCTTGAGCGGTTCGACTATAATTATAGGTGGCTTAACTACAGGTTCCGGCTTAGCTGTGGCCGGTTCCTCTGTTTGAACTGCTTTAGCCTGGGCAGCAGCGGTCTGCTGTGCCTCTTCGGCTGCTTCTGCAGCCTTTTTGGCTTTGGGCTTCTTTTCGGTTTGTTTCTTTTTCCTGACACGAACTTTCTTAAGGTCGACCGGAGCGGCCGTTTCTATCGTTGTTGTATGTGCCCCTTCGCTGAACCATTCGCGAATCGTCGCCGCAAGGCCCGCCGATATCGTCGACATATGATTTTTTACGTCGAGGCCCTCGGCCTGGCACTTTTCTATGATACCCTTACTCTTGACGCCGAGATCTTTTGCTAAAAGATGTACCCTTGTTGTTGCCAATCTGACCGGACTCCAAAAAAAATCATAAAGTACGTTTCACGTTACGGGTTGTCGTCCTGTTGAGGTTTTGTTTTTTCAGTCTGTTCTACCAGCAGAGATTCCGCAATTGTCGGAGCGGATTCCGATGTCTGTTTCCTGGCTAAATCTTCGGCCAGGTGTATTACTTTCTCAGCCATTTCCGGCTGAAGACCTATTTCATTAATCAGCGGCTCTGCTCCGATTTCCGCAAGGTCAAGCACGGAAATTATGCCCAGCGCGATAAGCTTGTCGATGAAAGTATCGTCCAGGCCCTCGACATCTTTAAGACCGCTTGTGAGCCTTTCGACTTCCTGGTTATATTCCTCCGGCGTGAGTATATCGATATCCCAGTCGGTAAGCCTTGCGGCAAGCCTTACGTTCTGGCCGTGTTTGCCGATTGCCAGGCTCAACTGGTCTTCCGGAACAACGACTGTTGCGCCGCCGAGTTCGAAACATAACGCCACCTGTGTGCATTTTGCCGGCATCAGGGCGTTGGCAATCAATTCGTGCGAAGATTCGTTCCATCTGACGATGTCAATTTTTTCTCCACCGAGTTCATCGACTATATTTTTTATCCTGCTGCCGCGAACACCTACGCAGGCGCCGACCGCGTCAACTTTCGGGTCGCTCGACAATACCGCTATCTTGGTTCTATAGCCGGCCTCGCGGGCAAGGGCCTTTATTTCTATTATACCCTCGGCCACTTCAGGCACTTCGAGTTCGAAGAGCCGGCGGATAAAATCGGGATGAGTTCGTGAAAGAATAATTTTGACCTGACTGGAGCTTTCACGAACATCGAGTATCAAACAGCGGATTCTTTCACTGACGTGGTGGCTTTGGCCGCTAATCTGCTCACTTCTCGGCAGAACAGCTTCAGTTCTGTTGTTAATATTCACGACCAGAGAGCCGCCTTCATAGCGAATGACGATGCCGCTGACGATTTCGCCTTTGCGTTCCACGAATTCGTCGTAGACGCTTTGTCGTTCGTCGGCCTTGATTTTTTGAATCATAACCTGTTTTGCGGTCTGGGCGGGTATTCTGCCGAGCTGTTTTATATCTATCTGTTGATCGTCCTTGAACGCGACCATATCGCCGGTCTGACGGTCGATAGTAACCCGTATGTCGGCCTCGATATCCGTTTTGCCGAAATGTTTTTTCGCCGCTGATATCATTGCAGACTCGAGGTCCTGGAATATAGACTCACGGTCGATATTCTTATCACGAGCTATATTATCAACTATCCTTATCAATTCCTGATTCATTTCGCGCCTTTCGCTGCAACAATCCTATATAAAAAAAGTGGAAACTTCCACAAAAGAACGTTTCCACATCAAAAACCGCTTTTCTGTCTTCCAATCGGTTACATACAAACTTCCTCCGCGACAGACTTAAGCAAAGTTGCTTTCCAAGCGAAAGCGTTCATCAGCCACGCATAGCCGCAATGCAGCAAACCAATTGTAGCCGCTCGGCTACGCACGACTGTTAAATCCTGTAAATATCATAGCTTGACCTCTTATCTGATCTTGCCTTTAAATAACTTGAAACCGGATTATACCCCGCTACAGGGGTTTGTCAAATGTTTAAAAAACAGAAATTTATAAAAAATCTCTATGTAGAGTAGAAATATCCGTAAAATGCGGGGTTTTTATAGAAAATCGGGCAAAGTGGGGCGGTTAGAATAAAAGACAACACCGGCTCTGGTAAATTGGGGTAGTCGACGAATCAGTCTTTTTATTCGACGACACGGAGTTCTGAATAGCCTGGCTCGAACATATCGTAAAGTTCGACCAGCTCTCCGTTGTAAAGTCGGATACAGCCGCGGGAGCTTTTCGTGCCGATAGTAGTCTCGTCGTTTGTGCCGTGAAATGCAATGCCTTCTATGCCGCTGGTTCTGCTGTCGGTTCCCTCAAGAGCTATCCAACCGGAGCCGAGCGGATAATCGGGGTCGTCGGCGTGATATGTTTTTCCAGTTTCCGGGTCTGTCCAGGTCGGCTTGACCATTTTTCCGCCGACTTTGGCTTTCCACAGACCGATGGGGGTTTCGTGGCCTGGTTTGCCGAGACCGACCCTGTAAGTCTTTATATAAATATTCTGAAGGTAAAGGTCCATCGTGAATGAAGAGCTATAAAGAATTGCGTGAAACGGGCCATGGACTACTTTTATTACCTGGTCGGCGAGGAGACTCTTTTCGCTGGAAATGTTATTTATCTTCATCAGGAACTGATACGGGACTTTGAATTTAGCGGCAATCTGGGAAAGCAATTCGCCCGACTGGACCTTATAGCTCGAACACAAATCGTCGCCGAGATGTACTGTTCGGCTAAAAAGCCAGTCCTGGGCAAGGTCGTTAAGTTGTTTTTTTACTGTTTCCCTGACAAAGGTGTCCAAAGACATATTGAGAATGTCGTTAAGGGTATTTCTTGCGGTGATGATTTTTCCGCTCGCGATGCAGTTCTGTGCGTCTTTAAACAGTGCCGCGACGCGTGGATTCGCAACGGCAGCGACATCGACTTTGGTTTGGCCGGAACTTGTGTCCCCGGGCTGCTGTGAAACGGCCTGCTGAGCGGTTTGAGGACTGTTTGCGGCTTTTTCATCCGCATTTTTACCGGCCGGGCGGAAGAATATCTCTGCCGCAATGATAATGACAATGATAGCGATAGCAGCGTAATAAACTATGACTTGTCTTCTCTTGAATCTGTAACCGGAAATAGCCATTTTATATTTTTCCTTAGTTTTAAGATTTATTTTTTATTGAAATAAGTTACACCCTGGTCGGTAATCAGCATATCAACCGGCTGGTCGTGTTCTACGGCAGGTACGCTATCCAGTAACTGTTCTGAAAAAGCTAAGCCGCATTTTATTGCCCGCAGTTTTTCGTGCTGAAAGAATCTGTCATAATAGGACCCGCCTCGGCCGAGACGATTGCCTTTTTTGTCGAACGCAAGAGCAGGCGCTACGACAAGGTCGATATCCTCCGGCGGGACAGGCACGCCGGTAACGGGATTTCTCAGCCCGCCGGCTTCGGTGGCAATTCCCGTTTCGAGCGAATTAATCTCAACGGCTATCATATGTCTCTGCTGCCAGGAAATCTTGGGGACAGCGATGGTTTTATTGTGCTGCCAGGCGTAGAGAATAAAAGGCGCCGTGTCAGTCTCATTCGGCAAAGACAAATACGCCATTATCATATTGGCTTTGCGAAATTCAGGCGTTTCAATCAGTTCCTTACAGGCCTTCTGACTTTTGTCTATCCGCTGCTGACCGGTCATCCTGCTAAGTTGCGTTCTTATTTGCTGCCGAAGCTGCTGTTTGTCCATTCAATATCCCTTCGCTGGATTCATCCCGTTAGAAATCCTTTTTCCTATTTCCAACTTTAGCGATTCATAATTTCTAACTGGATTAACAATCAGGACTTTACCTCTTTTAACAAATTTTGGAGTTTTTGCAAATAATCCTTCATAATTTTTTCTCTTCCTCGGGCTGTAGGCATATAGTAATCAGAGGTTTTGCCGGGCAGGTACTCCTGGGCGACAAAACCATCGGGCCAATCGTGGGGATATTTATATTCTGTGCCGTAACCCTGCTTTTTGGCGCCTGCGTAATGGGAATCCTTCAAATGCTTCGGCACGGGTATGGTTCGTTTGTTTTTGACATCGCTCATAGCAGCCCAGATTGCCTTTGCCGAGGCGTTCGATTTCGGAGCACAGGCAATATAAATTGCCGCCTGGGCCAGCGGAAGCTGGGCCTCGGGAAACCCCACAAACTCTGATATCTGGACCGCAGCAGCCGCCAGTACCGTCGCTATCGGGTCTGCGTTTCCGACATCCTCAGCGGCACAAATCGCTATTCGCCTTGCGATGAAGCGGGGGTCCTGACCGCCTGCTATCAGCCTTGCGAGCCAGTAAACCGTCGCGTCCGGGTCAGAGCCGCGCATACTCTTCTGCAGCGCGCTGGCAAGGTCATAATGCGAATCGCCGGTCGGGTCGAAGACAATCGCCTTTTGCTGGATGGATTCCTTAGCCACGTCGATGTCGAATTTTATTGATTCGATGCCGGAGTTCTTTTGGGACATTGCGCCTATTTCAAGTGCCGTTAGGGCCTTTCGCCCGTCGCCATCGCTCATAATAGCGATGTATTCGAGCCCGTCTTCGGTTGCGCGGACATTTAAACTGCCTATGCCTCTTTTGCCATCGGCCAGGGCATTTTTGAGCAGTTCTATGATTTCGGATTTTTCCAAAGGCTTGAATTCGAAAATTGTGCTTCTGGAAAGAAGCGGCGAATTGACCGCAAAATATGGGTTTTCCGTCGTCGCGCCGATAAGGATAATCACGCCGGTTTCAACGTCATTTAAAAGCACATCCTGCTGGGCGCGATTGAAGCGGTGGATTTCATCTATAAACAGGACGGTTTTTCTTTTGTCGGTTATGAGTCTGTCTCTTGCTTTTTGGATAACTTCCCGAATGTCTGCCACGGTTGCGGCAGGGGCGCTTAAATAGTGAAATTTTGCGTTAGTGATATTGGCGATTATCGTCGCGAGCGAAGTTTTGCCTGTGCCCGGCGGGCCGAAAAAGATAAGACTGCTGACCGAGCCTGCGTCGAGCATTCGGCGTAAAAGTTTGCCGGGGCCTATAAAGTCTTTCTGGCCGGCGAACTCATCGAGATTCCGGGGTCTCATTCTCGCCGCAAGCGGGGCGTTGGACTGCAGTTTTACCTTTTCTATCTCGGAAAAAAGCGAGTTATTTTTACCTTTTTCGGGCATAGAAAGTATTATATAGCCCGATTGGGAGGTTTGTCGACAGGAATGTTTAAACAGGATTAAAAAGGTAGATTATTTAGCCGCTTTTTGACATTTCGAATACCCTGACCGTGTTTTTGCCGGCCTGTTTGGCCGCGTAAAGTGCCTCGTCGCTATGGCGGGTTGCATCGTCAGGGCACATATCGCCATATTGGCCCACTCCGACGCTTACCGACAGCCGAATCTTATGGCCTTCCCAGGTTATAGGATTCTGGGAAACTTCCTTAACCATTCTCTCGGCCGCGGTGATAGCCTCGGAAATAGAAGTGTTCGGAAATATGATTGCGAATTCGTCTCCGCCGTAGCGGGCGGCGATATCGATTTGACGGATGCAGGCGGAAATTTTTTTGCTGACCTTTTTTATCGCCGCATCGCCGGCGCGATGGCCGTAAGTGTCATTGACGGATTTCAGGTTATCTATATCGACCATTATCACCGCAATCTGTCCGCCGTACCGCGGGCATCTGCGAAGCTCTTTTTCGAGAAGCTCATAAAACGTCTTGTGGTTAATCAGTCCGGTCAGACCGTCTGTTTTGGCCTGCATCTGGGTCTTCTCGAAAAGTTTAATATTGCCGATAGACGCTCCGACAAGATGGCGGAACAGTTCGATTACGGCTATGTCTTCGTTGGTAAATTTGGCCGAACCGCATTTATCGGCCAAATTAAGGACCCCGACCACTTTGTTATGACAAATAAGCGGGGCAATAATGCAGGTCCCAGACCCGTAGTTGCTGAGGTGATAGTGTTTTTCCGGTGTCTTGAGGAGTTCTATGTTTTCGGTGACGATAAGATCTTTGCTGCGAACCGCTTTTATCATAGGCGACAAGTTTGCCTGGTTCAACGACACTATGTTATTAATCAGGTAGGGGTGGTTGTGATTTTCAAGGTGCAGCATATCGCTTTCCTCATCGAGTATATACAGCGAGGCATAACGCGCATTGATAAACTTGGGAATCTGGTCAACACAGATATTGCCAATCTGGTGCAGATTAAGGCAGTTTAACTGCTGCACAAGGGGTGTAAGAATGCCCAGACAGCCTGTGCTGATTTTTGTGTGGGCCTGATGTTGAGGCCCAAAACTGTTTTCGTCAAGGTTGTTATTCATAAGTCCCTTATCTAAAATGTGTTATGTTAATAAGTTGTTATTGTTCCGGCATTATGATGTTAGTAAATCACTCCGGCGGAGTTGGCTGAAAGGCCATAAGTTCCGAATATAACCGCGAAAGTCCGAGAAAAATCATTATAAAGATACTCCTTTCACGCAAATGCTATCGGAGCCGTTTAAAGGATAAGAAATCTTTCGACCTCTTCAAAATACCTGCGAAAAATAAAAAAAATAAAAAAAGTTGTTGACGGTTCCGATAATCTAATTTACATTTTACAAAACGTAAAAGTTGTTTTTCCCGGGGCAGGAACCGATGTTAAAGGACTAAGAAATCGTTCCTGCATCTGAAAGGTTCGGCAATGTTTGAGATTCATCAATCGGATTCGAAAAAGAGCGAAAAGAAAGGCTTTACTGCTCCGGAAAAATTGTATCGAATCGGTGAAATAGTTCGTTACACCCCTTATTCCCGCCAGACCATTCACAACTATACGATTATGGGTCTTATAAAAGAATCGTTATGGACCGACGGCGGTCATCGATTATATGACGTGAGTGTTTTCGAAAAACTTTCACAGATAGCTGAATTGAGAAAAACAAAAACATTGAGTCAGATAAGAGATTTGCTGGGAAGCGTCAGCAGCTGAATCCGCCGTAGGCAGATAAATTTATCAGACGTAAAATTACAGGGAAACTGAATTGACTAACGAGACATGGCAAATGGAATTGTCGTCGCTGATACAAGACAACGTAGATGAAATACTTGTCAAGATTATTCAGTTCACCCATATTCGTCATACCGTGATTTCCGATAATATTCGAAATTGCCGTTCCGCAGGTTTTGTTCCACGGTATATCGATGCGGAAGATTTCGCGAAAGTCATTTCAGCGGCGCTGACCGAACATCAGAGAAACAAACGGCTGGCTTTGTGCGACAGCCAAACAATCAACTTTTTGCCGGACGGGGATTTCAGGTTGGAGCCTCAAATTGACACCGAGGCCGCCGGGCTGATGGTAAGTGATTTCGAGGCGTACATTCAGCTCCAGAAAAACAGGCTGAAAGAGAACTCGATAAACAATAAAACCGCCTGCGCCCTGCTGGAGCACAAACTTTGCCGCACGCGGGAGCCGGCCAGAAGCGATTCGGTTGAAAACAAAGTATAAGTATCTATTAGATAAGCAGTTATATATTTACAAACGGATGTGCATGGAGGAATAAATGAACCAGGGAAGCGTTCAAGAGTTGGCAGCACTTGCCGCCGGCAGCGGCCAGAAGGCGAAGATTTTAACTGTAGCCAGCGGAAAAGGAGGAGTGGGCAAGACCAATGTTGCTGCAAACCTTGCGATATGTCTTGCCGCGGCGGGAAAAAGGGTGGCAATTCTCGATGCCGATTTCGGCCTCGCAAACCTCGATATCGTCCTCGGTATCTCCAGCAAATATAATCTGTCTCATTTTATCAGGGGCGCGAAAAAACTGGATGAAATATCCCAGCCTGTCTGTGAAGGTGTTGATATTTACTGCGGGTTCTCGGGAATGGAATACCTGACCCATATGACGGATTTCACAAGGGAAAGAATCGTCGCCGCATTGGACAGTCTGGCTGATAACTACGATATCGTTATAGTCGATACGGCGGCGGGTATCGGAAAAACCGTTTTGGCGTTCTGTATGGCTTCCGACCATACATTGCTTATAGGAACGCCTGACCCGGCCGCGATAACGGATGTTTATACGCTTTTAAAGGTGCTGACAATCAATAAATATGAAGGCAGGACGAGCCTGCTGGTTAATATGGCGCACGATGTTAATCAGGGCAAAAAAATCTACAGGCAAATCGCTTCGGCAGCGGCCCAGTTTCTTAACGTCAAACTGAATATGGCCGGAGTTATGGTGAAAGATGATCACGTAAGCCTGTCTGTTCAAAAAAGAGCGCCTGTTGTGCTGGCCTATCCAAAAAGCTCTTCAACTAAGGTTCTTATGGGCGTAGCCGCCAGAATCAGCCGAGTACCGTTGTCCTGCTCGTCCGATGAAGGATTTTTCAGAAAAGTTGTTAACTGGTTTTTCTAATTAAACAGCCCTTTTTAAAGGGTCGATATATAAAAGTAGGCGTTAAAGGCGTTAAATTCGGTTTAAACGATACATCTTGAACGAACTTAATTGTGTTTTTGGCGGCTTATAGGACCTTATGGCCGTCCGAAATTTTTGGAGGATATGCAAATGCCGGCAACAAAAAAAGCAGCAGCAGAAATCGATATTGATGCCATATGGAAAAAGTTTTTTAAGAAGCGGTCTGAAGAGCTGCGAAACAAACTGATGGAGTATTATCTGCCGCTGGTCAAATACACGGCGGAACGTATATATGTCAAACTGCCGGACAAGGTGGAAGTTGACGACCTTATCAGTGCCGGCATATTCGGATTAATGGATGCGATAGATGCATTCGACCCGAAAAGAGGGGTGAAATTCGCCACATACTGCACGCCGCGTGTAAGAGGCGCTATTCTTGATGAGCTGCGGAGTATGGATTGGGTGCCGCGTCTGGTCAGGGCAAGGGCGCACCAGCTCGGAAACGCTACAAGAACGCTTGAAGCTCATCTGGGCAGGGTCCCGACAGAACAGGAAATCGCAAGTGAGCTTGAACTTAATATGGAAGATTTTCGCCGTCTCCAGCGGGACGCAAGTGCTACCGGCCTTGTATCGCTTAGCACGAGTCTTGATTTCAACGGCGACAACGATATCTGTGAGATAGATGTAATCGAGGACAAAAAGAGCGAAGACCCGATGACTGAGGCACAGAAGCGGGACCTCAAGGGCCTTTTAACCAAAGGCTTGAGCAGGGCCGAAAGGCTCATCCTGGTTCTCTATTACTATGAGGAAATGACTATGAAGGAAATAGGCGCGACCCTCGATTTGTCCGAATCGAGAGTTTCGCAGATGCACTCTTCCATTATCGCAAGGCTCAAGGCACAGATGGAAACGCGCAAAAAGGAGTTTGCCCCCAAATAGCACATTTCAAGTTTGCCGCACCGGGGACCAGAGGAGGGGGAAAGTTTGAAAATAATCTTTATTTTTCCAGCATTTTTAGTATTTTAATGTGTTGAAAGTCTGTCAATTTTGAGGGTTATATGCGTTTTACAAAGATGCACGGATTGGGCAACGATTATATTTTTGTCAACTGCTTTGAAGAAAAAGTAGTCGGCCCGGAGAAAATCTCGCCTGTTATAAGCGACCGCCACCGCGGCATCGGCGGCGATGGCCTGATTCTGATATGCCCGTCTGAAATAGCGGACGTGAAAATGAGAATTTTCAACGCCGACGGCTCCGAAGCACAAATGTGCGGCAACGGAATCCGGTGCGTCGCCAAATACGCTTACGAGCACAAACTCGTAAAAAGCAAAAATTCGGCTATGACAGTCGAGACCGGCAGGGGCGTACTTACCCTCGGACTTGAGATTGACAAAAAAGACAAAGTCGAACAAATCCGTGTCAATATGGGCCGGCCGATTCTCGAACCTGCGAAAATTCCGGTGGCCATCGACGGAGACAGTGTAATCGAAGCGGCCATAGACGTCGGTGGTCAGCGTATGCTGATGACGTGCGTTTCGATGGGAAATCCCCACGTGGTATTTTTCGTTGACGATTTGGACGCGGTTAATCTTGAAAAAGTCGGGCCGGTTATCGAACATCACGAGCTTTTCCCAGAGAGGGTAAACGCCCACTTCGTCAGGGTCGATTCGCGAAAAGAATTTACGATGCGGACTTGGGAAAGGGGCAGCGGCATTACTCTTGCCTGCGGTACAGGCGCAAGCGCCTGCTGCGCGGCCGCTGTTCTTACAGACAGATGCGGCAGGGGTGTTACGGCCCATCTGCCCGGCGGAGATCTTCGGCTCGAATGGTCGCAGGAAGATAACTGCGTTTATATGACAGGTCCGGCGGCGGAAGTTTTCACCGGCGATTGGCCGATAAGCTGAAAAGCAATGGGATTCGAAAAGGAAATAAAGCAGAAAGCCTTTTCGCTGGGCTTTGACCTTGCAGGCATAACTTCCGCAAAAGACATCGACTCGGGGCAAATCAAAGAATACAAAAAATGGCTCAATGCAGGCCGTAACGGCCAAATGGATTACTTGGCCGGGAATATCGAACAGCGGTTCAGTCCTGTTTCTATTCTGCCGGGTGTGAAATCCGTAATATGCGTCGCAATTAATTATAAACTGCCGCAGCCTGCCTCCAAAAACTCGCTCGAAATCGCTTCTTATGCCCTCTATCCCGATTATCATAAATTCATAAAGGAAAAACTTCGCGTCCTTGCCGATTTCCTGAAAAGCAGAGATAAAAATCTGAAATTCAAGATATGCGTCGATTCTTCGCCGCTCGCGGAAAAGGCTTTGGCGGTGCGGGCCGGTTTGGGATTCATAGGAAAAAACAGTTTGCTTATCAATCCGAAACTCGGCTCGTTTTTACTGCTTGGCGAGCTTATAACCAATCTGCCGTTAAAGCCGGACAAACCCATCGAAGGACTGTCCTGCGAAAACTGCCGAAAATGTATCGATGCCTGTCCGACCGGTGCTTTGGCGGATGGACAATTTGATGCCCGCAGATGTATAAGCTATCTTACGATTGAGCATAAGGGCAGGATAAGTCCCGAACTGAAAGACAAGATGGATTCTCATCTTTTCGGCTGCGAACAGTGTTTGATGGTTTGTCCTTATAACGAAAAAGCTCCTTTGGGTAAAAAGCAAAAATATGGTTTTACGGCACGAAAGGTCAAGTTTGAAATAGATAATGTCCTGAATTGGTCGAAAGCGGATTTTGAAAATTTCACGGCAAATTCACCGATGAAACGCACCGGTTTTCGGCGAATCAGGAGAAACGCACTTATCTGTAAAAGAAACCGGGGATAATTTCTTACTGTCCCAATGCCTCTAAAGCGTCCATAACTTCAATGACGTACATATAGGCCGGCCCGCCGCCCATTACTACCGCCACCGATGCTGCTTCGAGAATTTGCTCCTTACTTGAGCCGGTTTCGAGACATTTTGTTTCCCCTTTAATTGATTTTTGCGAGCATAGTTTTGATAAAGCCTTCAAGGACCTTCTGTGGTATGTCCTGCAGTTGGGCAGCAGGTCTTTTCTGTTTTAAAAGGTTTTCGAGGGCTGTTTTTGCCGAGGCCTTATTGACCATAATTTGCTCGGCGACTTTGCGGGCCTCGTCAAGCGAACCGTCGGCCATTAGTCTGAGATATCTGACTATTAGAGCAGCAAGGTCTTTTTCATTCGCATTTTTGGGCGTGTCGGTATCGTCCGGTTCTTTCGTTTCGTGCAGAAGCGATTCGGTAATATTGTGGGTTTCCTTCATCATCTGCTCGTATTGCTTTTCCTGGGTTTCATCTACCGGGGTCAGCTTCAATTCTTCATCGCCTTCGTTTTCTGGTAAGGGCACATAGCAGCGATGGTTGCAGTAGGGACATTTGCCCCATTTGCCGCCTGCGTCATCAGGCGCGACAATTTTCTTTTTACAGCATTCACAATGGAAAGAAATTGACATATTTGGCGCCTCCTTCCTTAAGCTGGATATTGAGCCGAAATTTCTGTAGTAATGCCGCCTCGCGGCGTGAATTTCGACGTTACTTTCATACGCGCAGGTTTGCAGGACGAGACAAGCTCGTCGAGTATCTGGTTCGTAAGGGCCTCGTAAAAAATGCCTTTATTCCTGAAACTCTGCATATAGAATTTGAGACTTTTCAGCTCGACACATTTTTTATCCGGACAGTAATCGATGATTATTTCGCCGAAGTCCGGCTGGCCCGTTTTCGGACACAGGCTGGTAAATTCCGGACAGTGAATGGTAATCGTATATTCACGGCCCGGCCGCGGGTTGTCAAAAAGCTCTATTTTCGGCTCACTCATCCCGCACCTTCTTTTTATTCATCCCGCAACACTACTGAACAGGGTTCAACTTTCTTTAAACTTGACGAAATTCTATTTTTTAACTGACTATATGCTTTTCCAAAATATTTTAAAGATTTTTCTCGTTTCTTGGCATCTTCCAAGGAAATAAAGCTTTCATAATATATTAACGTCCAAGGCAGGTATTTTCTGATATATTCAACCAGACCTGCATTGTGCTTTTCTAATCTTTGTTTTATATCTTTGGTATATCCGATATACAAACTATTATTCTTTTGACTCTTTAAAAGATGCACCTGGTACATTGAATATTTAGAAGGTGCGGGACTCATCAATTTGTCTTTATAATTAAGCGGTGATACTATAATATAATTTCCTGATATTGGCAAGTGGAGTAATATCGAATTTATGGCGAAAAAGGTCAAAAAAGCAGTTGTTCTGCTCAGCGGCGGGCTGGATTCAGCAACGACCCTGGCCATCGCAAAGAGCAAAGGTTTCAAATGCTTTGCCCTGACTTTTCATTACGGCCAGCGGCACAGTGTCGAGCTCAAAGCCGCCAAAAAAATCGCCAAACACATCGGCACCGTTCAGCATAAGATTGTTGACATTAACCCTACGGTTTTCGCCAATTCGGCCCTGACGGACAAATCAATCGATATCCCGCTCGATAGGGACATTAATCATTCCCAAATACCTGTTACCTATGTCCCGGCAAGGAACACGATATTTTTAAGCTTCGCCCTTGCCTTTGCCGAATCGATTAGTGCTTTCGATATATTCATCGGCGTAAACGCGACCGACTACAGCGGCTATCCCGATTGTCGAGCCGAATATATTTCCGCCTTTGAAAAATTGGCCAATCTCGCCACAGCGGCGACGGTACAGAAAAAAGGCACGTTTAAAATCCATACTCCGATTATAAAAATGTCGAAATCGCAAATCGTCAAAACCGGCACCCGCCTCGGTGTTAATTATGCCCTGACTCATAGCTGTTATAATCCCGCCAAAGGCGGCAAATCCTGCGGCAGATGCGATTCCTGTCAATTGCGACTAAAGGGCTTTGCACAGGCTCGCCTTAAAGACCCCCTCAAATATGCAAAACACTGAAATCCAAATCTCTGAAATTTTCTATTCAATCCAGGGCGAAGGCCTTCTTGCCGGCAGAGCCAGTGTGTTTATAAGACTTGCAGGCTGTCCGCTACGGTGCAACTACTGCGATACCAAATATGCTCTTGATGCAAGAGCCGGGACAAAAATGTCAATCGACGAAATAATGAAAAAAGTAATGAAACATTCGCCGAAATACGCGGTCATTACCGGCGGCGAGCCGATGATTAGTCCCCACATTTCTCTGCTTTGCGAAAAGATGAAAGAGAATAATATTCACATTACCATCGAAACGGCGGGTATTAAATTTGTGTCAGGTCTTGCCTGCGACCTGATGAGCATTAGCCCCAAAACCAGCAACGCCTGCGACGGCCAACAGGACAAAGATAAATATTTAAAAATCGACCAGCTTAAAGGACTTGTCGGAAATTACGATTACCAGTTAAAATTTGTGATAGAAAAGATAGAGGACGTCGCTGAAGTTCACCAGATAGTTGATTATTTAAAGGACATTGACCGCTCGAAAGTTTTGCTTATGCCGCAGGCAGGGGATGTTTCGGAATATATTAAAAAAAGTCCGCTTATTGTCGAACTGTGCAAGGCAAACGGCTTTGTTTTCAGCCCTCGTCTGCAGCTTGTTTTCGGCGAGACCAGACCGGCGGAATAGAACGGAAAAGCGTTTCCTTAAAATCAGGCCTTTAAAAATACCCTTGATTCTGTCCTTTTTTTCGGTAACATAGCGGCTTAAACCTTGCCCAGGTGGCGGAACTGGCAGACGCGCCAGCTTGAGGGGCTGGTGAGCTTCGGCTTGTGGAGGTTCGAATCCTCTCCTGGGCATTTAGCCACTAAGGCACAAAGACACTAAGTTTTTTAATTTATATGTAATATATTTTTTCTTTGTGCCTTTGTGTCTTGGTGGCTATTATTTTCCCGTGCAAAAAGAGAATAAAAAACCTGTAATCGGAATACTCGGCGGCATAGCGTCCGGCAAAAGCACGGTCGCAAAGGAGCTCGAAAACCGAGGTTGTGCCGTCATCGATGCCGATGCCATTGCCAAACAGTTTCTCCAGACCGATGATGTCAAACAGCAAATTCGCAATGGGTTCGGCGACAGTGTTTTCGATGCCGAAGGGCGGGTTGACAGGGCAAAACTTGCTGAAATGGTTTTTACTGACAGGGCCTCTGTCGAGGCGATAAATGCCATAGTCCACCCAAAAGTCTTAAAAAGAACCGAAGAATTAATCTCGCAATACCAAAATGACAGTCGGGTAAAGGCGATAGTTTTGGATGCCCCTTTGCTGCTGGAGGCAGGCTGGGAAAAGAGGTGCGATAAGCTTATTTTTGTCAATTGCGACCGCCTGATAAAGCTCGAAAGGGCCTCAAAAAAAGGGGTTTTAGACGAAAATCAGCTAAAAAAAAGAGAAAATTTCCAAATTTCTCTGGACAAAAAAGCAAAGATATCTCATTATATGGTAGATAATAATAATGGCCTTTCAGAGCTGACTAAACAGATCGGCGAGATTTTTCCCGCTTTAATATCAATAGAGTAGGCGTTTAAAATTGTATGTAATTGCATCAGCGGGACGTGTAAAATCACATTTAGTTTTTACATAATATGACGGCAAATCAAATTTATCCGCCTGTGGCGGACAGGTTGTTCCATGAGCGGGATTTTGCCTTGAAGGGTTTGTCTGTAGTTCAGACGCAGAGAGAAGAACGTTTTATTTTTTGAACATACAAATATCAGAACTTAACACATAATAATTTTATAAAGGAGTTAAAATGGCTAAGGCGACAACAAAAGCCGATGATAAAATGCCGAGAAAACGCAAAAATGTCTCCAAAAATGTTGACCAGGAACAGCCGGTAGACAGCGACCAGCAGACCCAGGCCGAGCAGGCCCCCAAGCAGAATAATGGTGCCGAAAAGCCCATAGCCAACGGTCAGGCTAATGGTGCTGTAGAAAATGGCGACAAGGACAAAAAGACCGAACACGAGTCAACCCACGCCAAATACGAGCGAATCAAACGGGGCAATCTCCATATAACCGACCTTCAGAGAATGACTGTGGCTGAACTGCACGAAGTCTGTAAAAGAGAAGGTGTAAAAGAATTTACAGGTATGAAGAAGCAGGAGCTTATCTTCAAGATACTCAAAGAGCGTATCCAGCAGAACGGCCTGATGTACGGCGAAGGTGTTCTCGAAGTCCTGCCCGACGGTTACGGCTTCCTGCGCAATCCCGATTACAATTACCTGTCCAGCCCGGACGATATATATGTTTCACCTTCTCAGATAAAAAGATTCGGCATTCGTACCGGTGCGGTAGTCAGCGGTCAGATTCGTCCGCCGAAAGAATCGGAAAAATATTTTGCCCTCCTGCGGGTCGAGGCGATTAACTATGAGGAGCCGGACAGACTTTCTGAAAAGGTCAATTTCAGCGACCTTACGCCTCTTCATCCCGAAAAAAGATTCATACTCGAAACCAAACCGGAGGAGCTTAATATGCGGATTATCGACCTTATAACACCTGTCGGAAAAGGACAGAGAGGTCTGATAGTTGCTCCGCCCAGAACGGGCAAAAC
>JAHJUV010000091.1 GCA_018828825.1 Planctomycetota bacterium | reverse complement strand
TTCGTTGTAATCGAAGGTTGTTGTATTATTTTCCGCATCGGTAATAGTCGCAACAAAGTCAAAGTTAGGTTCATAAGTGTACGAAGTTATAATATTCGCATCGCCATTGTTCGGCTCGGCTATCATACGCAGAACATTGCCATTATCATCATACTCGTATTTTACCCAGTTGCCTTTCGGAAATAACATCCTGCTGACTTTTTCAGTATCTGGGTCATACTCATATGCGGTTATATAACTATAAGGGTCATCTGAGCCTGCACTGTTCGAATCAATCGACCTGACAGTATTGCCGATGGAATCGTAATAAACCATGTTGATATTGCCTTTGCGGTCGATTACCGTTGTTCTGCCGTTATTAGGGTCGTAAACTAACACATAGTTTGCATCGCCGAGAGTCTGCGTCTCGACCCTGTCAAAAGAATCATAGCTGTTAGCAAGCCATACCTGGCCCTTGGCGTCTGTAATGGTTTGGAGATTGTGCCTCAAATCATAGGAATACGCTGTTGTTAAGCCGTTTGGGTCATCACTTGTCGCCGGAGTGGTTACCGTCAAAAGATTATTTTTCGCTGAATCGTAGGTATAAGTCCAGGTCCTGCCTGCAAAATCCGTAATTGTTGACAGCAAGCCATCGCTGTTATACGTTAATGTGATATTTCTGTTTAAATCATCCGTTATTGTTGTCAGCTTTTTATACAGACCGCTTCCGGTATAGGAAAAACTAACGGTATTACCTGAGCGGTCTTCTATTTGGGATATGCAGCCATTTGGGTCAAATTTATATTTCGTTCCGCCACTTTCGTATAATGTAAACAAGCTGTCTTCTTTTAAAAAGTAATCCAAAATATGCGCCGGGCCGGTATATTTTGAACCATTGATTTTATTATAAGCAACTCTGTGGTTCTGACCGTCATAAAAAATAACTGAAGTTTCGTTCACCTCAATCACTTTCAAGTTGTAATTCATATCCCAGTTGTAGCCGAAACGGCCTGATTTGCCGTCCGGATTAACAGGTGTGTTAAAATCGACAAACTGCGACCACGTCCCACAGTTGTCTTTCACCCTGTATGAGCAGTGATATATGCCCGGAACTGTAAATCTACAGCTTGGCGTATTTGTGTCTGCCCCTGAAATATCATAAGCCTCCGGCGGAAATACCCACTGATACTGAGTAATCCAGCCGTCTGTATCAGAACCGTCGCCTATAAAATTAACTGTCCCATACGCAGTAAAATCATTCTGGTAAGACCTTCGAATCGCAACATCGAGTTTTCTGCCTTTAACAACCAAATCGGCCGCCGAATAAGCGAACTTTCCGTTAACAAGACGAACCGGATCGGCCCCTGTAGGGTCTTCATCATTTGGATTGCCTTGTGACGGTTTATTTGGGTCTCCACCTGAATTATTCGGATCATCCGGGTCATTGTTTTGTTCGCTGCTCGGGGAACTATTAGCTTTGGGTGGATTATTTGGCGGGGGCGGAGGACAAGCTATCGCCCGCATAAAACATAAACAGATTATCCCAATTACTGCAAGGGTCAGAAAACAATATTTATTACGAGTATTCATTTTTATACTCCTTTTCTTTAAAAGGCAGTTAAAACTTGTCTTATTGATTACTTTGCAGCCAATCACTTGCGTATGGTGCGTATTGACTTCGCGGACAATCCGCAAGCAACTTGGTATACTGTAAATTAATAATAGGTTTGGCTTGGATTTCTGAAATCAATTTATTATGTAAAAGTACTTCATAACAATACCCTCGCGCGAACAAACAGTAATCCGCATATTGATGCTTCGGGTCTGCCTGATATGCATTTTGAAAGGCATCCGCCGCCTGTGCATAATCGCCGGCAGCCCGACAGCTAAGCCCTTTTACATAAAAAACAGATGCTTTGAACATACTGTCGGAAATATCCTGCATGGCCATACCATCGAGCAATTCGACGGCTTTCCTCAAAAAAACCTTATTGCCGGCCTCTTGTTCAACGCCTACATTCAATCCCTTCCTATAACAGGTTTCTGCTATGCCAAATACGGATTGAGGTAAATCCGGATTGCCATTAAAATCAGTAATTAAGTTATTAACAGCTGTCTGGACTTCGCTGTCATTCCCATCGTTGATAAGAGATGCAACATTTGATAACGCCATGTCCATTCGGGCCAACACAGCGCTTTCATCGCCGGGCCAGTTGGCTATAACGTATTTATAAAGTTCGTCGGCCTTTTCGTAATTTCCTGACTTGCGATGGGCATTTGCTGCCTGACGAACCGCATCCGCTATGTACCCGTTCTTTGAAAAGTCGGTAAGCAATTTATCAACAGCAGTTTCAGCGGCTTCTGTCTTGCCGAGGGCAATATTTGACACTGCCACACCCATCTGCGACCACATCGCCTGTTCGCTACGGGGCCAGTTGTCTAAAACGTATTGATGAAGCTCACGTGCCTTTTCATGTTTCTCTAAAAAACTACAGTGTCCTGCTATTTCGTGGACGGCCTGTGCTATGTACTCGTTCCTGGAAAAATCGGTAAGCAATTTATCAATGGCATCGGCGGCAGCGTTTGGTTCACCAAGGGCGATATTTGCCATTGCCACGCCCATTTGCGACCACATCGCGGACTCACTGCCCGGCCAGTTATCTATAACATATTGACAAAGCTGCTTAGACTTTTCATATTTTTTTAGCCAGCGATAGTGTCCTGCTACCTCGTGGACAGCTTCTGCAATATGGGCATTCCTGGTAAAGTTGGCAACCAATTCCTCGAAAGCTGCATCTGCCTGTGGCATCTTACCCCAGTCGATATACAAGATGGTAAGACCCTTTTGTGCCATTAAGGCATGGTCGGTATCGCCGTACTGTTTCAAGATACTCTGATAGATTTGTTCGGCTTTTCCGTAGTCTTTGGTTTCGTAGCAGCTTTTCGCCTGCTCAAGCTCAGCGACCACCTGCAGTTGCGATTGCGGTACAGCAGCAAAACATACCTGGGCAAATAGAAAAACAAATAAGGCCAGAAAAGTAAAGGAATGAGGTTTTTTATGCATTGTTAAAATCTCCTGTTATTTTTTTGTTAATTTTCAACGTCCTTTGCCAAACGTTTCCCTGATGGGCCCTCTATTTTTGTCCCACCCGGTTATCTCCATTATGTGATTTAATCTACCCCCCCGGTCGGTGTCAAGAAAATTTTTTAGAACCCCTTATTTGGTGGAAATTCAAATTGGCACTGGCAGTAATTTTTGAGGTTGAAAAGTGGATAAAAATCTTGCCTGTCCTGTTTTTTCGATACAGATTAACGCAAATTTTGACCCTGGAGTGCTTAAAAACCCTGTCATTGCGAGACCTGATTTATCAGGTCGAAGCAATCTCTGCTCTATGTTTTGAAAAAGCAGTTAAGTGTTTTTATATCTCGGTCCGCCTCCGCCTTCAGGAGCAGTCCAGCGGATATTATCGAGCGGGCACTTTCTCTGGCAGGTCTTGCAGTGTAGGCAGTTCGATGGGTTCGCCGCCTTTACCTGCCCGCCGACAGTTTCGTACACGCCCGCCGGACAGAACGTAATGCACGGCGAATCGAATTTCGATTTGCACTTCTGCGCACAGGTGTTCCCGTTGACTATCGTCAGATGGCTCGGCTGCTCTTCCCGATGTTCCGTCGCGGCAAGGGCGGCAAATGTAGTCTTGTCGTAATTTTTCTCCGGTTTGTATTTATATTTTCTGCCAGTCATTACCTCGTAATCTTTTTTAACCTTGAACATCGGCACTTTCTGTCCGAAAACAGAAATCGGTATCCCAAACAGCGGACCGAGCTTCGCAACGTTTTGCCTGAACCTTGATGCCTGTTTCAATTCTTCCATTACGCCTAACATATTCAAAAGCTCGGTATATTTCGACGCCGCCGCGTTCAGATTGCTTGTGCACCCGGCTATTGCCCGCCCTGCCGCGATGCCCGACTTTATCGCGTTGTGCAGACCCTTAATCTTGAGCATATTAACGAACCCCGCCGCATCGCCCAGTATCAGAACATTAGATTTTCCGACTGCGCTGGTCTGCGGCGTTCGGGGCAGCGAGTAAAAGCCGCCTTCAGGAATCATTTTCGCCCCGGCCTCGACAACTGTGCCGCCTTCGATGAATTTCTTTACGAACCTGTGATTTTTAAAATTCGTCAGTGCGTCCTGCGGATTGAAATCGCAGTATTTCCAGTCCAGCCCGACAATCATCCCGACTGCGATATGATTTTCACTTACCGGGTGCATTACTCCGCCGCCGAACATCCCCGGCCCCAGAACAGGCGTCCACAATGGATACCCCATCGCGTGAACGACCCGGCCGGTGGTAAATTTTTTGAACTGCTCATCGCTTACTTTTATAATCTCTTTTACGCCCACCGAGTAAAGCTGATTTGCTCGTCTTGCCAGCCCAGCCTTTTCGATAAATTTCTCCGTTACCAGCCCGTCGCAACCCTCAGCCAGAACAATCACATCGGCGCAAATAGTTTCGCCCGCGATATAGTTAGGCTGCTTCTTTCCGCCCTTGTCCAGCCCCTGCTCGACGAGCTTTATCCCGGTGGCGATATTTTGGGCCGAATCGTATATTATATCCTCAGCGGCAAAACCGTGGATGACTTCGACGCCCATATCTTTTGCGACTCGGCAAAGCCACTTTACAAGCCTGCTTATCGACAGGATGTAATTGCCTTCGTGGCTCATCTGCGCAAAGTTGAGATTGAGCTTTTCCGCAATCTTTATCGAAAAGGCGATATTGAATGCGAATTTATCGCCCGCAAAAAACATCGTATTATCCTTTGTTACTTTATACCCGAGGATTTCCTGCGCCTGGGGCGATTGACGCCAGTTCGGATTTATTGGTGCAAAAAGCATCGCCAAAGCGTCCGTCTCGACTGTCGCGCCGGAAAGATTATGATTGCCTCCCTCCGAAGCCTTGTCGATTACGCAAATTTCCGTCTCGGGCTGCTGGTGCTTTAATGTAATAGCAGCGGCCAAACCCGCCGGGCCCGCTCCAACAATTAGTACTGAAGTTTTGTTCATATATTTTTCACCAATGCCTCAGCGAGCTTCGGCACAATGTCTTCGACGGTTCCCGTTATATAGTAATCGCAGTGTTTGAAAATCGGCGCAGCCACATCGCTGTTGACCGCCACGATGATATCGCTGTTGGCAACGCCTATCATATGCTGGATTGCGCCGGATATCCCCAGCGCGACATACAGTTTCGGTCCTATTGAGGTGCCGGTCTGTCCAACCTGCCGAATTCTATCGGCAAATCCCTGTTCGACCGCCGCCCTCGACGCCCCCTTTTCGGCAACCCTGCCGAGCCTTTGGCTCAGAACCGAGGCAAGCTGGTCAACAAGCTTGTCGTAATTATCTCTGCTCTGCATTCCTTTTCCGCCGCTTACGACAATTTCGACGCCGAGGTTGATTTTGCCCGTCGCCTTTTCTGTCCTGATAATGTCGAGACTCAAATCCGCTTCGCTTATCTGCGGATGTTCTTTAATTATCTTGCCTTTTCGTTTCGAATCCGGCTCAAGTCTTTTCATCACCCCCGGCCTTGCCGTCGCCATCTGGCATTTCGAATCTTTCGTGCATATCGTCGCCATAACGTTTCCGCCCAGCGCCGGCCTCGTCTGCATCAGTATCGCTATCTGTCCTTTTCTGCTGCTGTCTTTTATTTCAAGTCCTGTGCAGTCTGCCGTCAGGCCGCAACCGAGTTTATACGCAATCATCGGCGCCAAAATCCTGCCCTGTGGCGTCGCGGCATAGAGAACAATTTGCGGCCAGTGTCCGGCTATCGTCTCGGCGATTGCCTTTGCGCAAATCTTCGGGTCGAAATTCTCGAGCAGCGGATGTTCGATTGTATAAATCTCGTCGGCCCCGGCCTCGATAAGCTCCTTGCAGAATCCCTGTACGTCTCCGCCCGCGACAACTGCGCCGACCTGTGTCCCGAGACAATCGGCAAGACTTCTCGCTTTGCCTATAAGCTCGAATGTTGACGGACGAATTTTCTGCTCGTCCTGCTCGGCAACAACCCAGACCTGCCCGTGATACATCGGCTCGGTGGTTTTGAGTCCTTCGAGCATATCTTCCAGCGCGTTTTTATGAAAGTGTTCACCCGCCGCCGCGAGAATCTTTTCTTTTTCCTCTCCGGTAATATCCGACGGTTTTTTTATACCGTGTTTTTCAAGGATACCGGTAAAAATTTTATAGTCTTCGCTTTCTTTCTTGGTCCCCTCGAAACTCCTGTCCAGCAGACTGTCTCTTTTGTCCGGCAGAATATATTTGCCGTCGGACGATTCCTCGTCCTCTTGCTGTTTACCAAAATTTTCAATAATTACTTTCGCCAGTTCATCCGCATCTGTTATGTGCTGGCATTTTCTTGTAGTCTTGCCCGGCGGGAAAACCGATATCACACGCGTCCTCGAACCGTCGATGCCGACGTTCGTAGCGTTAAGATGATTTGCTCCCCATTGTATCAGCTCGAACTTATTCGCCTGCCGATACCCTGCAAATGTCGCGAACAGCGGATATTCGTATTTCGCTACCGTAATAACTGCCGGCGTCGAGCGTACAGCCGCGATTTGATTTCCGCCGCTGATAATTCTCGTAAACTCGAATCTGCCCTCGTTGTATTTGACATTTGTCGCGTATGCCACGCATGGCACTCCCAGCTCCTCTGCTATTTGTGCCGGCACCTGTGCCGTGTCCCCATCGACCGACTGCATCCCGCTTACGATATAATAATCTTGTGAATTATTGAGCAGTTCCTTTGCGATTTTCCTTATCGCAAACGCCAGCGGGTTTGCCGTCGCACAGGTATCCGCTCCGCCAAGCGCGTGGTCTGTCAGCAATATCGCAGAATCCGCGCATCGCCCAAGGCAGTATCGCAAAATCTCCTCCGCCATCGGCGGGCCCATCGTCAGCGCGATAATCTTGCCGCGTTTTTCGCTTAGCTGGTTCATCCTGTTCGCAACCGCAAGGGCGTGCGTGTCCAGCTCATTGATAACGCTTTCAAGCCTTGACCGGATAAGGGTACCCGTCTCAAGATTAAAGGCGTTATCCGTTATCTGGGTGATATCGGGAACTTGTTTTACGAGTACTATATAGTCGCTCATCCTGAAATCCGTTATTTTTTGCTTAGAACCGAAATATTATATTGATTATCCTTTTTAAGCGAGAAAAAACAACGCTTTTTCACAAAAAAGGGGGTCTATGATTTGAAAAGTTGATTTTTAAACTCAGGATACAAATCTCTCCACTCAGGATTCGATTTTTCGATGAGATTAATCTTCCATTCTCTCTTCCATTTTTTTATCTGTCTTTCTCTGGTTGCCGCTTTATGATTATCGTCATATTCCTCGTAATATACAAGATTATGGATGCCGCTATCCTTTGTAAAACCCCCAAAAATGTTGCTCTTATGTTCGCTGACTCTGCTAATCAAGTCGCTTGTTGAGCCGGTATAAATATCTCCGCCTTTTTTATCTGCCAGAATATATACATAAAATCGGTTCATCTTTTCAATTTTGACCCCCGCCATCGCTTATTCCCGCAAAGGCGGGAAATAGAAATCTATTTTTCCCTCGTTAAATAAATTTCCGCCATAGTTCATCCTCGACCTGTTCGAGGAGCGGAAATAATCCGTGTTTAGCCCCGCCATCTTAAATCCGCCACAGGCGGAATTGATGACGGGGTTCGTTTTAAATTGGTGCGACAAGCAAAAATAGACTTCTATGTTCTCAGATTCAATTCCTTATTTTGGTGAATTATCTTTGTTCATCATGATATTGGGTTCGATTGAATACTTAATTGGACAGTTGGGGTCTAAAGACGAATCATCTTTAACCCTTACAATGAAGGGGAAGGAACTATTAATATTATCCATAACGCAGTGGAGAAAAATATTTTCTGTAACTGCAGTAAGGAAATCTATCATAGCTACCATAGTGCTATGGATAGGACTCGATTCTTCACCATTGATATACCAATGAGGAATGGATATCCTATTGCCCGGTTTCAAGATGAAGTTTTCGATGATCAGCTTTCTGTTATCTTTCGGGTGTTCTTGAGCGTTACGAAGTTCGACAATAAACTTCAGACCTGGCTGATTCTTTTCTAAGCATTGCATGAAGTGTTCATTGTGCTTTAACGCTTTTTTTGACCATTTAACAATCTTATCAAATCTGGGGCCATCAAAGTAAGTTTTGTAAAACTTGTTTATTAATTCTGCGAGTGTTTGTATAGTGAGTTTCGCATTACTGAGGAAGGCTGCACAATATTCTTCTAAGTGATCAATTTGAGGAAAGTCCACAACGTGATATCCTTCTTTTTTTAATTCACCTTTCGAACATAATTGACATATTCGTTCGGTCTCCTTACAAACCCATTTTTGTTTGTCTTCGCATATCAATAAATGTTCCTTGCAACGATGCATACACCGCAATATATCATCTTTACTGATGCCAGTAGCTAAAGGGGCATTAGTTATAGCTTCACTTGCCTGGATAAACACTCTAGCCACAATTTTATTGGCAGAACCAACATCTGCGACAGGTTTACTCATCCAACCCATATTAGGATCTGTTTCTTCAGGATCTAATGATTCCGGTGTATATATCCTAAATGTCTTATCTACTTTATAGACCTCAAGATAATCAACCGCTGGGCACATCTTGGTAATTCCCCCTGTTCCTCCTTGGAGTTCTCCGCGGCCAGCTCTATATCTTGGGGCGTTTTTATCAAACTTTCTTTTCTTGTTGGGCATGTCTTATTTTCCAGATGTTTGATTTAAATTTTTCTCCTGCCTACTGACTACTGTATTCTGAATTCTTCCCCCATATTTTCTACCATTCATATCTTTTTGTCAATCCCGCACCAAACTTATTATTCTTTACTCGGTGCGGCGGTCAATCCCGCACTAATTTAATACTTGCCCCGCGGCACGTTGCAGCAGGGCCTGCCCCGTGGCACGTTGCGGCGGGGTTCCTATATCACTACGGTATAATGAATTGCTGCGGCGGTCAAAACCTTTCATAACCCCCCAAAAACCTCGTCGGAGACCCCGCCCCAATGAACTTCTTAGATTTAATTTTTTCATTGCTTCAATGAAGAAATTGCGGGGCCTAAAAAACCTCGAAGCAAGGCAAAGACCCCCGATTTAATTAGAAAATTTTCACCTTGAAGAAAATTTTAGAGGGGGCAGATCCCTTTAGCCCAAAAAACCCTCATTTTTTCGTAAAAATCTCTGTGTTCTCTGCCTGTCCGCCATAGCTCGTAGCGACGGCGGATGCCTTTGTGGCTATTTCCAAAATTTACGTCAAAAAAAGACGGTTGAGACTTCCCTCTTGATAATTTGACCCAAAAACGGTTTAATATCCGTCGTAGGCGGACTGGAAATTATAGTTTATTGTCTCTTTAAGTAAAGGATAAGGTAATGGCGGATTTGAATGCGTTATGTGAAGCTATAATCAAAGGCAACCAGGCCGGCGCATTGGAACTGACAAAAGCCGCTATAAACGAAGGCCTTTCGCCCGCGGACATTCTCAACAACGGCCTCGTTGCCGGCATGAACGTCATTGGCGAGCGGTTCAAGAATAATGAAGTTTATATTCCGGAAGTCCTCATTGCCGCCTATGCGATGAAGGCCGCGATGGCTGTCCTTGAGCCCAAGCTCGTCGAAGCTGGTGTCCAGCCTTTAGCAAAGGCCGTGATAGGAACGGTAAAAGGCGATTTGCACGACATCGGCAAAAACCTCGTCGCTATGATGTTAAAAGGTGCAGGCTTCGATGTAATAGACCTTGGCGTTGACGTTTCTGACGAAAAATTTGTGCAGAAGGCGAAAGAGACAAACGCGAAAATCGTCGGTATGAGCACGCTGCTGACTACGACTATGTCTTCGATGGAAAAAACCGTCAAGGCCCTCAAGGCCGCAGGCCTCGCCGTAAAAACAATGATTGGCGGTGCTCCGGTCACGCAGAATTACGCCGACAAAATCGGAGCCGACGGCTACGCTGCCGATGCGGCCTCAGCTGTTGATTTGGCAAAGTCCCTTATCAACTGATAAAACAATAAATTTTAAAACACTCCAAACGGCACTTCATAGTGCCGTTTTTTTTGACTGCACGGAAATAAGCCTTAATTTGACACTTGGCCGAATGGGAAAATCCGCCCCAAAACTTGACTTTAGCAACCCCTTTGGCGTAGAATAACCGTATGCGTAAGATAAAAAACCCAATTTTGTCGCAACTCTTTATGGAGACGAGCTTTGTGCCCAAAACGCAGCAGCTCAAACAGCTCGCCGCGGCAGAGGAATTATACAAAATAGCCTCGCCGAATCAGGAATATCCGTTCGAATTCATCTGTTTCAAGATTACCGGCTACCGCCCCAAAGAACATACGACCGAGATGGTTTCCGGCAAAGAGCTAATCGAGAGCCTGCCGATGTATGTCGCAAGGTCCAGCGCAAGGCTTCGCCTGCCCGCCGCCAAGCAGAAGGAAAAAATCTATTCGCTGGCCGAGACGGCAAAAAAACTGAACATCTCAATCAGGACCATCGAGCGATGGCAAAAGAGAGGATTCTTCGGAAAAAAATATCTTTTCCCCGACGGCAGCCTCAAGACCGGCTTCACCAAATCTCAAATCGATGAATTCGTAAAGGCAAATCCTTCGCTCGTCAAAAAGGCTGCCGGCTTCAGCATTACTCCACTGCACCTGAAAGACGAAATTATCGAACGGGCATCGCAAATCGCCCGCGATAAGACTTTGAGCAGAACCGCAGTAATAAGAAAAGTCGCCGCCGAGTTCGCCAGAGCGCCCGAAACCATCCGAAGCATAATCGTCGATTGCGAAAAAAATCACAAAAAGCAGATTTTCCTCCACCGCCATTCCGTAATAGGCACGAGCCAGGCAGCGATGATTTTTAATATGTTCGAGCAAGGGGCGAGCGTAGGGGCCCTTGCCGAAAAATTCGGCAAAAGCACAAGCTCGATTTACCGCATCATAACCCAGCGGCGAATCAGAAAACTGCTGGCGGCAAGAATCGAATTCATCCCCAGCGATGAATTTCTCGCACCCGATGCAAGGCGAGACATCCTTTCCGGCCGGGGGTACGTTCGCAGAACGCCCCGAAAGATTCTTTCCGACCCCCAGGGCAAAATCGACCGCCAAAACTGGGAAGACTTTATCAAGACCGTGAAAAAAATCCCGATGCTCAACCGCCAGCAGGAAACAGAGCTTTTCAAAAGATATAATTTTCTGAAATTCCTGTTCGCCGAGACAACAGGCAAATTGAGCCTGACGAAATCCTGCGGCCGGGACGCCCATATTGCCGAAGAGCTCCTTGCCGAATCGCAGCGGTTAAAAAATATAATCATCGAAGCGAACCTCAAACTCGTAATCAGCATCGCAGGCCGCCATGCAACCGGCGCAAATGTCCAGGATTTGGTCAGCGAAGGCAATATGGCCCTGATGCGCGCGGTGGAAAAATTCGATTATACCAAAGGCTTTCGCTTCAGCACTTACGCCTCGTGGATTATCGCCAGGGATTTTGCCCATTACCTGCCCGCCGAGGCCGCCCGCGGCAGGATGATTTCCGAACAGTCCGACGAACAGGCGCACCTGATAGCCGCCAAGGTGAGCGAAATCGAGGAAATCGAAACCGCACACAAGAGCCTTATGCAGGTCATCGAAAACAATCTCACCGAGCGCGAGCAGCACGTCATCCGCTACCATTTCGGCCTTGCCGGCACAATGGTCAAAAAACAGTTCAAGACCCTAAAGCAAATCGGCTCCGATTTAGGCGTCAGCAAGGAGCGCGTCCGCCAAATCGAGCTCAAGGCCCTGCAGAAATTAAGACAGACACTCAGCCCGGAGGAGTTCGAGCTGCTGACGAGGTGATACATTCGAGCCTGTTGTCTTCTTCCTCGTCCGGAAAGTTCAAAACAGCAAATTCGCCGTGATAAATTTTTGCCGCGGCGTCATAGGCTCTGGCCGCGTCTTCTTCGTTTTCGAAGCAACCCAGATGTTTGAATTTGCCGCCGGATTTTATACCTGCTCGCCATTTTCCGTTCGGTTTATGAAAACTGACTCCTTTATATTTTGAGCTGGTCTGCTTCCTTGTTTTTCTGCTGCACCTGTTATTTTCTGTCAGGGTTATAATATCGAGATTTGACTTTGTGTTGTTAAGTCCGTTGCTGTCGTTATGATGCACGACCATCCCGGCCGGTGCGTTCATAATCTCCCGATGCATTGATATAATTTGTCTCCCCTCCAGCCTTACGGCATAGCGATTCTTACTTTTATTCTCACTAAGCTGCCAGTTGTATTGGGATAATTTTTCGTAATCTTCAGGGTCAACGAGGGTATGTACACCTTCTGCGAGTTTGATTCTCCGAAACGCCT
>JAHJUV010000090.1 GCA_018828825.1 Planctomycetota bacterium | reverse complement strand
TGCGTAACAAAAACAGACATCGAAGCGATTTTGGCTTAATGGAATTAATTTACAGCCGTGTTTTGTTGCAATGGCGGAAAGATTTTGTAATTTCGAGAATAGCTGCTTAGGGAAAATTTGTGTGACTTTTTCAACACCCCCTCTGGCCCCTTTAATTCTCACCCAACTATTGGCTTCTTGGGGTGGTTCCGTTGTTGGGATTTTCTTTCTCTCTCCGCCTCCACCTCGGTCCAAGAATTGGGAACACGACAAAGTGAAGAAGGATAACTATTCCAAGATTGATTCCAATTCGGGATAGACGAAAACCACTTGAGAAAATGATAAGACCGTACCCACCAAAGAATATTACATTTGATGCAGTCTCAAACCAAAGCTGGGTGACCTCAGAGCGGCCTTTAAGCCGGTAGTAATTTGGGTTGCACCTATAGTAAAATGACCATCTGTACGACAGGAAAGATAACATCGCCCCGACGAGAATCATTACATAATTCATTGATTAGCTTCCGTTTCTGAAATCCCAACAATGCTTATGCCGTCTGTATAAAACAAGAAACACAGACTTCTTTTTCAGTATAACAAGTTCCTGATGCAATTCCTCGTTGCTTCGTAAGAATTATATCTCTTTTTTTTAAAAAACTCAACGAGAAAAAATTAAGGAAATGACAAACGAGATTGCCGCGGCCGAAGCGGCCTCGCAATGACGGCGAACCCGCCAGCAGGCAGGCGGGCTAAATAACCCTGCCATCGTGATGGCAGGGCTAACCGATTTAAACACCCCCGGCACGAATCAAAACGACCCTGCAAGGCAGGGTATTTCCCCGCCCCCTGCCTTCGCAGGGGTAAACTCCGGTGCGGGGGTTAATCGTGGTGTTTATGTTTTTTTTCGGCGCGGTACTGCAAATAACTATCTATGAAATCTTCTATATCGCCATCGAGGACGGCGTCAACTTTTCCGGTCTGGCAGTCAGTACGGTGGTCCTTAACCATCTGGTAAGGCTGGAGGACGTAGCTTCGAATCTGGTTGCCCCATGCGATTTCGCCTTTGCTGCCGTAGAGTTTGGCGACTTCGGCGTCGCGCTTCTGCTGCTCGAGCATATATAATTTGGCCTTGAGCATTTTCATCGCTTCGGCCTTGTTGCGATGCTGGGAGCGGTCGCTCTGGCACTGGGTAACAATTCCTGACGGGGCGTGAGTAATGCGGACGGCCGAACTTGTTTTGTTGACGTGCTGGCCGCCAGCGCCGCCGGCACGATAAAAATCGATTCGCAAATCCTTCTCATCTATTTCGATATCTATATCGTCATCGTATTCAGGCATAACGTCAACTGCGGCGAAACTTGTATGGCGGCGTTTGTTGGCGTCAAAAGGACTTATCCTGACGAGACGATGGACGCCGGACTCGCAGGAAAGCTTGCCAAATGCAAAGGGGCCAGCGACTTTGAGTGTAATGGAACGGATGCCTGCTTCTTCGCCGGGGGTCATATCAAGCTCTTCGTAAGTGAATTTGTTCTGCTGGAAAAAACGAGTGTACATACGCAGGAGCATACTGACCCAATCGCAGCTTTCTGTTCCGCCTGCGCCGGCGTGGATACTGAAAAAGCAATTTTTCATATCATCCGGGCCGCTGAGCATACCGGTAAGCTCAATCTGGGCGCATTTTTTTTCGAGTTGGCCAAGCTCCTGCTCGGTATCGGAGATGATTTGGGAGTTGTTTTCGGCAAGGGCTACCTCGAAAAGCTCGGCCATGTCGGTAATTTTCTTTTCGGCGTCGATTGCGGGCTCAATGACGGCTTTTAATGCGCTGAGGCGGGAGACGACGGATTTGGCGGAGTCCTGATTGTCCCAGAAACCGGGTTTTGACATCTGCTGAGCGAGTTGGTCGAACTGCTGCTGTTTGGCAGCGACGTCAAGACAATCCCGGATTTTTGTTATCCGGGCCCTGAGGTCGTTAATTCTCTGTTTAAGCTGGACTAATTCCATAATTTTACTTTAAAATTTAGCTAAACAACCCCCACCACAGGGTGGGGGCCAAACACGATAACAAACCCCGACCGCAGGGGTCGGGGCTAAACACTGAAACTGATTTATAACAAATTAAAGGGGCATTTGCAATTGCCAAAAAATGTTTGCTGTGGTAAACTGATTAGTGGAATTTTAGGATATAAAAAAATGAAAAATCATAATATTTACAGTTCTCCGCTGGTCGAGCGCAACGCTTCAAAAGAGATGTCTGAACTTTTCAGCAATCAAAAGAAGTTTTCCACCTGGCGGCGGCTGTGGCTGGAGCTTGCGAAGGCGGAAAAGAAGCTTGGGCTGAAAATTTCATCGGCACAAATCAGCCAGATGGCGAAACATCTCGATAATATCAAATTCGATAAGGCCGCTGAATACGAGAAAAAGTTTCGGCACGATGTGATGGCACATATTCATACGTTCGGCGATGCCGCACCGAAAGCTGCGCCGATAATACACCTTGGCGCGACAAGCTGCTATGTGGGCGACAATGCGGATTTGATAATTATGCGAAACGCGATGCAGATTATCGCAGGCAAAACGGCGTGTCTTGTAAATTCTCTGGCGGGCTTTGCGAAAAAGTACCGCAATTTGCCTACGCTGGGGTTCACACATTTCCAGCCGGCACAATTGACGACCGTCGGTAAACGCGCGACGCTTTGGTGCAATGATTTTGTCAGCGACCTTAGCGAAATCGAGTACCGAATAGAAAATATTCCATTCAGAGGAGTAAAAGGCACGACGGGAACGCAGGCGTCGTTTCTCGAACTGTTCGGCGGAAGCCATAATAAGGTTAAACATCTCGATAAAATGGTGGCAAAGGCGTTCGGATTCGATAAGGTTTGCGCCGTTACGGGCCAGACATATTCACGAAAGATAGATTCGCTCGTGATAAATACGCTTGTGCAGATTGCCTTGTCGGCCCATAAGCTATGCAACGATATCAGGCTGCTTGCGAACCTGAAAGAAGTCGAAGAGCCATTCGAGAAATCGCAGATAGGTTCAAGCGCGATGGCATATAAGAGGAACCCGATGCGGTGCGAACGGGTTACCGCCCTTTCGAGATTTTTAATCAGTCTTTCGAGCAGTTCGCAGATGACGGCGGCGGAGCAGTGGCTCGAAAGGACGCTGGACGATTCGGCAAATCGGCGGATAGTAATACCGGAAGCATTTCTTGCGGCTGACGGGATTCTCGAAATTTTGATTAATGTGACGAGCGGGCTTGTGGTTTATCCGAAAGTGATAGCGGCGAGAATCGAAGCGGAACTGCCGTTTATGGCGACTGAAAATATTCTGATGGCTGCCGTCAAGGCGGGCGGAAACAGACAAAAACTGCACGAGAAAATCAGAGTGCATTCACAGGCGGCGGCCGGACAGATCAAAAAATTCGGAAAGCCGAATGACTTAATCGAACGATTGAAAAACGATGCGGCTTTTGCAAAAGTGGATTTCAAAAAAGTTTTGAACGCAGGCGATTATGTCGGCAGAGCGCCTCAGCAGGTCGATGAATTTATTAAAGAAGTCGTTTCGCCGACATTGAAAAAATATCGCGGAAAACTTAATAAAAAGACAGTGCTTAAAGTGTAAAAGAAAGACGTAACCTATGAATAAACAAGAGCTTACGAAGCGAATAAAGGAAACGGCGTATCTGGAGGGGGACTTTACGCTTCGGAGCGGCAAGAAGAGCAAATACTATATGGATAAATATCTGTTCGAGACGCAGCCGGATATTTTGAAGGCTCTCGGCGCTGAATTTGCGAAGTATGCCAGCAGCGATGTTACGATGATTGCGGGGGCTGAACTTGGCGGCGTTGCGCTGGCGGCGGCAACGGCAATGCATACAGGCAAAAAATGGATAATTATCCGCAACAGTAAAAAAGATTACGGCACAAGCAAGATGATTGAGGGCGTATTAAATAAAAACGATGTTGTTCTGCTTGTCGAGGATATCGCGACGACCGGTGGGCAGGTTTTAGAGGCCGCGAAGATAATAACCGAAGCCGGTGCGAAGATAAAAAAGATTGTTTCTGTAATCGACCGCAAACAGGGCGCGGGTGAAAATATCACAAATGCAGGTTACAAATTCGAAAGCATTTTGACTAAAGAAGACCTCGGCATAAAAGACTGATAACAAAATTTAAAAATTAAAATTTAAAATGTAAAATTTGTGGAATTCCGATTTTGTCGGGATGACTATTTTATGAATGCAACGATTTTTTTGGCAATTAAGGATTTATCTGCGTTTTGCAGCGTTACCCAATTTTTGTTTTTTTGTTTTATTTGAACCGCTGCTTTTTCGGCGCCGATAGTTGACGGGGTATTTGCGATTATCATATCGAGTTTTTTGTCTTTCAGTTTTTCTTCAGCGTTTTTACGCAGGTTTTTATCTTCAAGAGCGAAGCCAGCAACGATTTGATTCTTTTTTTTGTTTTTCCCCGCCCATTTCAGGATATCAGCCGTTGGTTTCAGTCTGAATGTCAGATTTTTGTCCGATTTTTTGATTTTCAGCTTCGATTTTTTAGCGGGTGTATAATCTGCAACCGCGGCGGCCATTATCAAACAATCACATTTGGGGAAATATTTCCTGACTGCTGCAAACATTTGTTCGGCCGTTTCGACATAAACACTTTTAAATTTGGAATTTTTGATTGTGGTTATAAGTGTAACTTTATGACCGGCCTTGGCGGCGGCATCGGCAAGCGCGAATCCCATTTTGCCGTTGCTTGCGTTGGAAATGAAACGGACAGGGTCGATATATTCTCTTGTGCCCCCCGCTGTAATTAAGAGATGTAAATTTTTAATCATAATGACTCAAAATTAATTTCTAAATCCTAATATCTAAATCCTAAATAAATTCCAATTTATAAATTCAAATCATCAAAGTATAAACATTTTTTCAATTTGAACATTAGTATTTCGTATTTTGAATTTGTTTAGAGTTTAGGATTTAGTATTTAGAATTTTTCGCTGCTATTTATTCTTTTTCGCTATCTTTTCGATTTGCGCAATTATTTCCGGCACTTCCGACATTCTGCCGATGCCTTCGGTTCCGCAGGCTAATCTGCCTTTTTCAGGACCGATTATCTCAAAGCCCATTTTTTTTAACGTCTCGATATTTTTTCCGACGGTGGGATTTGTCCACATTTTTTCATTCATTGCCGGTGCAAACAGGACCTTTTTCTGCGAGCAGGCACACAGCGTTGTGCTCAGAAGGTCGTCGCAGATGCCGTTTGCGGTCTTGCCGATGATATTCGCCGTGGCCGGAGCGACGACAACGATATCGGCACTGTCGGTAAGATGGATATGCTCAATCTGGAAACCAGCCGGGTTTTCCCACATACTCGTATAAACCGGCCGTGCTGTTACAGCCTCGAAACTTTTCGGCAGAACGAATCTGCAAGCGTTTTCGGTCATAACGGTATCGACGAGAACACCGGCCGCTGTAAGCTTGCTGGCAAGGTCAACGGCCTTATAGACGGCAACGCCGCCGCTTACGCCGAGCAGAACCTTCAAACCGCTGATTGCAGAATTTTTCTGTGCCATTGTTTAGATACCTATAATTTGGGGATATCGGCCTTTGGCGACTCAGGGGCATAATCGGCGGTAATCTTATCCTGCATAATTTCCTCGACGATTATCTCCATCATCGTTTTACCTTCCGTGTTTTCGATAAGCGGCCTTGAGCCTTCGAGGATCTCGGCCATTCTTTTCTGTATCAGGGCAGAGACCTTGAACGCGCCGCCGATTTTTTCAAAAATTTCCTTGTTCTTCAGTTCATCTATCATAATTTATTCTCCGGATTTTTTAATTATCTGTATAACTTCTTCTACCGCATGAGTCAGATTATCGTTAATCACTATATGTTTATAATGCTGCCAACCTGCGGCCATTTCTATGCCCGCTCCGGCAAGTCTCTTTTCAATATCTTTTTCATCGTCCCTGCCTCGACCGTTTATGCGATTTTGAAGTTCCGTCTGCTTCGGCGGAAAAATAAAAATCAACTTCGCCTCAGGATACAGTTTCTTTACCTGCAGTGCACCCTGAACATCAATTTCCAATACAACTGTTTTCCCCTGGTCAAGAGCCTGGGCAAGTTTGTCTTTC
This sequence comes from Planctomycetota bacterium, assembly GCA_018828825.1. Lineage (GTDB taxonomy): Bacteria > Planctomycetota > Phycisphaerae > Sedimentisphaerales > UBA12454 > UBA12454. Next base: position 48,975 of record JAHJUV010000090.1, on the reverse strand, counting down.
GGCGTACCATATAAATTCCCGAACACTTTAGCGTATTCGATAAAATTATCGGCCTCTATCTGTCTTTCAAACTCTTCGGTGCTGATAAAATGATACTCTCTGTCCTGCTGCTCACTATCCTTTTTCTCGCGTGTCGTTGCAGACACACTCAGATAAATATTATCAAGCCGTTGAACAAGCTCGCCACAGATAGTGCTTTTGCCTACACCACTGGGCCCGCTTATAACGATTACCTGCTGTTCGACAGGGTTGTGTTCCTGATTACTCAATGTTTTGCACCTGTTCCTTGATACGTTCAATGCAGGATTTTATTTCGACCACATCAGAACAAATTTTCGCGTCCGAAGCCTTGCTCGCGATGGTGTTAGCTTCCCGCAGCATTTCCTGTGCGATAAAATCGAGTTTCCTTCCGGCATATTCGTCCGACCGGCAGCTCGCAAGAAACTGCTCGATATGCGAACCGAGCCTGATAATTTCTTCGCTTATATCGCTCCTATCGGCAAAAAGCGCCACTTCTCTTGCAAGAGTCGCGCTGTCAAGCTCAAGACGAGCATTTGCAAGCAGGTCCTTAACACGGGAGGCAAGTCTTTCCTGGTATTCGCCGATTACCACCTTGCCGCGAGACTTTATACCCTCAAGAAGCTGAGTTATTTTGTTACACTGCCGCTTGAGGTCGTCGGCAAGCGACTGACCTTCCTGTGCGCGCATTTTTTTGAGCTGCTCGACGGCTTGGGTCGTTACTTCAATGACGGCTTTTCGAACCTGCTGAGCCTTTCCATTTTCAGGCTCCTGCGGTCTTACAACGCCGGGCAACAGAAGCAAATCGGCAAGATTTATGCCGCACTGGACGCCACTGCTGGGCTGGATGTCGTTTAATTTTTCCACATAACTCTTCAAAGCAGCGGAATCTATGTCGAACATAGGCTCGCCGCTGACGTTTTTATACCGCAACTGGCAATTGACCGCACCGCGATAGATATTCTGACGCAGGAGCTTTTCAATATCCTGCTCAAGAAACGTAGCGGAATCCGGCAGCCTGATGCCCGGCTTGAAATAACGGTTATTAACCGTTTTTATCTCGACCGCATAACTTATGCCGTCTATCTCCCGGCATACACGCGCAAATCCTGTCATACTGTTCAACATATATTTACCTTTATATTTAGTTTACCGGAGTATTTGGCTGCGCTGCGGCCGGTGCCTGAATCGGTACCTGCTGTTCGGCCAGAGGCGCTTCGGGCTGAACCGGCATAGCGGCAGGCGCTGAAGTCGCCGGTCTGCTCTGGAGAAATTCGCTTGCCTGCGGCTTGAACCACTTGGCCGCAACAACACTCAATAAGAGCCACACAGCTACCAGACAAATAGTAACCCACGTAAGAAAGTCTCCGGTCTTTGTACCGAGCAGAGAATTCCCGATTCCGCCGAAAGCGCTGCCGAGCCCGCCGCCCCGGCCTTTCTGAATAAGAACGAGAAGAACCAAAACCACCGCTATGATTGCCCAGAGAGCAACCACGACTTTCATTACGAACGGCACCGCGGCCAATGCAAAATCAATCATTTTATTATCCCTGAAAAATTAGATTCATTATTTATATTTTAACGGTTTTTATTTTTTTACCGGAGCAGCCGCTTTAACAATAGCGGTAAAATCATCGGCTTTAAGGCTTGCGCCGCCGACCAGCAGACCGTCGATATCCGGCTGAGTCATCAATTCGGCGGCATTGTCGGGCTTCGCCGAGCCGCCGTACTGAATCCTGATTTGTGCGGCAAAGTCCTTATTATACATCGAAGCGATAAGCTGTCGAATCATTAAATGAACTTCCTGCGCCTGGTTCGGGGTGGCGTTGACGCCTGTGCCGATTGCCCAGACGGGCTCATAAGCGATAGTAACCGCTTTTGCCTTTTCGACAGATATGCCCGCCATACCTTTTTGTATCTGCTCTTTAACTACCTGTTCGGTTTTTCCGGCTTTTCGTTCTTCGAGAAGCTCGCCGACGCAGAATATCGGCAGCAGGGACGCCTCTATCGCGGCGATGAGTTTTTTGTTAATCAGCGCATCAGTTTCCTTGATAACGTGTCTTCTTTCTGAATGACCGATGAGGACATCTTTACAGCCGACGTCTTTCAGCATTTGGCAGCTCACTTCGCCTGTAAAGGCGCCTTTCGCCTCGAAATAAACATTCTGTGCGCCGAGGCCGATATTCGATGAGCCGAGAGCCTGTTTCACCGCTGAAAGATATACAAAAGGCGGGCAGACAGAGACATCAACCTTGTCAATTACGCCGGCGCAGCCTTGGGCTACGCCTTTGGCAAGTTCGACAGCGTTTTTGCCGTCGGTATTCATTTTCCAGTTGCCGCCTATGAACGGTTTTCTCATTATTCTGTTCTCCGAAAATTATTCCAACAATGTGTCAGTTCTGGGATAGCTGCCGAGCACGGAAAGCTGCAGACAATGCTGTCTTACTTCGTTGAGACAATCTATAATTTTTTCGTCTTTGCGGTGTCCCTGGCAATCGACGAAGAAATAATACTCCCACTGCCTTTTCTTGCTCGGGCGGGATTCGATATTCGTAAGGTTGACCTCTTTTTTCTTGAAGACGTCCAGCACATCGGCAAGAGCGCCTGCCTTGTGGGCGGTGCTGAAGAGAACCGAAGTCTTATCGTCGCCGCTGGGCCTTGCATCCTCCTTGCTGATGATTAAGAACCGCGTTATGTTATTTGCGATATCTTCGATATTCTCGCATATCATCCTTAATCCATATAGTTCGGCGGCGATGTCGGAGCCGATGGCGGCGGCGTTTTTTTCCTCCGCTGCCATTTGAGCCGCTTTTGCCGTCGAGGCGACAGCTATCGTATTGGCCTCCTTGAAAGTCATACTCAGCCAGTGCCGGCACTGGGCGAAGACTTCCGGCTTGGAATAAATCTTTTCAACTTCTTCGAGCTTGCAGTTTGCAAGCAGATTGTGATGTATCGGCATATAAACTTCGGCGCAGATGAGCACGCTCGTATCGACAAACGTGTCGAGCGTTTCGATTACTCCGCCACCGGACGAATTTTCTATCGGAACAACACCCAAATCGCAGTGTCCCTTGCCGACCTCGTCGAATATTCCACGAATGTCCATAACGGCTTCGTATTCGACGCTTTGGCCGAACTTGCGAACCGAAGCGGTATGCGTAAAACTGCCCTGTGGGCCGAGGTACGAAATTCTCAACGGCCTTTCGAGAAAAAACGAGCCGCTCATCAACTCCCGCCAAACAGCGTTTAGGGTTTTGTCAGGCAAAGGTCCTTTATTCAGCTCAGCGATGCGTTCCAAGACCTTTTTTTCGCGGTCGGGGGCGTAAACGGGGCCGTCGGCCTTGAGTTTGCCGATTTCTATAACTACTTGCGCACGCTGATTTAACAGCTCTACGAGCTTTGAATCAATCTGGTCTATCTGCCTGCGCAAGTCCTCAAGATTCATAGAAATACCGCCAAACTCCCTAAAACCCGTAGTATTTACCACAATCAGACCGTATAGTCAAAACAAATTGGCGTCGCCCTGGGCGTCTAATTAAGTACCTGTTTCCTCTTGAATGTTGTATCTTTTGTGTCTTTGCAACTCACATCAGATTTTTTACGGTATATTGAGAAAGGGTCTGTTTGTAATCGTTGGTAATCTGATTTATGACAGCGGATTGGTCGCCGGGGGCAACAAAAGAAGCATTTTTTACCGCATCGTAAATATCAGACAACTTTACATTTTCAGCAACGGTCGCAGGTGCGAAACCGGTTGACGGGTCGGTCGTCTTTAAAAGCAGGCCCGCCTTTACGAGATGGGTTAAAACCTTTTGGGTAAAATCGGGGGGCAGATTCAACTGGCTGCAGATAAGCTCGGATGGGACAGGCGCGTTTTTCTTTTCGAAAGCAGCATAGATAAACTTCATAATTCCGGCTATCTGCAAATCCGTGGCGAGGAAATAATCCTGCCGGCGCTTTGAAGCGGCTTTTTCGGCCTCTTCGATAGTCTTTAAATTCTGGGTGGTAAACGTGAGCTGCAGGCCGAAAAGGACGATGAGCCAGGTGATATAAATCCATAAAACGCCCAGCGGGATAAGACCGAGTACGCCATAAACGATGCTGTACGGAATAAGCTTTACGACGTAAAGGCCGAAGGCCCATTTCGCAAACATCCACGCACTGGCCGCGATAAGAGCGCCCCAAACGGCGGCCAGCGAACTTACCTTCGCGTTGGGCATAAGCATATACAGCGCAAAGAGACCGACAAACGCGACCAAAAACGGCATAACGGGGCCAATATAAGTAAAGACGCTTTTACTGAGATTGCCGGCAATGCTGTACCTGGCATTGACATAAACGGCGACGCCGAAAAGCAATGGGCCGAGAGTCAGAAAGCCCCAGTAATTGGTAACCCTTTGAATGAAATTTCGGCCCCGGCCGACGCCCCATATCATATTGAACGAATTTTCGATAGTGCTCAATAACGCAATAGCCGCCCATATAATAACCGCGCAGCTTATAACTGTGATTGAGCCCTTGTTGAGATTATCATAAAAACCGGCTGTAAACTCGTCGATTTTCTGGGCGAGGGTGACTTTTTCGGTAGGGTTGTTGGCATCGACAGGATATTGAATGTTTTTAATAAAGCTCTGTTCGTATAAAAAATTTCTCAACGGCGAACCGAGCTCATCAAAAGCGCCGAGGGAATTAAAAATCAGAAGCATTACAATGGCAAGGGGCACGATGCCAAAAATGGTATTGTACGACAGGACCGCAGCCTGCTGGTTGGCTTTGTTCTTGAGCAAAAGTTTTATGCACTGAGGCCAAAGTCTTATCTGAAAAAATATAAAACGTGTAAATCTGCTCAGTTCACTTGTCGGAACGGAAACCATTTTTTCGAACATAACGTGTTCCTTTATTTGAATATTTTTTCCAGGCCCTGCCTTATCTGATTTTCGAGTTCCTGCTGGAGCTGCTGTTCGAGTAGTTTGCTCATATCGATTTCTGGTTTATCGACGGTGCCTTTGAGCGGGAGTCTGATTCTCTGGCCATTGCGTGTCCAGGGGAGCGTAACGGTCATCTGCATAGATTTATCAAGGCCGATTTGGCCGCTGAAGTTGATACTTTTCTTGTCGATGTTCATCTGCATATCATCGTACCTGAGAATTCCATCGGCCAGGACGAACCTGCAGGGCAGAACGGTAATATTGGCATCGGGCGAGACGCCGGCAAGCTGAACAATCTGGCCCAGGAGGGACGAACCGCCAAGATGCATATTGTCGATGGAAAGCGTGCCGGCTATTTCGATGGCATTTTTGTAACCCGTTTGAAGCGGAAATGCGATTTTCTCACTGTCGAAAGTCAGGACTCCTGAAATATCGGCGGCATCGGCAAAGAGAGGATTTACATACCGCAGAAGCATATCGGTAGTTTGCTGATTGATCTGAATTTTGTCGAATATTTTTACCGGGCCGGGCGTTCTGAGTATCGCTGGCTTTTCCTTAAGGTTCGCAGAGGCAGCGAAACTGAGCGCGCCTTTATTGACAGTAGTTGAAAACGGTGCAACCGTCATCAGGCCGCTATCTATATCTACATTAAACTCGCTTTTGCCGATATTCAGGCCCATATATTCGGCGGTGTCGAAACCAAACGATGTCTTTGTGCTGAGATTTGACGTAAACAGGGCCGAGTTCTGTTTGGGATAAGTAGTTACGAACGATATCGAATCGCTTCTTTTGCCGGTCGCGGAAAAACCGCTGGGCAAAAACGGAGAAATGAGCGAGCTTGCCGCGGCGAGGTCATAATCAGCCTTGAACGAACCTTCGGTTTTTACGTTTTGGCCGGTTTGGAAATTTGTGAGTTTTCCGGATAGTTTTATCTGCGGACTTACAAGCTGAAGCTTTTCGATAGTATAAATTTTTTCGGCTGTGTCAAACCTGCCGCTGAAAGCGATATTTATATATTCCTGAGAAAACGGCTCTCTGCCGGGATAAGCAAGGTTGAAATTTTTCACGGCTATTTGTTTTGTAATCGCATCGACGATATCTCCTTTTATATTCAGGGCGATGTCGCCCTGCGCAAAGCCGGCAAGCTGAATTTGAGGGTCGAGCTTTCCGAAAGTTCGCAAATATTGGACGGCCTTGGCAAGTTCGAGGGCCATATCGGCGTTTATCTGTATCTGGCTGACGGCATCGGAGCCGAGAGGAATTCGAGAATCCCTCAGGTTCAGTCTGCCTGCCGAGGCGGTGATGTCGGCGGTTTTGACATAAAGCTGTTTCTTTTCGAAATCGGAAGTGAAATCGAATTTTACATTCGCAGCCGGTTCTGAAATTTCGCTGCCGTCCGGCATTTTTACTGAAATATTGCTGAACGCCCCGCTACCGGCGCTGCTGAGAACTCCATTTACGAAAGAGCCGCGGCCTGCAAGATTGACATCGCCGGCAAGAGTCTGTTTTATTTCGATAAACTGACCCACATCGCTTTGCATTTTGGCAAGATCGACATCGGCGGTATAATTCATATTGTCTGTTGTGCCGTTAAGTTTGGCCTTTAAAAAAGCCGAATCGACGGCAAGTTTTTCAATGGTTATCTTGTCTTTCTGAGAAATAATCTTCGCGTCAATTTCTACCGGTTTTGAAAGCACAATCCGCTTTATAGGAAAATTCCCCTCGAGTGCCCATAACTTGACTTTGCCCGTCAGGGTTCTTTTGCCGTTTTGAGCTTCGGTATTTATATTGCCGCTCAGTCTGCCGAAGTTAATATTGAAATCCTCTTTGAATTTCGCTATTGTTTTTACCTGTTTGAATGTTTTAGCAACATCACAGTCGAACTTCGCCTGCAGGGTATCCGCAGAATCGGCTTTCATAAAATCTTCAAAGCTGCGAAGCGTTTTCGGCACCGTCCCTTTTACATCGGCATCCAAACCATCGGCCTTAAACGTCAATCTATCTATATTGATCGCCTGTTCGGTGGAACTGAGTTTTATATCGGCATCGAGCGATGAGGTTTGGATTCTGTCGCCCTTTAGAAAATCTCCCGCAACGTCAAGTTCGCTCGCTTTTATTTTCCCCTGGAGATTTTCGAAAAGCCCTTTTTCGAGTTTAGCTTCGATGCTGGCGTTTATTATTCCTTTGGCGGTAACGTTGGCGTCGAGTGCCGCAAACAAGGACCCCAGCGTTGAAAGGTCGAGGTCGTTGACTTCGAGTGAAAGCTGGCCGGTCGTATCCGCAAACGACCAAGCCTTTTTTCCGGTCTTTATATTGCCCGATGCGCTGATTTGCGACACATTGTTGGCCGATGCGACAGCCATCGAGACATCGAAACTGCTCCTGCTGCCAAACGGTTTTATCGCGAGCCTGCTGTTGATGTCTCTAAGCTCAAGCGTTTGCGCGATATTATTAACATCGGCGGTAATAACTTTGAAATTGCCGTTGTTTATTATCAAATCTATATGCTCAAAAGCCAGTACGGCGGCGGAAGGTGCTGCCTGTGTTTTCGGCTGCGATGATTTCGACACAAGTTCTTTCTTCTTTTGTGAACACGGGCCGGTAGTATCTATCAAAACCATCGGCTGGTCTATAACGGCCTTGTCAATCGCAAGTTTTCCCGCCAGGAGCGAAAAATAGCTCGGCCGAGCGGCAATCTGCTTTGCGGTTATCTTCGTGCAGCCTGTATCGTCGGAAAAATCAAGCTTTTGCGCCTTTACACCGTCAAACCAGCCCATCGAAAGAGAGGCAATTTTGACTTCGCCGTCGATGGCATCGTTCACCTTGTTAAGGATTAAGCTTTTCCCGCTGTTCGAAGATAAATACGCCGGCACCGCAAAAAACAAGATAAGGAAAAACAGTAGGAGCAGGAGCGATGTCCACAGGAAAATCTTTTTTATGGTGATTTTAGAGCCGGTCTTCTTCTGAGTGTTATTTTCGGTCTGCATTTTCGTCCCCTCACAAAAGAGATTTCAAAATTCGGAGTTCTGACGAATAGGTATGAATCGTTTTGTCAGCTTTCCATAACTTCATCTGTTTTGGACTTTACGGCCTTATCGATTTTGTCCGTATATTGTTTAGTAAGTTCGTCGATTTCTTTCTTGCCGTGGTCGCGGTCATCTTCGGTAAGAGTTTTTGCTTTTTGGGCATCGTCGAGTTTTTTATTTGCGTCTCTTCTGATGTTCCGAATGCTGATTTTTGCCTGCTCGCCGAGCTGTTTGACCTGCGATGCGAGCTGTGTTCTTCTTTCTCCAGACAGCGGCGGGACATTGAGCCTGATGATTTTACCGTCCGACATCGGGGCGATGGAAAGGTCGCTGTTCTTAATCGCCTTTTCGATGTCCTTTATGGAGGCGGGGTCAAACGGCTTAATGACAATCATACTCGACTCGGGCACCGAGAGAGTCGCAAGTTGTTTCAAAGGCGTGGGTGAGCCGTAATAATCGACCCTGAGATTTTCAACAAGGCCTGTGGAAGCCCTGCCGGTTCTGACAGTTTTGAATTCGCTGTGGAGAAATTCCAACGCTTTTTCCATAAGCTGTTTATGTTCGCTTATAATTTTCTGTGTCGGCATAACCCGCTCCTGCAAAATTAAGAGATAATCGTACCGATTTTTTCGCCGAGAAGAGCCTTTGTGATATTGCCCTTCTGAAAGATATTCAGAACAATAACCGGAATTTTATTTTCACTGCATAAACTTATCGCGGAATGGTCCATAACCCGCAGGTTTTTATTCAGCACGTCCCGATAAGCAAGTTTATCGAAAAATTTCGCTTTCGGATTTTTAATCGGGTCTTCGTCATAAACGCCGTCAACTTTTGTAGCCTTGATAAGTACATTGGCATCAAGCTCGGAAGCACGAAGCGCTGCACAGGTATCGGTGGAAAAGAACGGATTTCCCGTTCCGCCGGCCAGGATAGCGACCCTGCCCTGTTCGAGATGCCTTATCGCCCTTCTGCGGATGAAAGGCTCGCAGATGGCTGAAACCTCTATCGCGCTGAGCACTCGCGTCGGCTGGCCTATTTCTTCGAGAGTCTCCTGCAAGGCGCAGGCATTGATGACCGTGGCGAGCATACCCATATAATCAGCGGTATGACGGGAGATATGACTTGATTTGCTGAAAGTTTCGCCCCGGAGAAAATTGCCTCCGCCTACAACGACGGCGATTTGAGTGCCGAGTTTCCGGATTTGCTGTATTCTTTCGGCAATCGAAGCGAGTGGCTCGCCGTCAATACCGAATCCGCCGCTTTTACAAAAGCTTTCGCCGCTGATTTTCAGCAGAACACGTTTGTATTTCAATTCGCCCATCCCTGTGTTCCTGTCTTTTTACGAAGTTTATTATATTATCCGATTGCGAATCGTACAAATCTTTTTATTTTCGCGGTGCCGCCGGCCGCTTTCGCGGTGTCGGTAAGTACTTTCTCGACAGAGACTTTCTCGTCCTTTACGAATCCCTGAGACAACAGGCAGTTTTCAGCGAAAAATTTCTTCATTTTGCCTTCGACAATTTTACCGATGATATTGGCGGGCTTGTCCTTTACCTGTTCTGCGGCAATGGCCTTTTCGCGTTCGACTACATCGGCCGCAATTCCCGAAGAATCCAGCGAAATAGGATTTACCGCAGCGATGTGCATCGCGATGTCCCTGCCGATGAACTTGAACTGCTCGCTGTCGGCAACGGCCTGCGTGCTTGTTTCATATTCGACCATAACGCCTATTTTACCGTTAAAGTGAACATAAGTAGCTATACTGCCAGTACCTTCGAGTTTGAATCTGGCGAAATTTCCGACTTCGGTCTTTTCGCCCGTTTTGCTGACACATTCGGTCAAACAATCGGAAAACTTTTTTCCGTCCTTTTCGGTACCGAGCAGATTTTCAACGCTGTCCGCCGCCTTGCAGGCAAGCAGATAATCGCCCATCGCATCGACAGTGGCGACAAACGCATCGGTCTTGGCTACAAAATCGGTCTCGCAGCAGAGCGTTGCCATCGCGGCCTCTTTGCCATCGGGACTTGAAACGCATATTACCTTGCCCTCGGAGGCCTGCTTGTCCGCCCTTTTGGCAAGAGTCGCAAGTCCTTTTTTCCTCAGCGAGGTCATCGCCTCTTCGAGGTTTCCATTGCTTTCCTCAAGAGCTTTTTTGCAGTCCATCATTCCCTGCCCGCTCATTTTTCTCAGTTTTACAACCAGTGCAGCCTCTATTTCTGCCATTTTAGAAAATCTCCTGAAATTTAAATTAGTATTTGCACAAAGGCCGTACTTTTTACCCTGGTACGGTCTTTTTTGCTGCGCCCAAACTTATGCAGATTGACCTGTCGTTGGGGTCTGTGCGGGTTCTTTGCCCGTTTCTGCGGCGGTTTCAGCATCGGCGGCCCTGGCCAGAGAACGCCTGCGAACACGAGGTTTGCGGCCGTCTTCGTCCTTAGCCACTGCCTTATACATAGTTTTGCCCTCGGCAACCGCTGAAGCAAGCTCGCCGAAAATAATATCTATCGCCTTGACCGAATCGTCATTGCCCGGTATCGGAACATCGACCAGGTCCGGGTTCGAATCGGTATCAATAATGCCTATTGTCGGAACTCCCATTTTCTTCGCTTCACGAAGAGCAAGAACTTCTCTCCTTGCGTCAACAACCACAATGGCTCCCGGTATCTGGCTCATTTTGCGAATGCCCTCAAGATTCGATTTGACCTTGCGAAGTTCGCGTTTGAGTGTAGAAGCGCGTTTTTTGCTTTCGGATTCGATCGAACCGTCTGTCGCCATAGCTTCAAGCTCGTCGAGTCTTTGAATTCTCGAGTGTATAGTTCTGAAATTCGTAAAAGTTCCGCCCAGCCATCGCGTGGTCACATAATGCATTCCAGTCGCTTCGGCGGCGGACTTTGCCGCTTTTTTCGCCTGTCTCTTGGTGCCGACAAATACAACATCCTTGCCGCCGGCCACAATATCACCCAAAAGCTTCTTGGCAAGAATAATGCCCTTAAGCGTTTCGCGGACATTGATAATGTGAACCATACCCCTGCGGGAATAAACATACGGTTTCATTTTGGGATTCCATCGGCTGACGGTATGACCAAAATGCACACCGGCATTAATTAAATTACGAGCCAAATCATTAGCCACTAAATATGACCTCCAAAAACATTAACTTTTCTACACTAAGTATTGACGCAAAACTAGAGAACAAAGCACTTTACTTGAGCAGGCCCCCTCTGTCAAGTTTTTTGTCCAGCTTAATATTATACTAAAAAACTCCTGTTTGTTTATTTTTTTATGCCATTTTTCTATTGAATATAAACAAGACCTGAAATAAAATATAATTACTGTCTGTATAACAGGTTAGCATAATTGCAAACGGACTGAAAAATGGCCAATACTTCAGAAGCCGAACGAGACCCGCTGGTAACCCTCGTCTCTGCCGACAGTTCGGCATTTCTGCTCCTCTACGACATATATTACGAAAAAATCTTTTACCACTGCCTGACTGGTTTGCATTCCAAACAGATTACTGAAGATATGACCAGCGTGGTTTTTGTTCAGGCAGCCCGGAACATCAGGCGTTTTCGAGGTAGAACAAGGACAGATTTCGTCAACTGGCTCAGTGCCATTGCGACAGACCAGATAAATCGCAGCTTAAAAGACAAAGAATTCGCAGAACTTGTCAGCAAAATCGCCGTCGATACCGCCCTAACGCCCGATGCGGGTCATGAAGACAAGCTTCGCGCAAAGATACTGGCCGCATTCGATTCAGCCGACAAAAATATCAGCAGGATATTTCTATATTCCGCAATTGCCGCGGTGATTCTAATTGCAATCGGTATTCTGCTGCGACCGGCCAAAACCCCTATCCAACAGATCGCCACACCGCAGCAGCAGAAAAAAACCGTCACTCCTCCATCTCCGATAATTGAAATAAAATCGTATCAGGAGATTCCAAAATCCCGGCTCGAAATAATAGAACAACTCGCCGATGAAGATAATATTCCGGAGCTTTTAAAAATTCTCAAGGAAGGTGATTCAACCGCAAGACTGCTGGCGGCAAAATTTCTCGCGGAACTTACCGATTCCAATATCGCTGATATTTTGAAACTTGGCGGTCTGCCTTCGCCGGTCAGCGACATAAATACAGCGCAGCCGGCTGTAGGCGGAGTCGTCAAAAACCAGGAACTTGAGCCGATAAAAGACGCAGAAGTAAAAGTGCTCGTTAATTTCAGTAATAATACCGAAACTTCGAACAATAAGCTTTTGGGAGTATTTAAAACAGATGCAAACGGCATTTGGCGATGCGGCAATTTTCCCAAAAACGCGGCCGGGGCCTCTATAACGGCAGCACATCCAAACTACGTTCCGATGGAAATTTATCAGCAGGCAGCGATTGAGCAGTTAAAAAACTTCTCATTCGAGACAATTCTTGAAAGGGGCGTTACGGTTATTGGAAGAACGGTTGACCGGCAGCAGAATCCCCTGCAGGCAACAATAATCAGAGGTCCATTTGAAAGCGGCAGTGAAAACAGCCAAATCTGCGATGCGGACGGCTGGTTCCGCTTCGATAATGTTATGCCGGGCGTCGAGGTATTCACTGCCCAGTATGCTGGCGCCAAACCGCAGGTATTGCCGGTCGAAATTAAAGCAGATATGCCGCCTGTTATTTTCACTCTCGAAGCGGGAAGTACTATCCGAGGTAGAGTCGTTGATATTAACGACAGTCCCATAGAGAACACATCTGTAAAAGTTTCATCCTGGCAGGGCGTTAATTCCTTAAACTTTGAAACAAAAACCGATGCCAACGGATATTTTGAGTGGCTGGACGCGCCGGAAGATGAGGTTTTGTTCGACATACAAAAGAACGGTTATATGAGTGTCCGCAAATTTGCAATGAAGAGCGAAGATGATGATTATGTGATAACGCTCCTGCTGCCGTTTGTCATAAACGGCAACGTAACCAGCAGCGAGGCCGACAAGCCGGTAGAAACTTTTAAGATAACGCCCGGCTATTATTTCGACAACGTCAACATTTCCTGGCAGGAGTCAATCTCTTCGACATTTTCCGGCAATACTTATGAACTGACGATAACCGAGCCGATCGACTTTCAGTTAAAACTGCAGGCTGACGGTTTCGAGCCTGCCGAGTCGCCGATTTTTAGTCCCGACCAGGATATTTTCAGCTATGACTTCGTTCTTGACCCGATAAAAACCCAGCCCTGATGAAAATTAACTTCATACTTTCTTTTTTTCTTTGAGCCAGCCCGTTGCGGCATAAAAAAAATAAAAATATGATGCAAAATCCAAAAACCGCCAAACGTCTATATTAATGAAAAAACAAGAAATGCCCAGCCCGGAAATAGTTAAAGACATTGTTTCTCTCGCCCGTAAAGGCGATAAGCAGGATCTTTCGCAACTGGTTGATATTTACTCAAGTCGTTTGTACGGCTACTTTTACAGGTTAACAGGCAACAGGGACGAGGCAAACGAACTGCTCAGCGAGCTCTTTTTAAAAATGGTGGAAAAAATCGGTTCCTGCCGGCCGGAGACCTTCGAGGCCTGGCTTTTTAGAATAGCCTCGAACCTGTTTACCGATTATCTGCGAACCAAAAAGCGGAACCAAAAAATGCTTTCGCACATCGAAGAACAGGTCCTGACCGAGGCGCAAATGCCTAAAAAGGATAATTTTTTGACCGATAAACTGGCCCGGCAACTGCAAAAGCTTGAGCCTGAAACTGCCGAAATTATCGTTATGCGTTACTACTCGCAGTTGAGTTTCGAAGAATTGGCCCAGATGCGAAAAGAACCCATCGGCACTGTACTTTCAAAAGTACACCGCGGACTTAAAAAGCTGCGGCAATTAATGGAAGATTCAGATGACTGAAAATAAAAAAGAAAATATCGACAATTTATTATCGCGATTCTATCGGGCCGATGAGATAGAACAGATAAAAATCGACCTAACAGAAGCGGACCGGCTGTTCGAGAAATATCCCTCGCCGCAAGTTTCACAGGAGGTCATCGACGAGATTAAATCGAAAATAAGCCGAAAACAAAGACGTATTGCTTTCTCGTCTGTTCTTGTCAAAACGGCAGCAGTGGCGGCGGTTGTTATTATTGGCGCCGCACTTTTAATGCAGAATATAAAGGAAGTACCTGTAAGCCATAGTGCCCAAAACGGCTACCAGGCGGCTTTGGCAAAGGTGGACAGCAATATAGCTTCTCTCGAAAAGGAAATCGAGCTTCTCAGGGACGAACTTCTCGCCATTCGTCTGAACGAAGACGACGGCACTAACGGGGAACTTGCCGATGCAATTAATAATGTTGATACTGAAATAATAGAAACTGAAAACTTATTTTGGAAAGGATAGAAAAAATGAAAACGGCTGTAAAAATAATGTTATTGTCTTTGTCTGTTTTTCTTCTTGCTGTTTGTTCTTTACAGGCCCAGGAATCCGAAGCTAACACTCCGCCTCCGCCTGAGAGTATCGTTGAACCCGAGTCTGCGGCTACTCCGGACCAGGAAATGGAAAAGGCTGTACGGCCGCATAGACAGAGATTTGAAAGGTTCGAATCAAATCGGTCTCGCCGAGGAGCAGAGATGGAAGATAGCGGCGAAGGACCCGCAGGAATGATGGGCAGAGAAAGAATGCGCCAGCGCATGCAGGCAAGAGAAAACGAACTGATAGCCTGGCTCGAAAAGAACGAGCCGGAAAAGGCAAAGGAACTTGCAGCTCTGAAAACATCGGACCCGCCCGCCTATACGAGAAGAATGATGTTCGAAATGAGAAATTACCGTCAGATTATCGATGCCGAGCAAACCAATCCGGCTCTTGCTGAAGTACTCAAGCAGGACCTTGCATTGAAGCAAAAACGGAACGAACTTCTTGACAAAGTTAAAGGCGCAACTGACGAAAAAAAGAAAGCCGAACTGACGAAACAACTAAAAGAAGTAATCGGCCAAAGGTTCGACCTGATTGTTCAGAAGAAACAGCTCAGGTACGAAGAGCTTAAAAAGAAACTCGAAGATTTGCAGCAAAGCGTGAACAAAAGCCAGACTGAACTCAAAAATATGAAAAGCAAAAAAGCTGAACAAACAGAAAAACACCTTGAGGAACTGTTGAGCCAGTCAGAAAAACTCAACTGGGATTAAAAACACTCAATATGCTTATTCAAAAGGCCCCTTCAAACAAAGGGGCTTTTTTTACCTCCACACCAATTTATATTGAGGCAGCAAGATTTGAAAAGGTACTTAACAACTGCTTTAGTAAATTTTTAAAATACTCAATCAAAATGTGAATTGGTGTGGGGGTTTATAATCTGCTTTTCATTTGCTCAAGTTTGGTCGCTTCTTCGAGGGTCTTTTTTTCCTTCTTTGTCAGGCTGCCAATCCCCTGCTCGTTGACTTTGGCCAGTATTCTGTCAACTTCCTTTTGGAGCTGACTGTAAGCCTTGATTTTTTTGTCCCAGTCGTCAACATGCAGAGAGACTCTACTTTTGTTTTTCCATTTCGGCCACAGATAAACATATCCCGCTCCGACCACCATACCTGTAAGATGTGCTACATCCCCACCGGCGTTAGCCGAACCGATAAATATATTTACAACATAAAGAAATGTCAGAATTATCGCCGCCCAGCGGATAGGAACCGGAAATATAAAAAGAATCACGACAAACTGCGGAAAAAGTATCGCACAGGCAGCAAGCATTCCGAGTATGGCTCCCGAGGCGCCTATAAGGCTTCCCTGCCGAACTATGCCGGCACCTGCAAGAAGAAGATAAAGCACGCCGCCTGCTATGCCACAACAAAGGTAAAAAATAAGGAACTTTTTGCTGTGCCAGAATCGTTCAAGCGTCGGACCCAGAAAATACAGGCCAAGCATATTTAAAATAATATGCCAGGCACTTGCCGGGTCGTGCAGAAACTGATAGGTTATCAGCCGCCAGGGCTGTAATGAGGTGGAGGCACTGGTAGAATCGACACTGAACCATTCATAAATAAACAGTCCCAAAGGCTTTATGATAATACACAGCAAAAATACGCTGATATTTATAATTAAAAGCCGCTTAACCATCGGCGTTAACTGCGGAAACCTGAAATGCATCTGCGGAGTTCTCGCCTGCTGGTCACCATCCGGCCGGTAATAGTCCCTGTCGTAAATACCCATATATTGTCCAAAAAATATTGTCTTATTGTCGCTTCTCTTATAATATCGGAAAAACCTTAGTGTTTTCAATGAGAAAACTTTAAATGACCAATTTTGATTTTATAAAAAACGAGCTTGCCGAGCTTAAAAAAACAGATCTGCTCAGAGTTCCTGTCTGTATTGACTCTGCCTGCGATACTGTAATACGTATCGCAAACGCCGAGAAGGCGCTGTTTTGCAGCAATAATTATCTTAATCTTGCCGGCAATAAGCAGATTATCGCCGCCGCCAAAGAGGCGATGGACAAATTCGGCTACGGCTCGGCGGCCTCCCGGCTCATCAGCGGCACAATAAAACCTCATATCGAACTGGAAAACGCCCTCGCCAAAATGTTCAATAAACAAGCTGCCCTTGTCTTTCCTTCCGGCTATATGACAAACCTCGCTGTTTTGCAGACTATTCCGCAAAAAGGAGACCTAATATTACTCGACAAGCTCGACCACGCCTCGATTATCGACGCCGCCCAAGGTTCTGATGCGGAATTTAGAACTTATCACAGAACACAATTCGACAAGATTGAAAAATTTCTCGCATCAGAAGAGTACAATCGCAAATTCATCGTTACCGAAAGCATTTTTTCAATGGACGGAGATTTTGCGGATTTAAAAAAACTTGTCGAACTGAAGAAAAAATATAACGCATATTTAATCATCGACGAAGCCCACGCGTTTGGCTGTATGGGCAAAACCGGCGCAGGCCTTGCCGAGGAACTCGGCTTGTTAAATGAAATAGATATTATCATAGCGACATTGAGCAAATCGGCAGGCTGCAGCGGTGGGTTCGTCGCAAGCGATAAATGCGTAATTGATTATCTTGTCAATAAGGCAAGGCCGTTTATTTATACAACGGCGTCTTCTGTCGCCAATTCCGCCGCAGGGCTTTGCGCGGTTGAAATAATCAAAAACGCACAGGATAAAAGAAAAAGATTAAAACAAAATGCAGACTACCTCAGAGAAAAACTTAAAACCCTCGGCCTTGATACAGGCACAAGCACAAGTCATATAATTCCAGTTATCATTGGCGATAATAAAAAGACGCTTGAAATTTCAAAGAAGCTTTTTGGGAAAGGATTTTTTGTTGTCGCGATTCGCCCGCCAACGGTTGCGCCGGGAACGGCAAGATTGAGAATTTCAGTTCAGTCGGACCATACAAAGGAACAACTCGACGGTTTGGTCGATGCTTTAAGACAAGTCCTCGACCGATAATTTGTCCGGCTTCATTTTGGCAAAAAGCCAAGTAAGCAAAAGACCTACAATCACCATCGCAATGCTCAGATTTTGTGAAACCGTAAGGCCATTGGCCTGATATGGATTGTCATCCCGCAAGAATTCGATAAAGAACCGTATAAATCCGTAAACTATAAACATCAGGGCAAATGTAACGCCGAGCCTGAAAAACGCCGAGGTTGTCTTTCGCTTCTTCTGCTGCTCGATGCCGTTTTTGCGATGAAGGTAAAGCAGGATACAGCCCGCCAGAGCCGAGAGCGATTCGTAAACCTGCGTCGGACAAACCTCAAGAGGGCGATATTCGCCGACGGTTACCTGAGATTTTTCCTGCTCGGTCAACCTGTCGAAAGGTTTTAAATAATAATCGTATTTGTCAGATTCAGGAGCGACAACCCATTCATTCGCTTCATTTATATAACCGAAAAATTCCGTCGGAAGCCCGATATAAGGCTCTTGTCTGTTCCTCGCCTTGTCCGGTCGGACCTGGCCTTGATAGGATAAAGAGCCGTAAGGAAATCGTATCGAAACAAAGGCACACGTCGGTCTGCCGTAACAGCAGCCGTTTAAAAGGCAGCCGAGCCTTCCGAAAAAAAGTGCCAGCATCAGGCCTATCGCAAGGATGTCGAGATACCGCCGGACAGGAAGTTTTTGTTTCCACAGATAGAATGCAATTACTATAATCGAAAAGAAGACTCCGCCAAGCAGTTCCAGGCCGCCCTTCCAGACCGCGAAGAACTCGAGCAATCCTTTGCCGCTGAACTGCTGCCAGTAATGCACAACGTAAAAAATTCTCGCCCCTGCGATACCGGCGATAAGCGAATACAGCGCCGCTGTCGTTATATGCTCGGTATTTTCCTGCCCTATATCGCGTGAAAGTCTGCGGATAACGAATATGGCCGCGATAAAACCGATGACCATCATCACGCCGTAACTTTTAACCGTAAGTTCGGTAAACGGAATCCTGAAAAGTTCCGGATGCATAATTATCTCAATTCGTCTTTCGTAAATCGGTTGCGCAACTCGTTTCGGCTGCGTCAAACGTAAAACGATAAACGATACGAGCTTCGCAATGGCGTAAGCCATCCCTTAGCGGACCGCAACCGTTTAACGTTTTATAGTATTTCCTTAATACCGTTCTTCTCGTCAGCAACAATAACTTTCGGCTTAAAGCCTTTCGCCTCGTCAGATGCAAGATACGCGAAGTTCATTATGATGATTATATCCCCTTTTTTCATAAGCTGCGCCGCGGCGCCGAGTATGGTTATTTTTCCGGAACCTGCTTTTTCAGGCACAGCATAAGTTTCAAGCCGGGAGCCGTTGGTAATATCAGCCACGAGAACCGATTCGTAAGGTATTATCTTCGCCGCTTCCATCAGCACAGAATCTATACCAATACTGCCCGGATAATCCGCAATCGAATCCGTTACTGTCGCACGATGAATCTTGCTCTTCAATATCTTTATCAGCATTTCATACCACCAAAGAATAATAATTGCATGAACTGTAGGTAACCTCTAAAAATATCATTTGTCATTGCGAGTCCTTCGCTTCGCTCGGGATAAACTCCGCGAAGCAATCTCGTTTTTGAAGCAATAATAGAGATTCCCTGTAATATTCTAATAAAGAATTACTCGACATCAAGCATAATATTGTCAATTAGCCGGGCTGAACCCAGTTTGGCCGCAATGGCAATCAGGACTTTACCCTTAACCTCGTCAATCTCATCGAGAGTCTGCGCATTAACAATACTTATATATTCAACTTTTATCTGTTTGCTTATTTTGAGAATTTTTTCCATTTCCCTGACAAGCTCGCTGCTCTTACGTACACCTGCCCCTATAAGCATTTCCGCTTCCTGCAGCGCGGCATATAACAACGCGGCATCTTTTCTTTCCTTGTCATTGAGATATTTATTTCGGCTGCTCATCGCCAGACCGTCGATTTGGCGAACTGTCGGACAGACAACAATTTCCATCGGCATATTCAAATCGGCAACCATTCGCTGAATAATTACTGCCTGCTGAGCGTCTTTCTGGCCGAAGAAAGCAACGTCAGGCTGGACAATATTAAAAAGTTTCGCACAAACAGTGGCAACGCCCCTGAAATGGCCCGGCCGGCTCTTGCCGCATAAGGGTTCACTAAGCTTTTCGACGTTTACCCACGTAATATTTTTTTCCGGATACATTTCTTTATCCGATGGCGCAAAAATAATATCAACACCCAGCTCTTTACAGGCTTTCACATCTGCATCAAAAGGACGCGGATATTTGGCAAGGTCCTCGCCGGGTCCGAATTGAGTCGGATTTACAAAAATACTTACCGCAACAAAATCGCATTGTTTTTTGGCGGCTTTAATAAGCGAAAAATGACCTTCGTGCAGAGCACCCATCGTCGGCACGAGCCCGATTTCCCTACTGGCCATCCCCGCTTCCGAAACAACTTTTCTTACCTGCTCTATGGTTTTTACAATTTCCATTTCCTTGCTTTTTTACCTCTTTACTTCCTTGTTTCCTTACTTCCTTTTTAATCCCGCCCAATATAATAATTAATCTTTTCGCCAATCGCCTCAATCTGCTGGGTTTGCCGAAAATCGACCGCCTCGGCATCTATCGTTATAACCGGACAGCAATTAAATGTTTCAAAAAGTTTCTCATATCCGATATGCAGTTTTTCAAGAAAGCTCAAATCGATATCCTGCTCGTAAGGCCTGCTGCGCTGCTTTATACGCTCCAGACATTTTTTTGGCGGAAGCTTAATATATACCGTTATTACCGGCTCTGCGGCTGTTTTGCACATCGCGGCATTGACTTTTCTGTATATCTCGAACTGCACCGAATCGAGCCAGATACGGGCGTAAAGCATTTCCTTGTCCATTATGTAATCGCTCACCGCAACACTGCCGGGCGGAAAACTGTCCGGCCTTAACTGTTCGCATCGGCTCAGCAAAAAATATAACTGACTGTCCAGAGCGACAGACTTCTGTCCGGCGTAAACCTTCGGCAAAAACGGATTGCTGTCGTAAGATTCTTTTATCAGCCTCAAGCCAAATAAATCTCGCAGGCCTTCGGCAAGCGTGGTCTTTCCGGCCCCTATCACACCAGCAATCGAGACAAGCTGCGGTCTGTCATCATCGAAATAAAAATCCTTTCCGCTCAATCGGCTGTAAAGAACGGAAACGCTTTCCTTAAGAACCGGATGAACAATCTCGCCATCAAGCTCGCAAAGGCCTTTCAGCACAAACGACCTCAAATGCATCTGTCTGTGCGGTAAACACAAGTCTTTTTTGCGAACTTTTTTATTGCCGAACAAGAGTATATCGAGGTCAATCGTCCTGCTGGACCATTTTTCTACCAATTTTTTCCTTCCCATCGCCGATTCAATTTTTTTTAAGACCTTCAAAAGCTTATCAGCCTTTAAAGTTGTCCTGATTTCCGCGACGCGGTTAAGATAATCCCGCTGTTTTCCTGTCCGCCGTAGCTTTCTTGTCCTCCGTAGTTTTAACGAAGGAGGAAGCGAAGGTGGATTATCAGCCAGGGGTTTTGTCTCCGTTATGCTGCTCGTACGGAAAAGATTTATGTGCCTATCGGCTGCGAGCAATCCAAGGGCCTTGTTCAGATTTTTTTCCCTGTCGCCGAGATTGCTGCCAAGGCCGATATATACTGTCGTCTCACCGGACATTTTTCTTCCTTAAAGTTTTTTAAAGCGTTCCATCGCCTCTGCCACGTTTGCCGGATTGCCGAACGCGCTTAGTCTGAAAAATCCTTCGCCTGCCGCGCCGAAACCGCTGCCGGGCGTGCCGACAACATTCGCTTTTTCGAGCAGATAATCGAAAAACTCCCACGAACTTTTTTTATCAGGCGTTTTGAGCCAGACATACGGTGCGTTGACGCCGCCGTAAACTTGAAGCCCGAGTTTTTCGAGCGTGCTTCTGATAAGAGCCGCGTTAGACATATAGAGTTCGATTATTTTGCGAACCTGTTTTTTGCCCTGTGCGGTATAAACCGCCGCTGCTGCCGCCTGCGAAATGCAGCTTGCGCCGTTAAACTTCGTACAGTGTCGTCTGTTCCATATCGGATTGACTTCTACAGCTTTGCCGTCTTTCGTCCAGGCTTTTAATTCTTTAGGCACAACTGTAAACGCGCATCGAAGGCCGGTAAAACCAGCCGTCTTGCTGAAACTGCGAAATTCGACTGCCACCTCTTTGGCGCCTTCAATCTCATATATCGAGTGAGGGATCCCGATGGACTCGGGATTATCGGATATAAACGCCTCATAAGCGGCATCGAATAAAATTATTGCTTTATTGTCCCGTGCATAATCGACCCATCTTTTTAGCTGCTGTTTTGTGGCAACGGCACCGGTCGGATTATTGGGAAAACAAAGATAAATCAAATCCACTTTTTCTTTCGGCAATTCGGGAACGAAGTTATTATCGGCCGTAGCCGGCATATAAATTATTCCAGAAAACCGGCCTGTTTTGTCGGCATCGCCGCTCCTGCCTGCCATAACATTCGTATCTACATAAACAGGATAGACCGGATCTGTTACAGCGACCACGTTGTCAATACCGAATATTTCCTGGAAATTGCCGGTATCACATTTAGCACCGTCACTAACGAAAACCTCTGTGTTCTCGAGACTTACGCCTCGGCTTTTGTAATCATTGGCTATTATCGCCTCGATGAGAAAATCGTAGCCCTGCTCCGGGCCGTAGCCTTTAAAACCGGCCCTGCTGCCCATCTGGTCAACGGCCTTGTGCATCGCTTCTATAATAGCTGGAGGTAAAGGCTCGGTTACATCTCCAATCCCGAGTCTGATAATCTTCGCATCAGGATTTTTTGCTGAAAATGCCCTGACTCTGCGGGAAATTTCCGGAAAAAGATAACCGGACTCCAATTTCAGATAATTAGCGTTAATCTTAATCATAGCTATTCCACTAAAGCCAATAAAACGAACAGGTTATATTACGGAAAAAATAAGCCGATATATCCTGCGATATCGCAGAAAGTGCAGACTAAATTACAGATAGTTGGCGCTACTGTCAATAAATAACGGAAGTTCTTTTACCAGAAAGGCTTGCCGAAAAGGTTGGAACGATGGTTTTATCTTGCAATAGGGCTGAAAGTTTGATAAAATCTATTGACTGTTTGGGGCTCAAGGATGAGGTACACTCTGTCGCTTTAGCCGGCAAAACGGATAGCCGGTATATGGGCGAACAGACTTTGCAAAACAGACTATTTTTGAAACGACTCAGCCTGATTACAGAAAAATAGTGCGCTTAAAGTTTAAAGTTTTTTGGAAAGAAATATGACCAGAACAGAGAAAAAGGAAACCTGCCTAAATCTGTCAGGATGGAGCAAATTTACTATGAATAAAAAACTTATTTTCAGTTTCGTTTTAACTCTTCTATTAACCTCTATCGGCAGTGCAGCAATCCGTGTAGTTGACCAGGTCTCCGGCCCGTACTACAACATTAGGGGTGCAATTGCTGATGCATGCTCAGGCGATACAGTTGAACTCGCTGATGGAACTTATGCAGGCAGCAATAACCGAGACCTGGATTTCGGCGGCAAGTTAATCACTGTCCGCAGTGCGAGCGGCAATCCGAATAACTGTATAATCGACTGCGGAAACGCTGGACGCGGTTTTTATTTCCATAGCGGCGAAACACCCGCTGCTACCGTAGAAGGTATTACAATCAAAAATGGTGATGAATACTACGGCGGAGCTATAGAATGCGAAGATGCCTCACCTACCATTAACAACTGTATCATAACAGACAGTACCGCAGTATATGGCGGCGCTATAGACTGCTTTTATGCATCTCCTGTTATCAATAATTGTATTATAGCTGGAAACATTTCCTATTATGACGGCGGCGCTATTGAGTGCAGCAGTGAATCGTCGCCGGATATAACAAATTGTCTTATAACTGATAATAACTCGCTAAACGGCTACGGCGCTATCGACTGCTACGACTATTCTTCGCCGGCCATCATAAACTGTACTATCGCAGATAACACAGGCAGCGGCGGTTTCGGCGGCGTTTATGCCTCCTATGGTTCAAGCTCAACGGTAAGAAACTCTATCCTGTGGAACAATGGCGATGATATTTACGGACCGACAACATTAACATATTCCTGCATTCAGGACGGCGACACGGGAACAGGCAATATAAACACCGACCCATTGCTTAAAACAGGACCTTGGGGTAATTATTATTTAAGCCAGATTGCCGCAGGCCAGCTTGCTCCCAATAGTCCCTGTATAGATACCGGCGGCGATTCAAACGATACGATATTCGGCTCGGGCCATTCATTTACCACCAGAACAGATAATATACCCGACTCAAATACTGTTGATATGGGCTTCCATTATCCTGACAGCGGCATTGATGCCAACTATGTACTTACTACCGGCGTTGACCCCAACGGAAACCCCGGAACAGTAACTCCAAGCCCGAATCTTCCTTCATATACACAATTTTCAGAAGTGCTCCTTACAGCAAATCCAACTGACCCAAACGACTACATCGAAAAATGGATTATCGATGGCAATGATGTCAGCGATACCAACACAACAAGACTTATTACAATGGACGCTAACCATACCGTAACGGCTACGTTCGCCCCATCTATATGCAAACTTATTACTCTCGTTTACGGCGGGAACGGTACAATCAATCCAAACTATCCTCCCACCGGCGCCAGTTTCCCGAAAAACAGCCAGATTACCATAAATGCTTACCCGACAGATCCGAACATTTATGGTGTCAATCGATGGCTCAAGGGCAGAACAGCAACTTTTGACATCAATGACCCTAATACCTACACGGTTATCTACGGTCCAAATACAACATATATAGTTACCCTTGACTCAGGCACTACGGTAGCCGTGGAATTCGGCAAATTTATGCTCGATACGCGAGTCATTATTCTGCCGGACGGACAAAAGCATGGTACAATCAGTCCGGGACGATACTACCAGCCGGCAAGAAAGACCGTCACGATTACTGCAACTCTTGAGTCCGGCTATAGAGTTAAGCAATGGACAGACGACGCGGATAATAAGCCTGCATCAGATGTCAACACAAACACCGTTACAATGACTTCAAATAAACTTGTTAAAGTAGAGTTCGAGCTGATTCCACAATTCACCCTGACCACAAATGCTGCCAGCGGCACAACAATAGATCCAAATTATCCTACCGGACAACTTTTTAATGAAAGCACGATTGTCCCGCTTACTGCAACTATACCTCTGGACTCCGTGGTAATATGGAGCGGCACAGACGATAACAATACAATTGAGCTTACCAATACTGTAACAATGGACGCTAATCACACTGTTAATGTAAGCTATCATATTCCGCGAGTTCTGCATGTGCCCGGACAGTATTTATGCATTCAGGACGCCATTGATGATGCTAACGACGGCGACACAATACAAATCGCTCCCGGCACTTATATCGCAACAGGTTTTTGGGTGTATAATAAATCTATCACAATCATAGGTGACCCCGAAAATCCTGAAACCGTAGTTATAGATGGCAGCGGCGAAGATTCTCTGCGGGGACCATTAGGATTTCAAATTGTAGGTACAGGTACCTCCGTGCTGAATGGGATAACTATAGCCAATATCGATTTGTATAGCGGGGACGGTTTTGGCAGCAACGAACCCAGCTTCCCTGGACAAGGCGGCGGCTGGAATGGAGGTTTAGGACTATATATTGGCGGTGATCATCAGGTTTTGAATTGTATTATACGCAATATAAACTCCAGAAGTGGTACCGGCGGAGACGGCGCTGATGGAAACTCGACCATCCATAACGGCAGCTTTGGCGGCGACGGCGGAACCGTTTACGGCGCAGGCGTTATCATTTTAGGCGGCAGCCCTGTTTTCAAGAATACTATTATTGAGGACTGCTGCGCAGTCGGCGGAATCGGCGGAAACGGCGCAAATGGTTATAGTTATTCTTCTGATACCGAACCTAATAATGGTGATGCCGGACAAGGCGGTTTGGGCGGCGGAGCATTCGGCGGAGGTATATCTATAATTGACGATAATGACTTGCCGCTCTGGATGACATATGGGCTTCCTCCACTCACTTTGCCACGCCCAACCTTTGAAAACTGTACTATTAGAAACTGCTTTGCAAAAGGCGGACAAGGCGGAAATGGCGGACTGGCTGGATTTAATTTCCCAGACCCATGCTCATACGGCGGTCTTACCACAGTATCGCGTGCAGGTCAGGGCGATATAGTAAGTAATAACAGCGCTCGCGGCGGAGCTGTTTATGTCGGCTGGGGCTGCAATGCCACATTTATCAACTGCATTATTACAGATAATGCAACAGAAGGCAGCATCAGCGGATTAGGCGGCATAAGCTACTATGGCACCCAGCAGCAGCCGAATAAAAATTATCATCTCCCAAGCTTTGGCGCCGGTGTATTCTGTGATGTAAATTCTAATGTAAAATTTTCAGACTGCAATATGCAGAATAATGAAACGATATCTACGAATGTAGGCGAAACAGTAATTTCAGACGACAGCGATTGCAGCGGCGGCGGCGGTCTGAGCCTGTGGTATGCAAATATTGCAGAGGTTAATGACTGTAAATTCATACAGAACTCGGCTCCTATCGGCGGCGGTATATACAGTCTCTGGACTGATTTGCACGTCACGGAATGTAATATAATAAATAATAATTCTTACTCCGGCGGCGGCATACTCGCGATGGACAGCATCGTTGAAATAACAAAATCATCTGTAAAAGGCAATACTGCCGGTACTCAGTCCGGTACTGTAGAAGATACAGGCTATGCTTTGTTTGGTTCAGGCGGCGGTATATACGCTCTTTCATCGTTGATTGACATTAACGATACTGCTATAACCGAAAACTACGCAAGAATGACCGGAGGCGGTATCTGCCTTGATGGCGATACGATGTTCCTCCAAAAACCGTTGATAAAGAACTGTCTGATAACCAACAATAATGCAGCCGATTCAGGCGGCGGTATTGCTTCAACTTTCTTTGCAAAGCCAACAATTCAAAACTGTACGCTCGCAGACAACTCCGTAACCGATACGAACAGCAACGGCGGCGGTTTGTTCTGCTCCTATGAAAGCGACACGATTGTCAAAGACTCCATATTCTGGAACAATAGCGGTATGGATGGTTCGCAAATCGCTTTAAGCGACGGTGGATTCTTCACAGATATGCCGTCAAGTCTTACCATAACATACAGCGATATTGACCTGAGATACGGCTCCGGCCTAGATCCAAATGAATCTGATTCGGGCAGTTCGGGCTCAACATCCATCCCAAAACTTGTCGATGAACAAACAATTTATGATGAAATTAACTCTTCAGGCTCGGCAAAGATTATCATAAGCCTTGTCGAACCGGCCGAGGCACAAACAACAGATTGGTCGTCGCCTGATTCTGTAAGTACTCTGCAAAGTCAAATCGCAACATTGCAAGATCAGGCTCTTTCAACTGTTACTCCGAGTGAATTTACGCTGCGGCATAAGCTTACGAACGTAGCGGCATTCAGCGGCACTGCAACATCCACCGGTCTCTCTAAACTTCTCGTAAGCTCTGTGGTCGCCCATATTGAGCCGGTAAGAACAGTTTATCCTATGACTGCTCAGGGCATCCCGTTAATGAATGCTTTAAATACAAGAGCAACCTACAATGGACAGGGCGTATCTATTGCTATCGTTGATACAGGCGTTGATTACACCCATCCGAGACTGGGCGGCGGGACATTCCCGAACAGTAAAGTTATCGGCGGTTATGATACCGGAAGTGACGATGCCGACCCAATACCCGTAGGCGTAGCTCACGGTACGGCCTGTGCAGGCATTGCCGCAGGTTCGCTCGGCACAGTCGGCGATTACATCGGCGGCGGCGCCTATAACGCTAAAATATATGCTCTAAAGGCCAGCCCTGATAACGCAGGATATTTCTTTAGTGCAGATATTCTTGCCGCCTGGGACTGGTGTATAAGCCACAGAAATGATAATTTGGCCGATCCTATCAAGGCCATAAGCAATAGCCTTGGGGGAGGCTATTATAGCAGTTCCGCTGCTGCAGATAACGACTATCCTGCATTTGCAATAGCGGCAGCAACTGCCAATTCGGCAGGAATCACAATTCTTGCTTCTTCCGGTAATAACGGTTTCACCGACGGTATTTCCTGGCCGGCGGCAATGTCAGATGTAATAAGCGTAGGCGCCGTATATGACGCAACATTCTATTCTCAGAATTGTTATGTTCAAACCCAGCCCGACGGGGTAACCTGTTATTCAAATACCGCGGGTATATTAGACATTCTTGCTCCTTCAGAAAATGCCTATACGACAGATATTGTCGGTACCGGCGGTTATAACACTGGAGATTACTATCAATATTTTAACGGCACCTCGGCAGCATGTCCTTATGCAGCGGGCGCCGTAGCGGCTCTTCAAAACGCCGCAAAACAAATAACAGGCGCATACCTGACACCCGCTCAGGTCAAAGCAGCCCTTACCGCGAGCGGCAATCCTGTAACGGATACAAGGATTGCAATTACAAAGCCAAGAGTAAATGTCAGTGCTGCCATCTCTATGCTTGGTACATCTGTACCCGTTTATACGGAACGAAGCTGTACAATAACCGGCCTTCAGAAAGACGCGAACGATATGTGGACCGCTGCCGGCAGCAGCAATATCGCCGAAGACCCGAATTTCGTTCCCGGCATCAACTACTACTTAAGCCATATAGACGCTCTGCAAGTCTATACCAGCCCCTGTTTCGATATCGGCAGCGCTCTGGCGGCAAATCTCAGCCTTGATAGTTACACAACAAGAGTTGATAATTTCAAAGATATTGGTATTGTTGACCTTGGTTATCATTATTCTGAAGGCATAACAAGACGTTATGAATTAACGGTAGATGTTAACGACCCCGCCTACGGCACTATTAAAGCGCCCTGGCTGGCCGGCTATACCTATAATATTTACGCAGGACAAATAATAACACTTGAGGCCGTCCCGGATGCCAACTGTAAGGTAGCCAATTGGTTCGTTGACGACGTGGGCCAGCAGACAGATAGTAATAATTTTATCACAACAATGGATAGGAGCAAAAAAGTCACTGTTAGCTTTGGGCTTGTTACCGATGACCCATCACAACTGCAGGACGAGATTCATGTGCCGACCGACTATCCGGACCTCGGCTCTGCAATCAATGCTGCCGTTAGCGGCGACACTATTATTTTAGCTACAGGTACATATAGCTTGAGTGAGAGTAATTTTGATTATTCGACAATTTTAATAAACGGTAAAAATATAACCATTACCAGTTCTGCGCCGGATGATCCCTGTATCATCGCTCAGACAATTATCCTCGGCAATGGTTTTACCATCCTCGATGTTGACCGAACGATGACCATCGAAGGCGTCACTATCCAGGATGCTCATTATTACGCAGGATTCCTCGATTGCAGTGCAACATGGGCTCATAGTGATCCGGGCGGAGACGGGTATAACGGATTCACCATTCTCGGCGGAGCAATGAGACTCTATAACGCTTCGCCTACAATTCGAAATTGCCGATTTATAAACTGCTCTGCTCTGGGCGCCAACGGCTGTGACGGCTCAGGCGAAGCCGGCGACGGCGGCTGGGCCGGCTGGGCACACGGCGGCGCTATTGGAATAGACGAAACAAGCAATCCATTGGTCAAAAATTGTAACTTTATAGATTGCTATGTACAGGGTGGAAACGGCGGCAACGGCGTAAACGGTGATCCAGGCGGCCACGGCGGAAACTGGGGCGATCCTCTCTCCAGCAGATGGGATTTCGGCCCATACGAGCCTTACTGGTATTACAGCGGTAAAGGCGGCGCTATTTACTGTGCAAGCGGAAGCAAGCCTGTATTTGAAAGTTGTCTTTTCCAGGGCAATGTTGCTTACAGCGGCACAAGTGGTATAAGTGACGTCGATTATAGCGGTTGGCCTCATTATAACTACGCCATCCCATCTTTCGGCGGCGCCGTATATATCGCCAGGGGCAGCGAGGCGAAATTCACGGATTGCGTATTCATCGATAACGAAGCCGACACGAGGGGCCAAATCGGCGATGTCAACCTTCCCGACGGTGCCACGCTCTACAGTCCGGTAGTAAGCTACGGCGGTGCAATCTGCACTGAAAACACCGGTGTTGAAGACGCTGAAGATGCGACGCAAATTATAGAGAACTGCACCTTTATCAATAACCGTGCCTGTTCAGGCGGCGGTATATATCAGAAAGGTGCAACCGCTTATCTGGTCAATAATACTTTTGAAAGTTGCATTTCGATGATTGGCGGCGGCATGGCTATGGTTAACAACAGTTCATTTATTGTCGATTGTTATTTCGGCAATAATCAGGCTATCGGTCCGGCAGGTCAGGGCGGCGCGATTTATTCCTCGAGCGATGCGATGTTCTACGACTGTCAGATTTACAGCAATACTGCGGAAGTGTCAGGCGGCGGCGCTTATTTCACCAGTAACTCTGAGCCGAATATGCACAATTGCCTCATAACTTCCAATAATGCAAGTCGCGACGGCGCCGGCGTATCTGCCAACTGGAATGCAGAATTAACGCTGTCAAACTGTACAATAACAAATAACACTGTTTCAGGTACCGGTTTCGCTTCAGACTACGGCGGCGGTTTAAGCTGTGCCTACGAAGCTTATACAAAGGTTGTTAATAGTATCCTCTGGAATAACAACGCCGAATATGGTTCGGAAATATCCATCGGAAACACTTTCGATGCGGCAGATAAACACGGCGCCAGGGTAGATGTTTCATACAGCGACGTAAGGGACGGTCAGGCCGGTATATTTGCTGATACAGAAAACGGCTGCATACTCGACTGGAACACAGGCAACTTTAACGGCACAAGTTTGGAAAGCCCGTTATTTGTCATTGGGCCATGGGGCAATTACTACCTCAGCCAGCTCGCAACATCAGACCCCTGCCAAACAGTGGATAGTCCGTGTGTTGATGCAGGCTATGGCTCTGCCGTAGATAACAGTATGTATAAACACACTACGAGAACCGACCATATTATTGATGTTGCCGACTCTAATGTGGATATGGGTTATCATTATACATTGATTGCCGACCTGCTCGGCGACTTAAATTTTGACGGTATTCTAACAATTGAAGACCTTGGTCTGTTTATGCTCTGCTGGCTGGATGACGGATGCAGCTTCCCGTATTTCTGTTCCGGCCGCGACTTGAACAAAGACGGCAGAGTAGATTTTGAAGATTTTGCTCTCTTCGCAGAGAACTACGGCAAAACAGAAACCGTCCCGCCAAGACCGAACCCGATGACCTGGGCGTTATCGCCGCGTTCGGCGGGATTGAACTCAATTACAATGCGGGCAACCGCTGCAAGGGATAACTCGAGTACGATAATCGAATACTATTTCGAGTGCACGTCCGGCGGCGGTAATAATCGCGGCTGGAGCGTGGACACAACATATACCAACACTGGTCTTACTCCGGGGCAACAGTATGGCTATCAGGTCAAGGCAAGAGATGCCAAATATAACGAAACCGACTGGAGTGTTATTGGCTATGCGGAACCGAACGAAGACAGAACCCCGCCTAAACCGGATCCAATGACATGGGTAACAGCTCCTTATGTAACATCAAGCGATTCTATCCGTATGGTTGCAACAACCGCTACGGATATTTCCGGCGTCGAATACTGGTTCGAGGAGACAAGCGGCAATGCCGGAGGAACAAGCAGCGGATGGCAGGATGACCCAAATTATGAAGACATCGGTCTTTTACCGAGTACTCCATATACTTATAGGGTTATGGCCCGTGATAAGTCATCTAATCAAAACTCAACCAGCTACTCAGACTCTGCCTCAGCTACTACTGAGCCGACAGAAGATACTACTCCGCCGAATCCTAATCCGAGCCAGTGGGCTGCCGGAGGTACACCTATTTATACCTACGACGGACAATTCTACTATCATACTATGACCGCTGTTGAAGCTAACGACGTTAGTCCGCCTGTTTACTATTATTTCGAGTGTACTAACGGAGCAGGCACAAGCAGCAACTGGCAGCTAAGCCCCACATGGATAGCAGGACCGTATCTCGTCCCGAACTACAGTGTTTACAGGGTCTATGCGAGGGATTCTGCGGTTCCTGAGAGCAATACCGGTTCACCATCGCCTAAATATGACACAAATGGATATCTGGTTCCCTGATATTAACACAAGTAAAAACACAAAGCCCTCGTCAAAAACGAGGGCTTTTTTATTAAACGCTGGTTTTCCGCTAATACGCCGGGGTTAATTTTTAGTAAAAGTAAACTATTACGGGTTAAAACCCGTAGTATTACGAAAGAACAATAAAGTGTGGACTTTGTCACAAAAATGAGTACAATATGCCCTTATAATTTTCTGTGGAAAAGATTACAAAAACTAATTCTGTCTAAATAATGGAGGAAAAAAATGAACACCGACGCCAAATACTCACAATTTGCCCTTACCCGCGAAATGCTGCAAACTCCCGAAATTCTGCGAAAATTCAAGCTTGAAAACACCGAAAAAGTCATCAGTGCAATCAAAGAAAAAGGCAAACTTTTCTTTACAGGCGAAGGCTCAAGCAGGATTTTCCCGGCCAAAAACGCGATGTATTGTGCACGAAGGGCCGGTATAAATCTTAACCTGGCAACAGAAGGCGGCCTGCAGGCGTACAGCTATGACCTTTCCGATTTCGTCGTATTCGGCGCATCCAACAGCGGCCAGACCAAAGAAGTTATCCGCCTGTTCGAAAGACTTAATAAGATAAATCACAAGAACCTGTTTGCGCTTACCGCAAATAAAAATACAAAGCTCGAATCTATCGCACAAGAGACCTTTATTCTTAAATGCGAAAAAGAGCAGGCTGTGGCCGCTACAAAAAGCGTCGCCGAACAAGCTCTCTTCTATCAGGAACTGCTGTCGGTTATCCAGGGGGCATCGCTCGATAAAAAATTGTCCCAGCTCGCCGATGCCTTCGCTGCGGCTTTGACAATGCCGATAGATAAAAAAATCGTTGATACAATAGCATCGGCGGGAACAATTTACTTCGCGGGCAAAAACGACGGTGTTGCTGAAGAACTGACGCTTAAGACAAACGAGATTACCCGCAAGAAAAGCGATTATCTCGAAGGCACTTATGCCGTCCACGGCGTAGAAGAAGTAATGAACGCCAACGATGTTGTTATCCTGATTGACCCGTTCAAGAGCGAGTATGAAAAGATAAAACAGACGCTCGTTGATGGAGTAGGGTTAAAAGTATTTGCTGTCAGCGATGAAGAGACTATCTTCCCGACAATTACAGTTCCCGATATAGGCGAATTGAGCAATTACATATATCTTGCTGCCGGGTGGAATATCCTCGTTGAAGTGGGTGTAAGCCTGGGAATCAATCTCGATAAGCCCCAGAGAGCAAGAAAGGTCGGCAACGAATATATCGGTGGTTAAAACGGTATGAGATTGCTTCGCTTTGCTCGCAATGACAAAATTTGAAATTTTTTGTCATTTTCGGCTTGTCAGATAAATAGCCTGCTCGGCAAAAATATTGGGAGCGAATTTTACAGGACTTCGGCGGTTGCCGATAAGTGGAATTTTTGCCTCAATTTTTGCGCCGATTTCTTCGCAGAAATCATCGAAATCCTTTAGCGACATAAAATGTATATTCGGAGTGTCGTACCATCTAAAAGGAAGTTGTTTTGTACGAGGCGCCCTGCCGCCGAAGAACAGTTCCGCCCTGCACCGCCAATATGCGAAGTTTGGAAAACTTACGACAACTTTGCCCGCTACTCTTAAAAGCTCGGCAAAGACCAGATGCGGATTTTTGAGTGTTTGCAGAGTCTGCGACAAAATCGCGTAATCAAAGCTGTTGTCCGGATAAAGCTCAAGACCCCGCTCAATATCCCTTTGAATAATATCAAGGCCGTTGTTCACACACTGCGAAATCAGCTTCTGGTCAACCTCGATGCCTTCAGCCTCAATATTTTTATCATGCTGCAGGCTAAGAAGCAGTTGCCCATCTCCGCAGCCGACGTCAAGAACCCTGCTGCTGGGCTTGATAAGCGATTCTATAAGCTCATAATCGACACGAAGTCTTCTTGCCCTGTCAACGCCCTTTACGCTTGAAAGTTTTGAAGCCTTGTCAAATTTCGGTTTTGCGATGGTTGTCGAAAGAAAACCTCCAATCAGGCTGCCGAGAGTTTCCGGTTCGAGCAGAAAAGCGTCGTGGCCGTAAGGCAAAAAAATATTGCAGTAACTGACAGATTTTCGCTGGGCGATGAGGGCATTTACCATCTCTTCCGATTGAGCGGGAGTAAAAAGCCAGTCGCTGGTAAAGCTAACTACCAAAAATCTCGATTTAGTCTTCGCAAATGCCTGAGCCAGTGAGCCGTAATCTCTTTCAAGGTCGAAATAATCCATCGCCTTGGTTATGTACAGATAACTATTGGCATCGAATCGCTCGATAAAACTCTGGCCCTGGTAGTCGAGATAAGTTTCGATTGAAAACTCGGAACTGAAATCATAACTGTATTTGTCGGCGCTTTTGAGGACTCTGCCGAATTTTTCCCTCATACTTTCCTTCGAAAGATAGGTTATATGCCCTACCATCCTTGCGGTAGCAAGACCTTTTTTAGGGTCGGCGAGAATGGCGTTTCTGCCGACCGCATCGAAGGCGATTGCCTGTGGGCCGAGTCTTGCAGTGGCGGCAATTACAATCGCCGATTTTACAAACTCAGGATATTCAATGGCCCATTGCAGAACCTGCATTCCGCCCATCGAACCACCGACGACACTTAAAAGCTGTTTTATGCCGAGCTTGTCCAGCAGCAGCTTTTGAACCTTTACCATATCGGCAATTGTTATCATCGGAAAGTCAAGGCTATAAGGCTTTTCAGTTCGCGAATTTATGCTTGACGGCCCGGTTGTGCCGCTGCATCCGCCTAAAAAATTAGAGCATATTACATAATATTTGTCTGTATCAATCGCCTTGCCGGGCCCGAGCATAATATCCCACCAGCCGGGCTTTTTGTCGTCGGTACTGCTGAGACCGGCGGCATGTGCGCTGCCGCTGAGGGCGTGGCAAATAAGCACGGCATTATCACCGGCAGGGGTCAATTTGCCGTAAGTCTCATAGGCCACATCTATCGGACTGAGGGTCTTACCGCTGACCAGCTTGAAGGCATCGTCCGCATGAACGACCCGTATGGTCCTGGTCTCAACAATACCCACTGAACCTGCTTGCTTTTCGGCCATAGCACACTCAACCTTACATCATTTTTTTGCCTGTTTTTCACAACAATTGTGATTGTTGTGAAAAACATCGTCATTACAGTCTCCGAATTATATACAAGGCCTTTTAGGTATGCAATTTTTCTTTTTTGACCTTTCATATTCGGTTTCTTTCATAGACACTCGTTCATAAAAGCACTATACTGCTTGTTTTGGCTCCGGGCGAAAAACATCAGGGGGAGTTATTAAAGGTAATTATGAGGTAAAATATGAGTGAAAATCTTCAGTCAGAAATCAAAGCGATTTGCCAGGGCAGCGGCAATGACCGAACGAAAATGATGGATATTGTCCGGGCCGTACAGGAGAAATTCGGCCAGGTCAGCAGCGAAGCGATGGATATTATCGCAAAATTCGTTAACTGCCATCGTGTCGAGGTTGAAGGCATCGTATCGTTCTACACCTTTTTGTCAAAAAACCCCAAAGGCAAAGTTATTATTCGGCTGTGCAACGACGTCGTCGATAAAATGGCAGGCGTTGGTGCCGTAGCTGATGCATTCAAAAAAGAACTCAGCATCGATTTCGGCCAGACAACAACCGACGGTAAAATAACGCTCGAATATACGCCCTGTATCGGAATGTGCGACCAGGCACCGGCGGCACTTATTAATGATGAAGTCATTACATATCTTTCCACCGATAAGGTAAAAGAAATTGTCGCTGATATTAAAAAGCATTATGACCCGTCAAAACTCAAACATCGTCTCGGCGACGGCAATAACGCTGATGAGCTTGTTCATTCGTGCGTACACAATGGCCTAAGGAAAAAAGGCCCGGTCATCTTTGCCGATTATAAAAGCAAGGCAGGACTGAAAAACGCACTTGCTGTAAGTCCGGTTGAGATTATCAACGTGGTAAAAGCAGCAAGGCTTCGCGGCAGAGGCGGCGCAGGGTTCCCTACTGGAATGAAATGGCAGTTTACACGGGCGGCAGTAGGCGAGAAAAAATTTATCCTCTGTAATGCCGATGAAGGCGAACCCGGTACATTCAAGGACAGAGTCATCCTTACGGAACGGGCAGATATGCTCTTCGAGGGTATGGCTATCGGCGGTTACGCAATCGGCGCACAGGCCGGTATTCTTTACCTGCGGGGCGAATACGCCTACCTGATAAAGCTGCTTGAAAAGATTTTGAAGGATAGAAGATACAAAAACCTTCTCGGCAAAGACATCCTCGGTAAAAAAGGTTTTAATTTCGATATTACAATCCAAATGGGAGCAGGCGCCTATATCTGCGGAGAAGAAACCGCTCTGATAAGCTCCTGCGAAGGATTGAGAGGCGACCCGAAAACAAGGCCGCCGTTCCCGGTACAAAAAGGCTATCTGGGCTATCCGACAGCGGTGAACAATGTCGAGACATTATGCTGTGCAACAAGAATACTTGAAATGGGCGCTGCGTGGTTTGCCGAAACAGGCTCAAAAGGCAGTCCGGGCACAAAACTTCTTAGCGTTTCCGGCGATTGCAAACAGCCGGGCGTTTATGAACTGCCGTTCGGAATAAAAGTGAAAGACCTGCTGAAAGAAGTCGGAGCCGAAGATGCTCAGGCAGTACTTGTCGGCGGACCAAGCGGCCAGATAATCGGCCCAAATGATTATAACAGAACAATCTGCTATGACGATTTGGCAACAGGCGGAGCGGTTATCGTATTCGGCTCGGAAAGAGACATGGTAGAGATTGCCACCGAGTATATGGAATTCTTTGTTGAGGAAAACTGCGGCTATTGCACACCGTGCAGGGTGGGCAATGTACTGCTGAAAAAACACCTCGATAAAATCCTCGCAGGCAAAGGCGAACCGCAGGACCTCGATGCATTGCAGGAACTTGGCGAAAGCATAAAAACGACCAGCCGATGCGGTCTTGGGCAAACTTCGCCGAATCCGGTATTAACTACCCTGAAAAATTTCCGTCAAAGTTATGAAAAGAAAGTCAAAAAATCTCCTGACGGTATGCAGCCGACATTTGATATCAGAAAAGCACTGGCAGATGCGGAAAAAATCGCAAACCGTCAATCGGTAATGTTTACAAAATAAAGTCATAGGGACTCCTAATGGAGGATAAACCCCCACACCAATGTTTTGGTGCAGGGGAAAACTTTTAAGGGAAAAAAATGGAAACGAGATTAAAAAGAGGTATTCAAAACTTATTACATTGGTGTGGGGGTAAACAATGAGCGAACAGATAACTTTTACAATTGATGGCGTTGAAATAAAAGACAAAGCGGGTCAGACTATTATGCAGGCCGCTGACGAGGCCGGTATATATATACCACGGTTGTGTCGTCATCCGGATCTGCCTCCCCGCGGAAGTTGCAGGGTATGTACCGTATTTGTTAATGGTAAACCGCAGGCCGCCTGCACCCAGCCGATTGCCGAGGGAATGACCGTTGAGAACGACACGCCGGAACTTAAGGAAAGCAGACGCAATATTATCGATATGCTTTTTATCGAAGGTAATCATTTTTGTATGTTCTGCGAGAAGAGCGGCAATTGCGAACTGCAGGCATTAGCTTACAGGCTCGGAATCCTGTCTCCGAAGTATCCTTATTTCTTCCCGAAAAAAGATGTCGATTCCACACATCCCGATATATTCCTCGACCTTAACAGGTGCATTTTGTGCGGCAGATGTGTAGAGGCTTCGAGAGATGTCGACCACAAAGGCGTTTTTGAATTTGTCGGTCGAGGCATTGAAAAGAAAATAGCGGTTAACGCCGAGGCAGACCTTAAGGATACCGACTTTGCCGCAACTGATAAGGCCGCGGACGTTTGTCCTGTCGGTGCAATAAACAAAAAACGCACCGCATTCTCAACTCCGATAGGAAAAAGATTATACGACACAAAGCCGATTGGCTCGGAAATAGAAGAACGCAAAAAATAAAAGTAAAAATTACAAGGATATATAAAAATGTCAAAACCGAAAATCGCAACAACATCGCTGGCAGGCTGTTTCGGCTGCCATATGTCGCTTCTCGATATTGACGAGCGGATTCTTAAGCTCATTGAGCTTGTTGATTTCGACAAATCTCCTATTGACGACATAAAGGAATTCACCGGCAGATGCGCCATCGGCCTAATTGAGGGCGGATGCGCGAACGAAGATAACGTTCACGTTCTTCAGGAATTCCGCAAGCATTGCGACATTCTCGTTGCCGTCGGTGATTGTGCCATAATGGGCGATATACCTGCGATGAGAAACAATATCCCGCTGAAAGAATGCCTCGAGGAAGCGTATCTTAACGGGCCGAGCATTCACAATCCGGAAAAAGTTATGCCAAATGACAAGGAATTACCGCTGTGTCTCGACAGGGTCTATCCGTGTCACGAGGTCGTAAAAATTGATTATTCGCTGCCGGGCTGTCCGCCTGGCGCCGATACAATTTGGCAGGCCCTTGTAGCGCTTTTGAATAACAAACCTCTTGAATTGCCTTATGAACTAATAAAATACGATTGATTCGTTTCGGAGTAATAAATGAGTAAAAGAGTCATAATAGAACCGGTAACCAGAGTTGAAGGCCACGGCAGAGTTTCCCTACTGCTGGATGAAAACAACAAGATAACGCAGGCAAGGTTTCACGTAGTTGAATTCCGCGGCTTTGAAAGATTCATTCAGGGCAGGCCCTACTGGGAAATGCCCGTAATTGTCCAAAGACTTTGCGGAATTTGCCCGGTCAGCCATCATTTGGCAGCGGCAAAAGCAATGGATCAAATCGTCGGCGTTGACAAATTGACGCCAACGGCTGAAAAAATGCGCCGCTTGATGCACTATGGACAGATGTTCCAATCGCATGCTCTGCATTTCTTCCATCTCTGTTCGCCGGATTTGCTTTTCGGCTTTGACGCGGACCCGAAAATCAGAAATATTATAGGTGTCGCCGCTAAATATCCCGAACTTGCCGTTCAGGGCGTTATGATGAGAAAATACGGCCAGGAAATTATTAAGGCAACGGCCGGAAAAAAAATCCACGGTACAGGAGCCATACCGGGCGGAATAAATAAAAACCTTTCAATCACTGAAAGAGATGTTTTCCTTAAAGATATCAAGCAGATGTTCGACTGGTCGAGAAGCGCATTGAATATCGCAAAAGACTATACGGTTAAGAACCTCGAAAAGCTTAAACCGTTCGCGTCTTTCGACTCAAATCATTTGAGTCTTGTTCGCAGCGACGGCGCAATGGACCTTTATCACGGCAACCTGCGAGCAATTACGGCTGATGGCAAAAAAATATTCGACCAGGTCGATTATACAAACTACCTCGATTACATTAGCGAAGAAGTAAAATCGTGGTCTTATATGAAGTTTCCATTCATTAAATCGCTCGGCCCGCAAAATGGCTGGTACCGGGTAGGACCGCTTGCGAGAATAAATACCTGTGATTTTATCGATACCCCCGAAGCCGAAGCGGCAAGAAAAGAATTTATGGCTGTTACCAACGGAAAGCCGAACAACATTACAATGGCCTATCATTGGGCAAGAATGATTGAAATTCTGCACTCGATAGAGAAAATAAATGAGCTTCTGAACGACCCGGACCTGCAAGGAACTGACCTTGTGGTAAAGGGCGAGCGAAGAAATGAAGGCGTCGGCCTTCTCGAAGCGCCAAGAGGCACATTGTTCCATCACTACAAAATTAACGATAACGACCAGATTGTTATGGCAAACCTTATCGTATCGACAACGAACAATAATGAGCCGTTTAACAGAGCTATTCAGAAGGTCGTGGCAGACCATATCGACGGCGTGCCGGAAATTACCGAAGGGCTTTTGAATCATATCGAAGTCGCGATAAGGGCCTATGACCCGTGTTTGTCCTGTGCTACACACGCAATGGGAAAAATGCCTTTGAAAGTTACGCTTTTCGATTATCAGGGCAATGAGATAGCAAGCAAGACGAAAGAATGACGGTTAAACCTGAGAAAATACTGTTGATTGGTTTTGGCAACCCGGCAAGAGCCGATGACGGCCTTGGCCCTGCCCTTGCCGAAGCTATTGAAGCGAAAAATATTTCCGGTGTTACCGTCGATGCTGATTATCAGCTTACAATCGAAGATTCCGCCCAGGTTGCCGAGCATAATATTGTTATTTTTGCCGATGCCTCGATAAATGGTGCTGAGCCTTTCAGTTTTGAAACTATTGAGGCAAAAGAATACGATAGTTTTTCAAGTCACAGCGTCGAACCTGCCCAGGTTTTGGCTCTTGCTGAAAATCTGTTCAATTCGAAAGCTGCAGGATACATTCTCGGTATTCGCGGATATGAATTTGACGACTTCGGCTCGCTGATTTCAGAAAAAGCAAAGGCTAATCTGGAAAAAGCAGTTGATTTTGTCGAGAAATTACTGAAAACGAAAAATTTTAATAAACCGCAAAAAACTATTGCCTGTCTTTAAAGGAGCTCTCAAATGCAGGACGGTAAATATGTAATTTTGACAATCGATGATGACCCTGATTTTCTGGCAGCGATGCGTATGGTTCTTGAGGCCAGCGGCTATATTATGGCTGAGGCAAAAAGCGCCGAAGAAGGTCTGGAAGTTTACAAAAAGACTAATCCTGACCTGATCCTCGTCGATTTAATGATGGAGGAGATTGATTCCGGCACAAGTTTCGTTAAAGAACTGCGGCTCCTCGGCAATAAGGCTCCCGTCTATCTTCTAAGCGCAGCGGGCGACGAAATGGCGGACAATATCGACTATACTCAATTTGGTTTTGCAGGCGTATTTCAAAAGCCTATTAAAAATGAACGGCTGCTGAGCGTGATAAAAGCCAAGCTCAAATAAATTTCCCTTTAATCTGCCGCGATTTCCACCCTGCATTCTTCTATCGCCGTCAGGAATTCTTTGCCGTAGCTTTTCCGGATAATCCTGCTGTCAAGCACCACTATTATTCCCGTGTCGCTTTTGCTGCGTATCAGCCTGCCGAAACCCTGTTTGAATTTTATAACTGCCTGCGGAAGCTGATACTTGAAAAATGGATTGTGCCCCTGTGCCCTTATATGTTCGATTCTTCCCTCAATAAGCGGATGAGAAGGTACGGCAAAAGGCAATTTCACAATTATGACATTGCTCAGGGCCTGGCCCGGCACGTCCACCCCCTGCCAGAAACTGTCCGTACCGAACAGCACGCTGCCTCTGTCCATTTTAAACTGTCTCAAAAGTTCCGACCTGTTGACCGGGCCGCCATGCACAAGCATCTCGATATTATTTTCGCTGAACCAGTCCGAAAGCATATTGGCAATTGTTTCAAGCATCTTGTAACTGGTAAAAAGTACAAATGCCCTGCCGCCCGTCAGTTTCACATATTTTTTTATCTTCTCGGCCGCCGTCTGCATAAAAGCCGCATTGTCAGGTTCAGGCATATCAGGTTCAATATACATTGTAACCTGCCTTTGATAGTCGAAAGGAGAGCCGAGCCGCAAAGGCTTAAACTTCTCAAGTCCGATTCGCTGGGCAAAGAATTCAAAACCGCTTTCGTCACCCTCGTTATTGCAGCACAGCGTAGCGCTTGTGAGTATAACGGATTCGAACCTGTCAAAAAGACACTGCTTTATATTCACGGCAGGATTTATCGGTGCGCTTCGCAGCGACACCGCCTTTCTTTTGGATTTATCCGAAACCTCAATCCAGTACACATTTGCCTCATTCGAGCAGGCAAGAAAATCCTGTAAATCAGCCTGCAAAATCCTCAGCAAATCGGCAAAACGCAGAAATTCAAACCGTTCATCGTCATCGCCGGCTTGTTTCGCAGGCACCGCAAGAGCAAGCCGGAGTTTCTTTAACGGTTC
Source organism: Planctomycetota bacterium (assembly GCA_018828825.1). Lineage (GTDB taxonomy): Bacteria > Planctomycetota > Phycisphaerae > Sedimentisphaerales > UBA12454 > UBA12454. The sequence goes on along the minus strand of JAHJUV010000090.1, from coordinate 7,449 downwards.
GGTTATAATATCCTCTACAAATTTTTCCCTGACCCTGCCGTTGCCGCCGCAGGTTTGCCGCCATTGCAGCACAAGACTGAAAAAGTTTTCTGCCGCTTTTTCGCACAATTTTACGAGCTCAATTGCCTGCGTATAGCCCGTGTTGGCAAGAAAGCCTTTTTTCGTCCTCGAATTGTAAAGACTGTGCAGCAGAAAATTTACCCGCCACTGGCTTATATCGAGTCCGAAATGCTCCTGCGCCACATTTTCAATATTGTGCGCTTCGTCTATTATCACGAATTTGTAATCGGGCAAAATTGAGGTCTTCTCCTGTCTTAATACAAGGTCGCTGAACAAAAGGGCGTGATTTGCCACAATAATATCAGCAGTCTGAAGTCTTCGTCGGCTTTTCCAATAGAAACACTTGTTAAAATGCCCGCATTTTCTCCCCCTGCAGTTGCCGTGCTCGCTTTTTACCGCGTTGAGGAGCTGCATCGAAGGAACAAACCCAAGTTCGCTAAATAATCCTTCTTTGCTTTGCGAAGCCCAGGCGTTCAAACGCAAAAGTTCATCGGCGGCCGAATCGAAAAGACCCTGCTGTTTTCTTCTCGCAAATTCGAGCCTCCTCAAACATACGAAATTATTACGCCCACGCGCAAGAGCCGCCTGAAAACACCCGCCAAGCGCCTTTGCAAGGAATGGAATATCCTTATTTATCAGTTGTTCCTGAAGAGTGATTGTATAAGTGCTGATAAGGACTTTGCATTTCTGCTGTCTGGCCGCTTGAATCGCCCCTATAAGATATGCAAAACTTTTGCCGAGGCCTGTACCTGCTTCAACAGCAAGGTGATAATGTTTTTTTAACGCATCCTGAACAGCATCGGCCATCTGCCGCTGCTGGGGCCTGTCTTCATAATCGGCAAAACAACACGCGAATCTGCCGCCGGGGCCAAAAATCTCTTCTATGCCAAAGTCTTCACCCAATTCAGCACACACCGCCACTATTTATTCTCAATCGCTTGTTTGAGCACCTGCACAGCCTGGCTGTCAGGCATCTTTTTAGCTGAAAAGTTTATCGCTTGTAATGCGAGGTCTGAATTTCCGAGCTGATAATAAATATATGCAAGCAAAAAACTAAGTTCAGCCGAATCTGTCCTGTCAATCCATGTCTTAATGTCGGCTATCCTGCTTTCGAGCCTGTCCTTGTCCGGTATCATAGCATTAAGGTCTATTTTAAATTTTACATACTCCGGAAAAATACTTATAGCCGTCGCAAGATAATAGGCGCTGCTCATATACTCGCCGCTTGCAAACAATGCGTGCGCCCTGCCGGCATGTGCAAGCGGGTCCTGCGGTTTGTATATGCTCGCGAGCGTATAAGAATCGGCGGCACGATAATACTGCCCCTGCTTTAAAAATTCCTCTGCCGATTTCATATAGTAATTAAATTTATCATTTACCTTCGAGGCAAATGTCTTATGTATATCTACAATTGCCTCGGCAGTTTCCTTGTCTATTTGAGAAAGTTCGCTTTGCATTCCGCCGGCGTTTGAGTCTGTAATTTCGCCTATCCGGGGTTCTTTTTCGGTTTTTGCCTGCTCACTCTCCACAACACTGGTAGTTTCGCCGGTTTTAACTTCCTCAAGCATCTGCTCATAAACGCTTTTAACCTTTGAAAGTTCCTCGCGCATCTGGCCCGGCTTTGCAGGCTCGGCAGGCTCAAAAGAACGCTCAATCGGTTTAATTGGCTTCGGCCCTGAAAGAATACTTTCGTCTTCCTGCTGAATCTGCTCGGTCAGTTCCGATGTATCCTGTTTGTCTTTAGCAGCCTTATCCAAAGCGGCAATTAAATCTTTTTGTTTTTTGCTGCGCAGCAGGTCGTAATCAACAACCCTTTCAAGGTCGGTTGGCTTATATGACAAAGGTCTTGCCAGATTGTATTCATAAAGCGGCGAAACCGCCGGTGGAGTAACCTCGCCCTGTATCTTTACAACCTTAGGAACAGCAAAATCTCCGGTGCCCTTATTTTCTCTTATGGACGGATAAGCAACCAACCCTGACATTCCGCCCCGGGTCATCGAACTTACCGTAGTCGAAGGCAGATAATACGGCTGCGGCGAAATCTGCCCTCTGCCGATATTTATCGGAGCCGACCGCCTTAGAAACGAACTTATATCACTGCTGCCTACATCGGCGCCAAATTCCGTCACTGAACGGTAAGGCACAAGGCCACGAAACTCCATTCCGCCTCGAACATTGCCCGTAACTATAAGATTGCCGCTGGTATCTACAGGATTCGGAGACCTTCTTAACCCGCTTCGGGTGCTGCTTGGCGGCACTGTCGGGTCGCCTATCGGGCTCTCGAGCGCCAAACAAACCGCACAAAAAATCTGAATAACAAAAAATACATTTATTAAGGGTAGCTCTAATAATTGCTTTTGACCCGCCGCCCCGACTCGCGTCGGGAGACGCGGGGGCTGGGCGGCAAGTAGAAGATTTTTGCTCGCCGGCAAGGAAGACAAATCAGCTCTATCAATAGATAAAGTGGCTTTTGTCTGACGCAGACCGGCGACAAAAAGATTCGCTCTACTGCCAAAATGAATTTTTAGAGGTATCCTTAAATTATACCTTTTCACCTTTTGCCTCTTCTTCATAAATTATTTTCTTTTGTATTGCGGCTTCTGCGCCCAGCTCATTTTGCCCGCAAGCGTATCCCATTGGGTCAGCAAAGGATTATTCACCACGAGAAACGAGCCTTTATGCTTCTCAACTGTAATAATATCTTCACATTTAAGTTCGCTGAATATCTGTCCGTCCAATATTACGGCTGTGCCTTCGTTTGTTCTCTGCGGATGTATTTCAATTTTGCTGTCGGCGTTTATCACAATCGGCCTGAAACTCAGCGTATGCGGACATATCGGAGTAATCACTATCGCCGAAAGATTGGCCGACAGTATCGGCCCGCCGGCGGAAAGATTATAAGCCGTAGAACCCGTCGGCGTCGATATAATGATTCCATCGCTTATGCAGTCCGCAAGACTCTGGCCTCGAACCGTTATCTTCAAATCTACCATATTGAAACGTGGGCCGGCATTTATAACGACATCGTTTATCGCGGTCGAAACAAGCTTTTCTTTCCCCTGTCCGTTAACAGTGCACTTAAGCATCATCCGTTTTTCTATCAGCCCTTTTTCGGTCGTAACCCTGTCGAAAAGCTGCTTAAGCTGGTCAAGACTGAACTCGGCCAGAAATCCGAGCCTGCCGACATTGACCCCGATAACAGGTACATTAATTTCGCTCAAATCCCGAGCCGCTGAAAGAATCGTGCCGTCTCCGCCGAAAACAACTGCAAAATCAGCCTCTTTGGCAACATCATCAATACAGTCTCCGCGAAAGCAGTTGGCGAGTATCTGTGCCCTGCCGGTCGCAAATTTCGTAAAATCGTCTATAGCCTCGGCTACAAAATCACGCCGGGCATCGCCAAAAATTATCAGCTTCGGTTTTTGGCCTGCTTTTGCCATCGTCTTTCCCCGGAATTTAATGCGCCTCCACAATCTCTTTTACAGCACCGGCGATACCGTCAACTCCGATTCCTAAACCGGCAATCTGGGCAGCTCTTTTGTCGGGCTGTACAAATTTATCGCCTACGCCAAGTATCCTGATTTTTGCGGTGTCTGCTCCTGCAGCGGCCGCTGCTTCAAGGACCGCTGAACCAAAACCACCTGCCGCAGAATGATCTTCGACAGTTATTATACTATTATCGGCCCTTAATAACGAAATAATTTTTTCATCCAGCGGTTTAGCGAATCTGGCGTTTATAACGGTTATATCGACATTATCGGCTTTAAGGCTTTGGGCCGCCTTTAAAGCCTCATTTACGATACTGCCATAAGCTATAACAGCTATTTTACCTTTTCCATTTTTTACAGTTACGCTCCTGCCAAGCTCGAAAGGCTGCGAAAAAACTTCGGGGCAGATACTGTCGTCAACCTCTTCTTTCGGATATCTTATCGCCACCGGACCCTGCGATTCAGCGGCAAAACGCATCGCAAGTTCAAGCTCCACACCGTTGGCCGGCGCGATAAGTATCATATTCGGCATCATCCGCAAAAAGCCTATATCCATAAGCCCATGATGAGTAGGACCGTCGGCGCCGACCAGCCCTGCCCTGTCAATACAGAATACGACCGGAAGATTCTGCAATGCGACTTCCTGGAATATCTGGTCGAAACATCTCTGGAGAAACGTCGAATAAATACACACAAAAGGTTTAAGTCCCATCTTCGCCTGCCCCGCTGCGATATCCACCGCCACCGACTCGGCTATGCCGACGTCATAATAGCGGGATGTGAATTGCTGCTTGAATTTTGTTAGTCCTGTGCCGTCCGACATCGCCGCGGTAATCGCGATTATTTCGTCATTTTCTCCGGCAAGTTTCACAATCGCATCGGAAAAAGCGGCCGTAAAACTTTTGCCTGTGGGTTTTTCCGATTCGAGTTCGCCGTTGATTTTGAATGGCCCCGTAGAGTGAAATCTGGTCGGGTCGTCATCGGCCGGGCTGAATCCCTTACCTTTCTTCGTATAAACGTGCAAAACAGCAGGCCTGTCAAGATTCGACATCGCCTTGAAAATCTGAACAAGTGAATTTATGTCGTGGCCGTCAACCGGACCGAAATAAGGAATATTAAGACTTTCAAAAAGCCTGTTCGGCGTTATCGCCATACGAAGAGTCCGCTTGAACGATTCCAGCGCACCTTCCATTTTTCTGCCGACAAGGGGCAAATGTTCGAGGATTCTGTTCGTTCTCTTCCGCAAATCCTCGTATGTGTGGCTGAGTCTTACTTTCGAAAGAAATTGAGCGATGGCCCCCTGCGAAACATCGATTGCCATCGAATTATCGTTAAGCACAACAAGAAGCTGTCTCTTGACAAGCCCCATATTATTCAAAGCCTCGAAGCTCAAACCGTTGACAATGCTCGCATCGCCGACAAAGGCGACTATCTTTTCTGCTGTTTTGATTTTCTCAGCGGCAAGAGCAAGCCCTATTGCTGTCGGTATCGCCGTCCCGGCGTGACCTACGGTAAACTGGTCGTATTCGCTCTCGGCCGGCGATGGAAAACCGCTTATGCCGTCTTTCTGCCTTAACTTTTTAAAAAGCTCTCTTCTTCCGGTCAGGATTTTATGGGCATAACACTGATGACCAACGTCCCAAAGAAGTTTGTCCGTGCTGAAATCAAATACATAATGCATCGCAATCGTAAGCTCAATCGCGCCAAGATTGCTGGCAAGATGACCTCCCGTACAGCTTACGCAATGAGTAATAAAATCTCGAATCTCAGCCGCAAGTTTGTTCAACTGCGACATTGAGAGAGTTTTAATATCCTTCGGTGAATTTATTTTATCAAGCAATTCGTACTGCATTTTTTTATTTTGTCCTGTTAACAAGTGATAAAGCAAGTTCTTTTAATACCGCGGCCTTATCACCAAACGGCTCAAGGATATCCACGGCTTTATGAGCGATTTGTTCGGCGTTCTCCCGAGATTTTTTAAGACCGAAAATCGCCGGATACGTCAATTTGCCCTGTTTTGCGTCTTTGCCGGCAGTTTTGCCGAGTTGCCGGCTGGTCGAGCTTACATCGATTATATCATCAGCCACCTGGAAACCAAGACCCAGCGTAAGGCCGAACGAAGCAAGAGTTTCTTTTTGTTTTTCATCGGCATCAGCGGCTATCGCTCCGAGCATCGCCGAGGCACGAAACATCTTGGCGGTTTTATTGATATGAATATCGTGCAGCTCTTCGAAGCTGCTGCCGTTGTTCTGCGCCGCAAGGTCGTTGACCTGCCCTGCTATCATACCAGCAGGACCGGCGGCCTCGGCCAGAACTTTCATCATCTCAACCGCTTTTTTGGCGCCGCTTGTTTTGGCCGCGATAATTTCAAAGGCCATCGTCAAAAGCGCATCGCCTGTCAAAACAGCTGTCGCCTCATCGAAGGCCTTATGACAACTCGGCCTGCCCCTGCGAAAATCGTCATCGTCCATCGCCGGCAAATCATCGTGCACCAGCGAATAAGTATGCACCATCTCTATCGCCGCCGCCGCGTTCAGAGCATCGTCATTTTCCCTGCCCCCGCGTTTCACGCGAAGCGGGGCGGCGGGCCTGCCCCCGACAAGCTCGCAGCACCACAATACAATCGCAGCCCTTACCCTTTTGCCCGGCGCAGCAAGTACATAATCAATCGCATCGGCAAGCTTGGTCGGAATGCCTGTCCATTGCTCAAGTAAAGCCTTGATTTTGCCGTTTACAGCGTCTGCTTTTTCGGCAAGTGCCTTTTTTATATCGACTTTTTGCATCTTAAATCTATCTGCCGTCTTATTATGGCGTTTTTCCGTGAATTCATTATTATATCGCCCTTTAAGGTTTGGATACAGTGAAATAATATACATCAAAAGTTGGGGATAAGTCCAAACTATATGTTGCTGTTACAAGGGCAGGATATAGTACAACTTTCGTTGTAAATGATATAGATTTGGGAGACCGGTGATAATTGCGGTTTTGCCTTTGATGTTCATAGGCGAGTATTTTAACCGTAATTTAGGGCTATTAAAAGGGGAAATTAGTTGATAGTTGCTGGTTGGTAGTGAATAGTTAAAAGTGAAAAGCTGTGGAACCGCCGGAGGCGGAGAAATTTTTAGGGATTTGGCTTTGGTTTTTTATTCTAGAGATAAAAATTTTAACCACGGATTACGCGGATTGCACGGATATATTTTTTATTTATTGTTTTGCTTATTCTTTATCGCAAAAAGAAAACCACGCCAAGTGATAAACCCAAAATATCACCGACTAGATATACATATTCGTTGAGAATAAGAAAAGATAAGAATTTTTGACTGCCATAATGTATTTCTCCTGTTTCTTGAAGAGAAATCTCAGCCATTCTAATGCCACTTTTGGCTCTTTTTATTCTTTTGAAGTCTTTTGCTATGGTAAGTAGATATGGAATAATTAGCATCCCTAATGTTGGCAATACATCGAGCTTGCCACAAAGCCAAACAAAGACATAAACAGCAAAAACATTAGAAAAAACAGCAACCAAGAAACAACCTATTTGCATTAAAGGCTTTACTTTCGCTATTTGTTTATAAAAGGGCAAAAGTAATAACAAACCAATATTGCCAAGTATCGCTATATCAATGATTGCCAGAACATAAACCACTATCTTTACCATATAAATTCCTCATTACCAACAGTTGCATATTTTCCTCTTTTTCCCATATTTTTATATTCTACCTCTAACCAGCGTAAAAGGCAATTAAAAGCTGTTTTTTATCGTTGAGTTTGAAAAGAAAAAGAGATAGAATTTTGATGAAGCAACGGAAACTTGTTATACTGCTACGTCTCCTGTTTTATACCGTACGTCAGCCCGCCAGAGGCGGGTAAAAGGCATATAAAACTGGATAATCATTGTTAG
>JAHJUV010000089.1 GCA_018828825.1 Planctomycetota bacterium | reverse complement strand
CGCAGAATAGATGGGGCGTAACCCGCGAATATCTCTACGAAAGCGGGATGCTTTTTAGGGAATTCACCAGTTACTGGAAAATAGGCGTTCTTCCGCTGGTTCATATCACAATCGGAATAAATCCGCAAACGGGCCAAAGAGTCTGGGCCAAAGGCTTTATCGCTATCGGCAGAAAAGCGGTAGGGATAGTCGCTATTGGTCAGCTTGCTGTCGGACTGCTTGCGATAGGTCAAATGGCGATAGGGCTTGTTCTGGCTCTGGGACAATTAAGCGTTTCGGGATTATTCGCGGTCGGTCAGATGGCGGCGGGAATAGTCGCGATAGGGCAGTTTTCAGCGGGGTTTTATTCGCTCGGCCAGTTCGCGGCCGGCAAATTTGTCTTCAGCGTCAAGACCAGGGACTACGAGGCTGTAATATTTTTTAAGTCGCTTTTTAAATGGGGCACAACGCTGCTGAGGTAGTTAGACGCTCTGGCGTTCTATCTTGGCGCCAACTGCGTTAAGCTTTTTCTCTATTCTTTCGTAACCTCTGTCGATGTGATAAACGCGATTGACGATTGTTTCTCCGTGCGCTGCCAGTGCGGCTACGACAAGAGCGGCGGATGCTCGCAGGTCGGAAGCCATTACCGGGGCGGCAATCAGTTTTTCAACGCCGCTGACTATGACGTGCGGACCTTCTTTGCGGAGATTGGCGGCCATTCTGCTAAGTTCGGCGACGTGCATAAATCTGTCCGGGAATATTTTTTCCGTTACAACGCTGTTTCCCTTTGCCATGCATAAACAGGCCATAAACTGAGCCTGCAAATCGGTCGGAAAACCCGGATAGGGCAGCGTTGTGATGTCGGTTGCCCTGATATGACCGTTCGATGACACTTCGCAGCCGTCGGCGTTTTCTTCGACAGCGATGTTCATAGTTCTGAGTTTGTCGACAACGGCCATCAGGTGTTCGAGTCGGCAGTTTTTCAGTTTCAATTTGCCTTTTGTTATTACCGCGGCAGTTAGAAAAGTACCTGCCTCAATTCGGTCGGGGATTACGGTATGTTCTACAGGGTTTAAATCTTTAACGCCGTGGATTGTCAGTTGCGGCGAGCCGATGCCGCTGATTTTTGCGCCCATTTTCACGAGGCAGTTCGCAAGGTCGGTTATTTCCGGCTCGCATGCGGCCGATTCGATAACGGTCTTTCCTTTTGCAAGAACCGCAGCCATTAGAATATTTGCTGTTGCCAGTACGCTTGAGCCGAAAGGTCCGCCGAGGAATATATTTGCTCCTTTGAGTCCGCCGTTTGCGCTGGCGACGATATAGCCGTTTTTGAGTTCGATTTTTGCGCCCAGTTCCTGCAGTCCGCGAAGGTGAATATCGACGGGCCTGTATCCGATTGCGCAGCCGCCCGGCATTGAGACTTCGGCTTTGCCGCAGCGCGCCAGCAGCGGGCCGAGTACGCAGACGCCTGCCCGCATCTTGCGGACGATTTCATAATCGCCGAAGGGTTTGTCGATTACTGTCGAGTCGATAACAATTTTTCCGCCGACAGCCTCCGTTTTGCAGCCGAGAGATTCGACCAATCGGCACATTACTTCTATATCGCTAAGGTTCGGGACGCCGTTGAGGATGGTTTTGCCGGGGGCAAGAATTGCGGAAGCTATTATCGGTAAAGCAGCGTTTTTCGAGCCGCTGATTGTAACGGTTCCGTCAAGTCTGACAGGGCCTGTAATCTTAAATATATCGAGAGCCATATTAAAAATCCTTGAAAAGAAAAGAACAATCTAATACAAAAAGACGGTTTATGCAAGAGTAGGGCTTTTATGACAGGTTATTATATTTTTATATTGATTATGTCGCTGGCAGGCGTTGTTTTGCTTGCCGCCTGGCTCATAAAGACCGATTGGGGGACAAAAGCACTGATTGGGGCCGGATACAGGCGGAATTCTATGCCGGATTATCTGCCCTTTTTGGTCATCTTCGGCTGGCTGATTCTGACGGCTGTTTCGTCAAGTCTTCTGGAAAAGTTTATCTCGGATTACGCCGGCTGGCAGCAAAAATTTATTACCTATTCCGGTTTTATCGCCATAGAGATTATTGTAATAATGCTAATACTTAAATCGGCAAAACAGTATTTCGAGGACGGTTTGAGAGGATTTGGCCTTCGGGTCAAAAATATTTTTCCCGATATCACAAAGGCGACTGCAATATTTATTGTTATCTGGCCGCTGGTGCTTGTTGCGCTTTACGCCGTTCTGTATATCGGCAAAATGGTTGTCGGACCGGAATTTCAAATCGAGCGAAACGAGGGGCTGGCGGTTATTCTTGAGAATGACCAGTTGAGTTTGAGAATTTTAATGGTTCTCTTTGCGGTAGTGATTACACCGATTTTTGAGGAACTTGTTTTCCGGGGTCTGCTCCAAAGCTATCTGCGAAACCTAAATTACGGGCCCTGGCAGAGCATCTTTATCGCTTCGATTATTTTTTCAGTGCTTCATCCCTGGATGCATTTGCCTGCTCTATTGGTTTTATCTGTCGCGATGGGCTATGCGTATGAAAAGAGCGGGTCTCTTCTGCGGCCGATTTTTATCCATTTCTTCTTCAATGGCCTGACAATCGTGTTTGCACTTATGCAATGAGGTTATTTAAGGCCGAGCACGTCAGCCATTGAGTATCTGCCAGTTTTTTTACCGACAAGCCATAAAGCGGCCCTGATTGCACCGGCTGCGAACGTATCTCTGCTGTGTGCGCTATGCGAAATGGTTACAGTCTCGCCTAATGTGCCGAACATAACGGAATGTTCGCCGACCGTGTCGCCAAGCCGAACTGCCTGCATACCGATTGTGCCTTTTTTGCGAAAGGCCTCTTTGCCTTTTCTGCCGATATCGAGACAATCCGGGATTTTTTTATTAGTTGCTGCAGCGATTCTTTCAGCAAGCGTCATTGCCGAGCCGCTGGGCGAGTCTTTTTTGAAGCGGTGGTGGGCTTCGGTAATTTCAATATCGTATTCATCGCCGAGTTTTTTGGCGACCTGTCCGACAAGTTCAAAAAGCAGGTTCATTCCGACGCTCATATTTGTCGCCTGGATTACAGGGATTTTTTTCGCGGCCTCGTCTATTTTTTTAATCTGCTCAGACGATAGGCCCGTCGTGCCCAGCACAAGGGCGCAATTATTGCCGAGGCAGTAATTGACTGTGCTGTCAAAAGCGGCCGGCAGGGAGAAGTCTATGACCACGTCGGCTTTGGCTGGAAATTCAGAACTGATTTTTACTCCAATCTGTTCCAAATCTCCGCCGATTTGCGGACAGTTTTTATCTTCAATTGCTCCGATTATATCGAATTTTTTGGATTCGGCGGCGAGGGCGGTGATTCTCCTGCCCATTCTGCCGGCTGCACCAACTATTATCAATTTTGGCCTCATTTTTCGTCCTTTCTAACTTATAGCCACCAAGGCATCCGCCGTCGTCCCTAAGGGACTATGGCGGGACAAGCTAAGACACGAAGTTTTTTAAATATATCATTTTTCTTGGTGACTTTGTGTCTTCGTGGCTATTCTG
>JAHJUV010000088.1 GCA_018828825.1 Planctomycetota bacterium | reverse complement strand
CCACCACATCGCCACGCACCCGAAACGTCCCGCGTTTAAAATCGATATCGTTCCTTGCGTATTGCAAGTCCGCCAGTCTCCCAAGCAGTTCATTTCGCTCGACAGCCTCGCCGATTTTCACCGTGATAACGCTCGCCTTGTAATCCTGTGGCGAACCCAATCCGAAAATACACGACACCGATGCGACGATAATCACATCGTCCCTGCTCGTCAGACTCGCCGTCGCCGCAAGCCTCAGCCTGTCCAGCTCATCGTTCCGCGATGCGTCTTTTTCAATATAAATATCCCGCTGCGGTATATACGCCTCCGGTTGGTAGTAATCGTAATAGCTGACGAAGTATTCGACCGCGTTGTTGGGAAAAAGTTCTTTAAACTCCTCGTAAAGCTGAGCCGCAAGTGTCTTATTATGGCTGATTACAAGTGTCGGCCTTTGGTATTGCGAGATAACGTTCGCCATAGTGAACGTTTTTCCGCTTCCTGTAACGCCGTAGAGAGTCTGAAACCCCCTGCCGGCTTTGAGGTTATCGGCAAGTTGTTTTATCGCCTCAGGCTGGTCGCCCTTCGGCTCAAAATTGCTCATCAATTGAAACTTCGCCATATCTCTATTTTAATCGAGAATACGGCGAATTTCACGGATTATTTGCTTATGAAATTATTGACCCCGCCGAGATTTTGGCGGGGTCAATAATTAACTATTTCTCTTTTCCCTTTTCAGCCTTCGCTTTTCTTCAGGACTAAGCAGGGGTTTTTTCCTTTGTTCTCTTCCGCCCTTATCTTTTTTCCCCTTGTCACCCATATCAGTTTCCTTTCTACGCAGAATGACTAATCACATCTGCAACTCTGTTACTCTGCTTGTCACTTATTTACTTTTTCAGCGATACTGGCTCTTAGTAGCGGCTTCTTCCGCCGCCGCCGTAGTCGCCCCGACCGCCGCCGCCTCTGCCGTAACCACCTCTACCGCCGCCTCTGCCGCCGCGGTCAGTCTTAGGCTTTGCCTCATTGACTGTCATTGCCCGGCCTCTCATGTCCTTGCCGTTCAATTCTGCGATAGCTTTTTCTGCTTCCTCTTTCGAGGGCATTTCTATAAAGCCGAACCCCTTGGTTTTGCCGCTGAACTTATCCATTATCAGACGGACTTCTGCAACCTCGCCGTATGGCGAAAAAAGTTCTTTCAACTCCGCTTCGGTTACGTCAAACAATAAATTACCTACATAAATGTTCATCCTGTTTGCTTCCTTTCTTTTGAGAAATTTTATACCTAATATGCCGGAATTATACTCTCCCCCTATCATTAAACTCAACAACAAAATTCACCCATTTTTGCATAAATCCCCGACCCTTACCGGCCTTGAGATTATCGGCAAGGGCTTTTATCGCCTTGGGCTGGTCGCCTTTAGGCGCAAAATTGCTTATTAACTGAAACTTCACCATACTCTTATTTTAATCGGGAGTATGGCAAATTTCACGGATTTTATTTATCCCTACGGGATTTTGCCCCCAATCACGGTTGAGGGCAGGCTTAAAGCAATAATGAACCCCGCCCCCACGTTTTCACGACGGTAAACTCCGTGTTGGCGGGGCTAAATATAAAACCATAAAATTATTTCGGTTGAGTTTGGGAAGAAAAGAGATATGATTTTGATACAGACAAGACATTGAGGAAGCCACAAAAATATGGATGAGAAGATAATAGTAATTGCCCGGTTTAATGATTATCTGCAGGCGGAACTCGCGAAGATTGCGCTTGAATCAGAAAACATTAAATGTTTTCTCGGGGGCGATAATTTTGTCGCTACTTACGGGTTATATTCCGGTGCGGTCGGCGGAGTAGAGCTCTGCATAAAAGAATCCGATAAAGAAAAAGCACTGGAAATACTTAAAAATATCAACAAGTCGGAAATCGCGGCGGAAGACAAGAGCTACGATATAATCTGCCCTGAATGCAAAAACGCCAATATTCATTATGAAAATTTTTCCCGCTGGGCGTTTTTACTGTCTTTTCTGATGTGCCGGGTGCCGTTAAGTTTTCCCGTTAAAAAATACACCTGCAGAAACTGCGGTCATAAGTGGAAACAGCAGGAGATGAGTTCTTAATAATGTCTATACCTTCGATGTGGGCTTTTGGCCCGATGGTTTTTGATAAGATTATAGCAGATAACATAAGAGCTGATAGCAACTAATCCGCCGAGGATAAAACCGCCAATCCATAATTCCGGGCCGATAGTCTTAGTCAGAACCCAGAATTGCCGCCAGTACTCTTTCGTATAAAAACCCGTAAAGATATTGGCCGGGGCAAAAAGCCTGTTAAAAGACGCTAACACCTGTTCTCCGCTTAGAGTTTCATGGTAGACAAAAGGGGCATATACAGCCCTGCCGATGAGATAGCTGGGATAGTAAATAAGAACAAAAGTAAAAACATTTGAAACCCAGACACTGACAAGACCTGCAAATTTGTTCGCGCGCAAAAGTATGCTCAAAGCAATAACCATCAATGAACGAATACCGAGAATAGGCATCCATGCAACGAAAAGTCCGATTGCAAGGCCAAGAGCGATTTTGGCGGGCGAATCATCGATGTGCAGAATCTTATACTCAAGATAACGCAAAATCGGATGTTTTCTCTTTCGAGCCATTACGCTTTTCTAAATTGCCCCAATTGCCTGCTGATTATTTCAAAGACGCTTTCGACGGATACATTTTTTATATCGTGAGCGGGATTTGAGCTTTCGACGTCCGGGCCCCTTTTATCGGCATCGACGGCGGCGACGGTTTGAGGCCTGCCGTAGGGCCCCACCCTTGACGGATTAGTAAAACCGAAAATCAAAACCATAGGCACGCCGAGGGCGGCGGCAATATGGGCCGGGCCGGTGTCGCCGCTGACAACGATTTTAGCGCCGGCGAGCAGTGCAATAAGCTGGCGTATATTCGTTTTGCCCGCGAGGTTGACTATGGATATGTCTGTCAGTTCCTGAAGTTTTTCGGCGATTTGGCTTTCGGATTCAGTGCCTGTGGCGACAATACTGCACTGATATTTTGCGTAAACTTTTTCGGCGAGGACAGCGAAATTTTCGACGGGCCAGTGTTTGGCCTCGACGGTGGCGGCGGGGACAAAAACGGCGTAATTATCCTTGTTGACCTGATGCTCGGCCAGAATTTTTTGTGTTTCATCAATAGTCTGCTGCTGCGGCTGTAAGCCGAACTCAACCTTATCCTTTTTTGCACCGATTGCGTAAACCATATCGAGAAAGAAATCGACGAGATGAACTGATGACTGCGTGATTCGGCGACTGTAAAACGAGGCGGTGCTTTCCTGCGTACCGGTCATACCGATTCTCTGTTTGCAGCCGCTAAACCATGCGAAGATTGCGCTTCTGAACCTGCCCTGGAAATCTAAAACGATATCATATTTTTCTTTTCTCAACTGCCTGATGAGGCTTACGAGTTCGGCAAAGGCGGCGGGTTTGCAGAACCACTTGCCAAGCTTATTGCGGTCGAACATTATGATATTATGAACGCATTTGTGATGTTCGATAAGGGCCGAATATTCGGGTCTTACGAACCAATCTATCTGAGCATCAGGAAAACTTTGCGCAAGGCAGCAGACGGCGGGCATTGCCTGAATAATATCGCCGAGTGCGCTGGGTTTTATTATGAGAATTTTTTTTATCTGTTCGGTCATTTGTCTTTCAGCTTATATGAATCCGACATTACCGTTACGAGGCGGGCGGCAACGGCGGCACGTTCAACCTTTTGCAAAAGCCGTTTTGTATTGGGGCCGGTTATATTCATCGCATTGCAATAAATCAGGAAGCCCCTGTATAAATCGGTGAAATTAACCGTTTTGAAGCGAATCAGGGTTTCGGCAAGTTTCGAAAGAGTCCTTATATGGTTTTCGCTGCGGCGGCCCGAGTCCTGCTTTATGCCGTCAAGGTCGATAAGTTTGGCCCTGTAAATGCCGCTGTCTTTATATACGATAAAATTGCCTGCTTTTGAATCCCTGTGCCAGAAGCCGGAATTGTGGAGTTCGGCGATTATCTGGGCAACCTGCTTTATGACCGCTTTTCTTGTGGAAAAATCGGCGAGAATTTCGGTGTTTCTGCCGAAGGCGACATCGTAAAGGTCGAGGCTGTCGGGGATATATTCAGTTATATAAATACTTCCGTATTTTCTGTGCCATAGAGCGGCGACAGGTTCGGCGACCTCAATATTCTTTTGCTTGAGCAGCACGGCGAGATAGAAATTCCTCAGTGATTTGGGCGCTCTGAGAAAATCGGCAACGGCCCTGATGCCGGTGCGTTTGACGGTTTTTTTTATAACAAACGGCGTATTTCCAATTTTTTTTAGTGCTGTAATGCTGCCGTTTTCCGATTT
>JAHJUV010000087.1 GCA_018828825.1 Planctomycetota bacterium | reverse complement strand
GAATCTTTTTGTCGCCGGTCTGCGTCAGACAAAAGCCACTTTATCTATTGATAAAGCTGATTTGTCTTCCTTGCCGGCGAACAAAAGTCTTCTACTTGCCGCTCAAAAGCAATTATTAGAGCTACCCATAAATGATGACCCAGAAAAGGGATTTAGCAGGTTCGAGAAGTTCAGCCTGCCATACAAAGAATATTTAGATAATGCCGCCTCTGGCAAGAAATAAATAATAAATAATAGGCGCAGCAAAAATTTCCTTGACAAGCATATAGCTAATTTGGTACAAGTGGGAGTGAAGGGTGCTTTGTGCCAGGAGTTGGGCTTCCACAGTTTTGGCATTTTGGCTGAAAGTTCTGCGCGGTTTCTCTCACTCGAAGAGAGGGCAGACCCCATTAAAAGGTTATTTTGACAAGCGCGAGTTCGGCGTGTTTGTCGAAGACACATAAGTATTTGTTTTGACGTGTAGTCAAAGCAAAAAAGAAGAAGTTTTGTTTTTTTTGTTGATGGAGGATGTATTATGTGTAAGAAATTGTTTTTTATGTTGGTAGTTCTCGCTGTTGCGGGAATAGCTGTCCCGGCAAGCGCTGCAGACCCTAACTACTCGTTGGCCGGCAGTTGGAACGGCTGGACCCCGCGTGTTGACATGATGACCGAAGGTTCACCGGGCGAGTTATCGGGTACGCTCACAGGGTTGACCGCAGGCTCGCGTCAGACGTTCAAGGTTGTCAAAACTGCCTGGAACGCAATAACCGAGGTCTATGATGAGACTTGGATCCCTGGCAGCAGCGGCTCTGGGAGCGATGCTTGGCTCTATGCCGATGGCGCTGGTGCAGTTACCGTCGGGTTGAACACCAACACTGTGTCAGACGGCTGGCTGACCGCGACCAACCGCATTGGCCTGAGCACCGATGGAAATAGTGTAGGCTGGACGATCGCCGGCAGCTTCGGCTGGGGCGATAACGATCCAGATGGCGCGGGACTTCCCGATTGGAGTACCACCGGCCTGCCGATGACGGACATGGGCGGCGGGATTTACGAACTGACCTTGGCTCTGCCGTCAGGTAGTGCACCCGGTTGGACAGGGGACCCGACTTTCAACACTTATGCGTGGAAAGCCGTTGTCACCGGTACTTGGGATTCTATCTCCGAGGACGGGCGCGGCGTTAACACGGCTAACGCTTTAGTCACGGTCTCACCGGGACAGGAAAAAGTGACATTCTACCTTGATTCCTATACCGGCGTGGTGTACTCGGAAGTCATTCCCGAGCCGGCAACAATGGTCCTTCTTGGTCTTGGTTTAGCGCTGATTCGCAGGAAACGCTAATTTTACGCTAATACGCTAATTACTTTCTAAAAGTATTAGTTAGCCAATGATTTTGTACGAGTTTGGGGCCTGTGCCGGATAAATCAGCACAGGCCCCAGTTGTTTTTGTGGGTAGTCAGGGTTTACAGCAAGCAATTGGAAATAGCGCACGGATGAGACCGAATGAGATGAATCGATTAGGTGTGAAAGAGTGAGGGGGCAAAAATGAGCGCTTTTTTGCGTTTTTTGTTATTTTTTTGCGGAAATATTTAGAAGAATTAATAAAAATTTACTTGAAATAAACTGATGAGTTTGGTAAAATGAGTAAAATCTATAAATTATGGTCATAAAGGAAGAAATAGAAATTATCAGTCAGAAAAAGAAAGGGAAATTATCATGCGTAAAAAACTTATTTATCTAATTTCTTTTGTTGTGCTGCTGGCTCTGGCCGGTAATGCATCAGCTGACTTAGACTCAGACCCTTGTCTTGTAGCGCACTATACGCTGGACGGCGATGCCAACGATACCGGCAACGTCTCCCCGGCAGACAACGGCGTCTTATATGGCGACCCGGTCTGGACAAATGGGCGAACAGGGTTAGGCGGCTCAATCGACCTCGACGGCACCGGCGACTGGGTGCAGATACCGGACGCTAACAAGCTCGACATCACCGATGACCTCACTGTTGCGTTCTGGCTGAGGGTTGATGACTTCGGCAGCGTCTGGCAGACGACCGTTATCAAGGGCACCTCCTGGAACACTCATGTCTGGAAGTTTGAGCAGAGTGGCGAAAACCCGGGCAGTCTCCTCTGGAGGGTTGGGGGCGAGGCCACTACTGGCGTCGGCGTCGTGGGAGTCACGGACGTGAACGATGGCAAATGGCATCACATTGCCGGAACGTATGAGAAAGCAACAGGGAGTCTGATTCTATATATAGACGGTGTTTATGATGCTTCCGCGCTCGCTACCCCAGGAACAGCGATACCGACAGACGATCCAAACCACTGGCCCCTCTATATCAGCTTAGTGAAGGATGGGGAGTATATCGACGGCGGCTGCGACGACCTGCGCATCTACAGGCGTGTCCTCTCGGCAGAGGAGATAGCGGTCTTAGGGTATAATATTCCCTACTTACAAGCCCATTCCCCCGACCCAAGTGCTGGACAAGCAGGTGTGTCGGCAGATGCGAACCTTAGCTGGACAAAGGGAGATTATGCACTTACGCACGATGTATATTTCGGCACCAGTGAACCGAATGTGGCCAATGCCACTAAATCGATTCCGCTTGGCGTATATAAAACAACGACCACACCAGATACTAATACAACCTATACCCCCCTCGTCCCTCTTGAATTAGGCAATAAAACCTACTACTGGCGGGTTGATGAGGTCAATGATGCTAATAGTGATATCTGGCCCGGCTGGGTCTGGAGCTTTGCCTCCGCCTCCGCCTCCGTGTCTAACCCGAGCCCTGCTGATGGGTACCAATATGCGGCCCCGGATACGAAGCTCACCTGGACTGCGGGATATGGTGCATTGAGGCACAAGGTGTTCTTTGGCACCGTCAGTCCACCGCCGTTAATAACGACAATATTGATGACCGACCCCGACCCCACCACTTGGGACCCACCAGGCGACCTTGTAAAGGGTCAGACTTACTACTGGATGATAGTTGCGTACGATTACCTCCTTGGCGGCAGCGGTAACGTGGCCCCAGGCCCTGAATGGAGTTTCAGAGCAACAAACGGCCTGCGAGCCTGGTGGAAGTTTGATGATGGCGATGGTAATACTCCCGTCGATTCAAGCGGTAATAGCAACGACGCTGTCTTCGGTATTTCCCCGAATAGTCTGCCTGCCTGGACGACCGATGGGCGGATAGGCGGGGCGCTTGAGTTTGACGGCGACCAGGACTGGGTAGAGGTCAGGCATGACCCGAACTTAGACATCACCAAATCTATGACGCTTGCGGTCTGGATAAAAATCAACAATTTCGGTGGCGATAACCAGAGCATCATCGGCAAGTTCGACAACTGGAAGTTTGAGAGGGCAGGTACCAGCGGCACTATCCTCTGGTGCATCGAGGGCGGAGCGCCCTGGACCACCTATGGAAACATAAGCATTGACGATGGTGGATGGCATCACCTCACAGGAACGTATGACGGAACAACAGGGGTTCAGACTCTATATGTGGACGGTGTTCAAGACACGCAGACGAGCGGTACGACGCCCCACACGATACCGACCAGTACGAACCCGCTTTATATCGGCTCGAATGGGCTCGATTGCATCATCGACGACCTCCGAGTTTACGACTATAATCTGTCGGCGAGCGAGATAGGGGCCTTGGTAGATATTCCCTGGCCGCCATACGCCCGTACCGCCAACCCGGTCAATAAGTCAACTGTGGCAATGGAACCGGATAAGCTGCTTACTCTTAGCTGGGTAGCAGGACCTGGCGCCGCCTCGCACGATGTATATTTCGGCACGAGTCTCAGCGATGTAAATGATGCCAATCATTCGATACCTGCCGGAATTTTCAAAATTAACCAGGTAAGTACGACCTATGGTGTCGGACCACTTGAAACAGAGAAGACCTACTACTGGCGGATTGATGAAGTCAATGATGCCAATAGTGATATCTGGAAAGGCTTCGTCTGGCGCTTTACAACAGCAGAATATTTCTCCGTGGATAGTTTTGAGGACTACACCAACACTTCTCCCAAGAGAATTTTTGACCCTAACGGGTGGATATATGGCGGTGGTGGGTATGTGGATTTCAGTGACTCCAATTTAGTCATGGTTCACGGAGGCCAACAGGCGATGTCGCTTGATTGCGATAACCTTGCCTCGCCCTATGATTCAAATGCCACCCGCACATTTGGTTCGTCGCAGAATTGGACTGTCGATGGCGTCAAGTCATTGGAGCTGTGGGTTAGAGGTTGGCCGGCATATGTCGGCAGCTGGACAGAGGTTTCAGGTACCCACACAATTACCGCCGCTGGCGAAGACATCTGGAATGTGCCGAACTTGAAATCAGGAACAGGCTACCACGATGAGTTCCATTACGCCTACAAGCAAATAACAGGCAGCGGGTCTGTGACGATTATAGCGAAAGTAGATAGTATTGACGGTAATACCAGCCCGTGGGCCAAGGTCGGCGTGATGGTTCGTCAGTCGCTGGATCCGAACTCTAAGAACGCGCTTATGTGTATCACGCCTGAAATGGGCGCAGCTTTCCAGTATCGTCAACCGGATGCCAATTCCAGCACCAGCTACGACTACTACACAAGCGGCGAGGATTACGTCGCCATGAGGGACATTAACGCTCCATACTGGGTAAGGCTGGAAGTTACATCCAGTGGCGGCGTTGATGCTTCCTATTCGCTTAACGGCACCGACTTCGACTCACATTATGTGACCGCCCCTCGCCCATATATAACTTTGCCATACTATGTAGGTTTAGCGGTAACCGCTCATAACGTTTCGGAAATATGCACAGCACAGTTCTCTAATGTCTCCATAACCGGAGGGACGCAGTCAGGATGGAGCAATGGAGATATCGGCATATATAGCAACGTCGCTGCTTTGCCGCTGTACATAACTTTGGAGGATGACAGCGTAGGCAGCAATGAAGCAACGATTACCCACACTGATCCCAATATAGTTTTGCAATCCACCTGGCAGGCATGGGATATTGCCTTGAGCGATTTCACAGGCGTGGACCTGACAAAGATCAAGAAGATAACTCTCGGTGTCGGGCCCGCTGACCCCTGTGGTACAGGAACGCTGTACATTGACGACATCAGGCTGTATCCGCCAAGATGTATGTTTGGCAGAACAGGCGATTTTACCGGCGACTGCTTCGTTAACTGCAACGACCTTAAGATACTCGCAGATAACTGGCTATCGTCGTCGCCAGCCGATCCTGGCATCGACCTGAATGACGATGACAAGATTAACTTCGGAGATTTTGCCATCATGGCGAGTCAGTGGTTTGAGGAGGCGCTATGGCCGATTGAATAACCGCTAATTAGGCGATTGTTTAGTATTAATCCGGGGCCTATACTGATGAGTTCAGTATGGGCCCCGGTTGTTTTTTACCTTAATGGACAATGGCAATATGACGAGCAGGAAGCAAACCGGCTTCACTTACAACGGTAATGAATGGGGATAACAAATTAAAACAGGCGACAGTGGGCGAGATGTCAGTTGAGCTGAAATATGACCCCACAGTCAATAACGACACGTCGATGTTGCCGGAGAGCTTCCATTTCATTTTATGAGTTTTGCGAAAGGCTAAAAAATTCACTATAGAAATAACCAAAAATAAGGCAACCGTAAAAACTGCCAATAGCATTTTGTGCCGTTCGTGAAACTTGTCCGGCCGTCTTGTCCGCCATAGCTCGCAGCGACGGCGGAAGTTTTTTAACGTAGGCGGATCTGCGGTTGATTTCTACGTTCTTCTGAAGACGGCCACGATATTTTCCACTTCCACTACGAACAGGCGATTATCTCCTTCGAAATCTACTGGAATAGCTCCTTTGGGATTGAACAGGACTTTGTCGTATTGTTTGAGCGGTATTTCCGGCATATTTTGCACCTCAGATGAGACGGCTACGACTCTGCCGGTTATGGTTGGTATTTCGATATTATCCGGCAGTTTGATTCCGCCTTTGGTTTCTTTTTTATCTTCGTCTTTGCGGATGAGGACTCTTTTGCCTATTGGTTCGACTGTCTCGATTGGCTTTGTTTCTGCGTTATTTATTTCTTTTTCCGGCTGCATATTTATCTCTAAAACCTTTTAAAAACTCGAAATTAAAAATTCAAAATTATCTCTTTTCTCCGCCTTGCGGCGCCTGTCCCTGCGAAGGGAGGGAGACATCTTATATCTCCAATCCCTTTTTTATTAACAGCTTTTTTGTGATAAATCAATCCTTTTTTGGCCGGATTTGCCGACAAATCCAGCCGGTTATCGCCTCCGTGGCTCAGCCATAAGTGCTTTTATTATAATAGGATACAAACGTTAAATTGGGTTGTCAAGCCTCAAATTGCCTCTTTTAACAGGTTTTGGGGTTGAAAATTAAAAAAATATATTTTTGGTTTTGTTTTAATGGTAAATTCTTAATGAAAGATTGAACATTTTGTCGATTAAATAGATATAAGTATAAAGTTAAGCAAAGGGTAGTTGATTTTAGTGATTTTAACAAGCAACGGGATTAAGCGAACAGTAGAAAAACGAGCAGTTGATTATTTTAATATTATATAAAACTGAAATCTTCTTCTTCCTCCTCCTGCGAGCAGTTAGCGTTTCTTCACCGGGCGCGGCTGCTCGTTTTTTTTGCTTCATTTTTGGTTCGAACGTTTCCAGATTTCCGCCCCTTCGCAGATACATCGGCAGGAAAATAGAAATTACAGGCTTTATAACATCTTATCAGAACCGTCCCCAAATTGTCCTCGAATCACCCGCGCAAATCAAACTCGCTCAATAGATGCCTGAATCTTAATCTGCCTGCTAAGTAGTTCCTTTTTATTCTGTCTTCTGCGGTCTTTCCTATTGCCCGTCTACCATTATTATGATAATATCACTTTGATGTTTTAATCGGCATCAAAACCTTATATAAGTAAAAAATAGGTTTAATATGAAAGCAAAGCCGAAATTAAGTATCTCAAAGTTATGCCAAGAAGCTCATTTTTTTGCAAAGCGTGAGTCTAAACACAATGCCCCTTCTCTTTTTGGGGTTACCGACGGCAAGGCTGTAGGCACCTATTTTGAACATAAATTCAGAAATTATCTATATGAGAAATATGATTTTACGGCAGGCAGTTCGGCTTCAGGCATTGATTTTCCACAGCTAAATGTGGATATGAAAGTTACCAGCATTAAGCAGCCACAGTCTTCCTGTCCATACAAATCAGCACGTCAGAAAATTTTTGGTTTGGGTTATTCACTTCTTGTTTTTGTCTACGAGAAAACCGACAACGAAAAATTCAAGACAGGTCAACTAAAGATTTTACATTCCATATTTGTAAAGAAAGAAAAAACCGGCGATTTCCAGACAACCACAGGGCTCCGTAAAATAGTTGAAAACAACGGAAACACCGATGACATTATAGCTTTCTTAAATGAAAGAATGCTGCCGGTAGATGATATCGAGGCGGAAAAGTTGGCCCAGGAGCTTACTAAAAATCCGCCTGGCATAGGCTATCTGACCATTTCGAATGCACTTCAATGGAGACTTTAATATAGGCGTATTATTGAACAGGCCGGAAAAGTAAAAGGTATTCATAAAATTCGTTGACCGTGGAAAAACTAAAAAACAAAAAGAAAATAGAATTGGGGGATTGGCAGACTCCGCCGGATTTAGCCATAAAGACTTGTCAAATCCTTTTGGAAACCGGCATATGTCCTGCCTCGATAATAGAACCAACCTGTGGTAAAGGTAGTTTTGTATTAGCTGCTTTAGAAACTTTCCAGTCCGCCAAATGCTGTTTCGGGCTTGATATATCGGATAAATATCTGGCCGAGACCATTAAAAAAATTCAGCCGTTTCAAAACTGTATTACTACTTCGATAACTCAAGGCGATTTTTTTTCCTTTTCGTGGGAAAAACAAATAGCCTCGATGCCTGACCCTGTTCTTGTTATTGGCAATCCCCCCTGGGTAACAAATTCAGGCATCGGGAGCATTGGCGGCAGAAACCTTCCAAAAAAGTCAAACTTTCAGAATATGAAAGGATTGGATGCTATCACAGGCAAAAGCAATTTTGATATATCGGAGTGGATGATAATCAGTATGTTAGACTATCTCAAGGGACGAGATGCCTGTCTGGCAATGCTTTGCAAAACTGCTGTTGCACGAAAGGTACTGCTTTACGGCTGGAAAAACCAGATGCCTTTTGAATGGTGCAGTATATATAAAATAAATGCACAGCAGTATTTTGATGTTGCTGTTGACGCCTGTTTTTTTGTTGTCAAACTTGGGCAGAGAACTCCGGCACTTCATTGTAAAATTTATAGTGATTTAAATCATAATTCCTTTGAACATCTTGCCGCTTTTAAAAAAAATCGCCTTATACCTGATATAGCTTTATATGAAAAATGGAAACACCTTATAGCAGACAAAGATGAGCCTTTTAAATGGCGTTCAGGCATAAAACACGATTGCGCAAAAATTATGGAACTGCGGAAAGAAAATAATTGTTTCAGAAACGGACTTGGAGAGAGGGTCGAGTTGGAAGATGAGTATCTGTTTCCAATGCTCAAAAGTTCTGATTTGGCAAATGGCGAAATCACATCCATCAATCGCTATATGCTTGTGCCGCAGCATTTTGTTGGTCAGCAAACCGGTATCATTAAACATAATTCGCCTAAAACATGGGACTATCTGCAAAGACATTCAGACCTGTTAGACAGGAGAACAAGTGTTATATATCGGAATAACCCACAATTTTCCATTTTTGGTGTTGGCGATTATACTTTTACAGATTGGAAAGTAGCTATTTCTGGTTTCTATAAAAATATACGATTTCGCCTTATAGGCCCTTATGAAGGCAAACCTGTTGTTTTTGATGATACCTGTTATTTCCTAAGTTGCAGGTCAAAAGAGGAAGCATCGCTTTTATATGAAATTTTATCTTCACAAGCAGCAGAAGAATTTTTCTCCGCCTATATCTGGTGGGATTCCAAACGACCAATCACTCTCGAAATATTGAATATGCTCAGTCTCGTCAAGCTTGCCGATTTTTATGGGAAGAGTGCTTTGATTGAAAATGTTCATCAGGATAAGGAGTCTCATCAGTTGATAATGTTTTAAATGTTTTCCGCCCAAAACCACAGTTTTTTGATTAAAACCCCCTAAAAAACCCTCATTTTTTCAAAATTTCCCCAAAACCCCACAATTCCCGCTCCAAATCTCCATTATCCAGCGTTTAATTTGCTTCAATTTTTCGGCGTAGCCGTAGAAAAATTCAGATTTTGAAGCCTCGTGGAAAGCTTGTTTACCAAAGAGGTTAGAAATCTGAATTTAAGCTGTTCGCAAACTGCTTAGTTGAAGAAGTCAGTGTAAATCTGTGTTAATTCGTGTCTATTCGTGGCTAATTTCTTTGTGCCTTTGTGCCTTAGTGGCTAAACCTTCCCCTTGACAAAAACCGATATATAGGTTATTATTAAATCAGCAGTGGCAGATTGCAGTTTGCTGTAATTTGCTTCCTGAAACGCCCCCACGCTTTCTTGCGAAAGCAAGCGAGGGGGCGATTATGGCACTGCGGCAGGGTGCAAATCCTGAATTGACAGGCTGTTATGAGTTCGTTGCCTTACAGTCGGCCTTTCAGAAACGCCCAGAAAAGCCGTAGAAAGCCGGAATAACTGGATAGTTTATCAGGAGTAAAAAAATGAAGAAACCCACATGTTCACCGCAGGGCGATTCCGCCCAAAATCAGTCCGCTTTACCTATTAAGACAGGTGCTGAGATTATTGTTGATACGCTTATTGAGCAGGGCGTTGACACTATGTTTGGCTATCTGGGCGGGGTGGTTTTGCCATTATTTGACAAGCTGTATGATGCCCCGATTAATTTCATTATTCCCCGCCACGAACAGGGCGGTGCGCATATGGCAGATGGCTATGCCCGCGCGAGCGGCAAAGTCGGATGCGTTGTGGCGACGAGCGGGCCGGGGGCGTGCAATCTGGTAACGGGAATAGCAAATGCGATGATGGACTCGGTTCCGATAGTTTGCCTGACAGGCCAGGTCAGGACAGACCTGATAGGCAACGACGCATTTCAGGAAGCAGATACGACAGGCATAACAAGGCCGATTACAAAACATAATGTGATAGTTAAAGATGTTAAAGAGCTGCAACAGTCTATTCGAGAAGCATTCTATATCGCCAAGACAGGCAGGCCGGGGCCGGTGCTTATTGATATCCCGGTCGACGTCGAAGTCGCCAAGTGCCAAATGACGCCTTTCGATGGCGTCAATCTTGCCGGCTACAAGCCGCAGGCGAAAGGTCATCATCGGCAGATAAAGATGGCGGCTGAGGCGATAAATAAATCCGAAAGGCCGGTGCTGTACGTCGGCGGGGGCGTTATCACCGCCAACGCATCAGATGAACTGCGGGCGTTAGCGCAAAAAGCAAACGTGCCGGTTACAACGACGCTGCTTGGATTGGGAGCCTACGACCAGATGAGGCCGGAATCGCTGGATATGCTCGGAATGCACGGGACGGCTTACGCAAATTACGCTGTTCAGGAGTGCGACCTGCTGATAGCGGTCGGCGCACGGTTTGACGACAGAGTTACAGGAAAATTAAAAACATTCGCCCCCAGCGCCAGGTTTATCCATATAGATATCGACCCTGCGAGTATAAGCAAGAACGTTAACGTTCAGATACCGGTTGTCGGGGATGCGAAATATATTCTCGGCGAGATGACGAAAGAAGTTCAGCATAAAGACAGAAAGGCGTGGTTCGATAAAATCGCGGACTGGAAGAAATGCTTTCCGCTGAAGTACGATACCAAGAGCCCGAATATAAAGCCTCAATACGTTATCGAGCAGCTTTGGGAAGCGACGAAAGATAACGCGATAATCGTTACCGGCGTCGGTCAGCATCAGATGTGGACATCGCAGTTTTATAAGCACAGCAGGCCGAGACATTTTATAACATCGGGCGGGCTGGGCACGATGGGGTTCGGACTGCCGGCGGCAATAGGCGCGCAGGCGGCAAAGCCGGACGCGCTGGTTATAGATATCGACGGCGACAGCAGCTTTAATATGACGATGGGCGAGATTTGCACAGCGGTTCAATACGAACTGCCGGTGAAAGTCTGCATTATCAACAACGGATATATGGGAATGGTTCGCCAGTGGCAGGAGTTGTTCTACGGCAAGAGATACTCGAAAAGCTCGCTGAAGAATCCGGAGTTTGCGGCAGTTGCCGAGGCGTTTGGGGCCGTCGGGATGACAGTCGATAAGAAAAGCGAAGTTAAATCGGCCATCGCCAAAATGCTCAAAGAGAAAAAGCCTTGCGTTGTCGATTTCAAGGTTGAACGCGAAGAAAACGTCTGGCCTATGGTCGCTATGGGAAAGAGCCTGCACGAAATGGACGGACTGGATATCTTTGAAAGTATGGCGTAACGAAATTTAAAATTTAAGGGTATCTCTAAAAATGTCATTGCGAGGAGTAAAACGACGAAGCGATCTTCATTATTGCTTCAAAAACGAGATTGCTTCGCTGCGCTCGCAATGACAAGACGTATTTTTAGAGGTTGCCTTAAAATTTAAAACTTAAAATTGGCCCCCGCAGTTTTGTCTTCTGGCAAAACTGAGCGCGGGGGTTAAAATAAAAATATTTTAAGGTGCAGAAAAATGAAACATATAATAAGCGCATTAGTACAGAACAAGCCCGGCGTGCTGGCACATGTGGCCGGGATGTTCGCCGCAAGGGCATTTAATATAGATTCACTTGCGGTCGGAAGAACAGACGACCCCGCCCTTAGCAGAATGACTATCGTAGTGCTGGGAGACGATAAGGTCGTCGAGCAGGTGCGAAAGCAATTGGAGAAAATAATCGACGTTGTCAAGGTACAGGATTTTTCGCTCAAAGACGTCATCGCTCACGATTTAATGCTGATGTGCGTTCATATGCCGCCGGAGAAGAGACACGAGATTCTTGCGCTGGTAGAGATGTTCAAGGCCAAGGTCGTCGATATCGGACAAAAATTCGTTATGGTGGAACTTGCCAACAGCGAAGACAAACTCGAGGCGTTTATCGATGCCTGCAGGCCGTACGGAATTAAAAATATGGTCCGTACGGGAACGGTCGCGATGGGAAGATTAAGCCAGCCGAACGCGCCAGAGGGACAGTAAAAATATTTAATCCGTGTTTAGCCCCGCCAACACCTTGGCGGGGTTCGTCATATTCCTTAAGCCCCCAACTTTATGTTGGGGGTTCATGCACGACGCAAAAGATTTTCAGGAAACGGTGTCTGACCACTTTAATTTTTCTTACTCATCGCATTGCCGTAGGAATCGAATGGGATGAAAAATCTTTTTGTGCAGCTTTCACGTCAAAATAATTATAGGGAACATCCCGATCAAATAGCGCATCCTGCGATGGTGTAAATCTGCGAATTGTTGTTTGAATGGCTATATCAGAGTTATCAATACCAATCCAATATCTGTGCAACTGATGAGCCGCTAAAAGCGTAGTGCCTGAACCGCAGAAACAGTCAAAAACTAACTGTCCGGGATTTGAAGATGTCTGGATAATTAAGTTCAAGAGGTCTAAGTTTTTTTCTGTCGGATAGCTTGGATATGGCGAATCTTTGAACTCCCAGATGTCCTGTACCCTTTTGCCGTTGGCCTGGGCATCGTCTGCATATATAATTTTTCGAGGATTACCCGTACTTGACCATTCAATAAGTCCCTCATTGTCCAGTCGTTCCAATACGGCAGGGTCATACCTCCAGTGTCTGCCCTTGGGAGGCGTTAATCCTTTCCATGATTTACCTGTGTTTCCATTTTTCGTTTCCCCGGGTGCATGCAAGGGAGTCGTCGTATATTTACGGCCTTTCTGGTCGATTTTTGTAAATAGTCTTTTGATGTCTTCCTCTGAAATATCTGCACGGGGTTCATTCCAAATAAAGTCGTCCGTCTTGGTGTAAAAAAGAATTAAATCCTTGATATTACTATATCCTTTTCGTTGAAAATTTTTAGGATTGCATTTTACCCGTGTTATATCATTTCTGAAATTCTTCTGTCCAAAGATTTCATCCATAATAACTTTCACATAATGTCCAACCTTATAGTCAATATGCAGATAAATAGATGCGTGATCAGCCATTAATTCCCGAATAAAAATAAGCCTTTCTCGTAAAAATTCCAGATATTCAGCGCCCACAAGAACATCCGAATACGCAATATCATCTTTGTGCCTGGGACTGACCGTTGAAGTGCGAGATTCGTTATGCTTAAATACTGTCTTGGTTGCAAAGGGAGGGTCAATATAGACTAAGTCAATTTTCGCTCGAAAGTTGAGGTCTTGAAGCAAAGCCTGCATTACTTCAAGATTATCGCCTTTTATGATTTTGTTTGGAGTCTCAAAGCGCTTCCCAATTGGCATTAAAACAGCCGCTTTCGTTGTCTCCAAAAGAGATGTTGTATCCTGTTTATTTTTGTAATACAGCTTCATATATTTCGCCCGCTATTATACGATATCAAGGTTAAATCTGGTATAGAAAATCACGTAGCACCAAACAACTCATTATATTATACGTTTCGGGACACTCATTGAGAAACTTATGCATTTTGGTTTTCTTGGGAATGTACAGAACCCCATCAAGTATTGCCACCTTTATAGCTTTAACAGATGTGTTTCTAAGCAAGTTTTTTGCGTCCCCAAATTGAGCATTTTGATGCCCACCGAAATCGGTTAGAAACTTGGCTTCACCAACAACGTATTTTTTGTTAAAACGGGCGACAAAATCCAACCCCTTTGTACCATTGTAGTTAAGATGTACATTGGCAAATTCCATAAGCTCATTATCACTGCCGCGTAATACAGCATTGTCTTCTGTGGCAAGAAATTTTTCTGGTCTTAAAAGTTCAACTCCCAATGGTTTCTTCTCAATCCATCTGTGGAAAAGTGGGCCAATTTGCCTGTTTGTTTCCTTTGGTTCTGAGCATCTTTCAAAAATATCGGACAAACCCATCTGGTACAATCTGCCACACAATCGATTTACGGTTTCCGGATTACGGTCTATGGCGGAACGGTCTTTCCGCAAATATGCTACATAAGAGTCCTTTATAGGAAAAAGTTTTAACGATAAGAGAGTTTTAATAAGCTGCGTGTTATCTCTTTTGTTAAAGGCCTTTTCGACAGCCTGCCATTTTTCCTGGTCAATATCTCGTATCCCCTCCGGTATACAGGGATAAACCCTAAATAAATCATCGAGATAATTTCTTTGATTAGCATATTCAATACTTAAGATTGTCCAATGGTTCATTTATTCTCCTGTCATATAATAAAGACGGGTTAATATAAATAAAGTCAATTTTTTTGATTTAACCGCCTTTTTTGCCATAAATATTCCTTCCTTGATAAATGCAATTATACCCCTGTTTTTTTGTGAAAACAAAGGATTTTTCAGTGGTTTTTTGTCGTGTTTTTTTACCTATAATTTTTGTTTCTTCGTGGCCTTTCTTTTCGGAGCCTGCCCTCGCGCAGGCGGGGGTGGTGAGCCGTTTTTCGGCAGAAAGCGCAAGTAAAAACTTGCGCGCCTCAAAAAAAATAAAAAATTTTTCTCCATATCAAACAAGCACTTACGAATACCGGATATTTTTTTCTTGATCAAAAACTGAGCAAAACGCGCAAGTTTTCAGGTAATACGGAGGGGCATGTATAATTTTGAATTTTTAGTTTTTAATTTTTAATTGAGGAGCCGCCTTTCGGCGGGGAAATATTATGTCCAAAATCAATCTTCAAATTCATTATCCGACATTTATTGAAAGTATCGTTCTTTATTTTCTCCTGCGGCATCGAAAAAAACATAAAGGCTTTGCCTTTAGATGCATAAGACTGATGACAAGCGATGACGTTGACAAAAAATACCGTTATGCCCTCGTTGACCCGGACGATTATCAGAAATTGTCCAAGTATCCCTGGCAGCTTTATGAAACTGAAAAAAGCAGCCGTGCGGCTGTCCGATATTACGGTAATAAAATCATATATATGCACAGACAGATTATGAACGCTCCTAAAGGCACAATCGTTGACCATAAAAACCGTGAAAGCCTCGATAACACCCGGCGAAATCTTCGTTTCGCGACACCTTCTCAAAATGCCTGCAATACCAGACGAAGAAAGGGGTGTTCCAGATATAGAGGAGTCCGATTTGAAAAACATAGAAAAAAATGGAGGGGTGAAATAAGTTATAACAGAAAACGAAAACATCTCGGATATTTCAATGATGAAACAGAAGCCGCAAGGGCCTACGACGAGGCTGCGAGGGTTTATCACGGTGAATTTGCCGTCTTGAATTTTCCGCAGCAGAGCCCAAGCGATAGCGCAGGGAGCGAACAAAACACAGTCCTGAGCGGGTCAAAATAAGCCTTGCAAAAGTGTCATATCTGTGTAAAAATACGCAAGATACACGATAATTATTTAATAAGGAGATTTTGGAGATGGCAAAGGTATATTATCAGAAGAATGCGCCAATCGGGCCGCTTAAAGGTAGAGGCAAGAAGGTAGCGGTAATCGGGTATGGCAGCCAGGGGCATGCACACAGCTTGAACCTTCGAGACAGCGGAATTAAGGTCGCAGTAGCGGAGCTGAAGGGCACGGCCAATTATAAGCTCGCACAAAAACACGGCTTCAAGCCGGGCGATATAAAGACGGCGATGGCCGGTGCGACGCTGATAATTATAACATTGCCGGATGAGATGCAGGCAAAGATATACGCCGAGAAGATTAAGCCGAACCTGAAAAAGGGTCAGACGCTTGGTTTCTGTCACGGATTCAATATTCATTTTAAATATATTGTGCCGCCGAAGAATGTAAATGTTGTAATGATAGCGCCGAAGGGACCAGGGCATTTGGTAAGAAGCGAATATGAAAAGGGCGGCGGAGTGCCATGCCTTGTGGCAGTGAAACAGGACGCGACGAAAACCGCCAGGAAAATCGCCCTTGCATGGGGCAATGGTATTGGTGGTGCCAGGGCTGGTATTATCCAGACGACCTATAAGGAAGAAACCGAGACGGATTTGTTCGGCGAGCAGGTAGTACTATGCGGCGGATTGACTTCACTAATTAAGGCGGGATTTGAGACGCTTGTCAAGGCCGGATACCAGCCGGAGATAGCGTACTTCGAATGTATGCACGAAGTGAAGCTGATTGTCGATTTGATGTATCAGGGGGGGATGAGCTATATGAGATATTCGATATCGAATACGGCAGAATACGGCGATTTGACGAGGGGCTCGAGAATCGTTACGGACAAGACAAAGGCCGAGATGGAAAAGATACTGTCGGAAATCAAGAGCGGCAAGTTCGCAAAGGAATGGGTCGCGGAATATAAAGGCGGGATGAAGAAATTCAACTCGCTTTACAAAAAAGACTACAACTGCAAGCTCGAAAAGGTTGGCAGGAAACTTCGGAAGATGATGAAGTGGATTGACTCAAAAGAAGTGTAAAATAGAATACAGAATACAGAATACAGAATACAGAAGGCAAATTGGAAGGGATTAGCTTTGAAGGTTTCTAAATTTTTGTTGTTTGCGATTACAGCTGCGGCGGCGATGTTTTTTGCGGGCTGCGGGATAGAAGAGCCGATAGAGCGAATTAAAAAAGAGCCGAAGCCTTATACGAGCCAGTTGCCTGCGGCTTATAACTCAATCCGGATAAAGCAGAGCAGCAGCGCCGAAGTTCTGGAAACTATAAAGCGGTACGAACCTGAGCTGGTAAGCCAGAGCGAAAGCGTAGTGGCGAGCTGGGGTGAAAAGAAAAAGACATCCCAGTTGTGGCTGACGATGGCGGCGTTTGACGAGGAAGATTTTACCCTGACGCGAAAGTATTTTCTGGCGGTCGATGAGAAGCCATGGCATCTTGGAGCAGAAGGTCAGAAGCTGCGGTTCGACAGCGAGGTAGTTCTTGACGAGGCGGTTCTGTCGGAGCCTTATCCGAATGAAAACGAGAAACGAATCGCGATACTGACCAAATCGCTGGATAATTTCCGCGACGATATAATGCAGGTTCGGCAGGACAGCAAGGTCCTGGACGCCGGGGCGATGATGGCCAACCAGACGCTGGAAAGGATTATTTACATACTGAAGGCATCTCCTGCGCTGGCGGGGCGGCTTGACGGTGCGGACGGACTCGATTTTGACCATTTAACGCTCGGCAAGAGCAAAGTCGGCCTGACGGTCGATGATAATGTTGCGAGGATTAAAATAAGGATAGGCAGAGTCAAATGGCTCTGGAAAGAAGAATAAATCAGACAGGCCGGCCCAAGACGCCGGTCTTTTTTATTGCTACGGCTTTTCGGGGGAAGAGAGTTGGTGCTGGATATTTTCAAGTTTTCCGAAACAAATCAATTCATCGTCGAGCATAAACGTTCTGTCGGCGGATGGGTTGGGGACAGTTTCGTGGCCTCTTACGATAGCAAGGACAGTTATGTCCTGGCTCCTGAGCTTCGATTCCATAATGGTTTTGTGCAGTATGGGGCTTTCCGGGCGAATGGTTATTCTTGACACGCCGTAGCCGCCGGTGGTGATAAGCAGTTCCTCAAAAGTTACGGTTTTAATAATAGCCTTTTTTAATATGAATCTTCTCAGGAAATTTGTCAGGCTCTGAGCGGAACTGCTGTTTGTGAAGAGCTTGTAAAGGAGCCAAAACAGCAAAACGATTACGACAAGATTTACCCACGGCAGGAGGCCTGCGGGGATAAAGTCTTTCAGGAAAGGCAGGGATATTTTGGTTTTGCCGACGACGGGTCTTAAAGAGTTGACGACCGTGGCAATCATAGTAACAAAGCCCGCGTTTCCAAGTACCATAAGAATCGAGGCGATTTTTCGTCTCTGTAGATTTGAAACAACAAGCTCTGATTCCTTTGTTGTGAAGCCAGTTCCTGTGAAACAGCTTAGGGCCTGGAACTTTGCGAGAGACCATTCAAGGCCTGTGAGTTGAAAAGCGATAGCGCCAATCCTGACACCAATAAACGATACCAAAAGGACTATAATAAAAATTAGAAGGTTCATATTTTATTCCTGTCAGAGGGAATTAAGCCGTATTTTTAAAGCCAGTTTTTCCTTTTGAAAAATACAATCATAATGGAAACGACGACGATTATTATACCCCAAAATCCTAAAGGATACATCCATTTATAATGGAGCTCCGGGAAGTATGCGAAGTTCATACCATACACGCCGGCGAGGAAGCCGAGGGGCATAAAAATAGTGGCGATAATGGTGAGGACTTTCATAACGGCGTTCATTTTGTTGCTGATGCTCGAAAGATAGATATCAATCATACCTGAAACCATATCGCGGAAACTTTCGGTTGTGTCGATGACCTGAATTGTGTGGTCGTAAACGTCGCTGAAATATACGCCGGTGGATTCCGAGATAAGTGATATTTCGCTTTTTCTGAAGCTGTTGATGACTTCGCGCAGGGGCCAGATGGATTTTCTCAGGAGAATCATTTCGCGTTTTATGGAGTGGATTTTCCGGATGGTTTTTTCGGTCGGGTCGGCGATAAGCTCGGCTTCGAGGTCTTCAATTATTTCTCCGAAGTTTTCGAGAATTAAAAAGTAGTTGTCCACGATGGCATCGATAAGCGAATAGACGAGGTAGTCGGTTTTCATTTTCCTGATTTTTCCCTTTGCCAGACGGATGCGCTGGCGAATGGGGTCGAAGACATCGCCGGGCTTTTCCTGGAAAGACAGGACAAAATTGTCGCCCAAAACCAGACTGACCTGCTCGCTGTCGATGGTTTTGTCGGAATTGTTAAAGGTGAGCATTTTGAGGACGATAAAGACGTAATTTTCGAAGACTTCGGATTTTGGTCTCTGGTCGGTCGCCACGATGTCTTCAAGGGTTAGCGGGTGGATATTGAAAATTTGGCCGATTTTCTCGATTAGTTCAATATTTTGCAGACCATCGATATTTATCCATGAAATAGAAGGTTTTTTCTTTAAATCGGCACACTGTTGGATATTGGCTATCTGCTTTTCTTCGAAATTGTCGCTGTCATAGTCGATAGCAGTAATCTTTGGCTGGGAAGCGGTAGTTTCGCCGATGTGGACAAGCGTGCCGGGCGGCAGGCCTGATTTCCTAGAGTGTTTTTTGAGCAGCTTTTTCATAGCTATACAGGTTATCTGAAGACCGGTCGGTTATCAAGCAACCGGCTGATCCAGTTATCTGCAAAAAAACCCAGGCAGCATTGTCCAAGCCGGAGTGGATTTTATTTCTTCTATCCTAACCTTTAAGCTTAGACCGGGCAAAGTCCATTCTGCGGCTGCCTGAGACGGATATCCATATCCGTATTATAAACTGAGTCTGAATCGGTTTTGGGCGAGGTTCTAAGCTGCCGGGCGGCGGAAAGAATAGCCTGCGCCTGCCAGAGAGCCAGAAATTTGATAAAACCTGTCGGCACAAGCCGAAAACCTGAATCGAGAATTTTTTCTTCGACCAGCGCCGCAACAGTCCTTGCGGAGGCCGGGTCGAGATTGTGTTCATTTATTAAGTCATAGATAATTTTCGATTTATTCCAATACCCATCCGGGCCGAGAGGGTCGGTTTGCAGCAGGGGAATTGAGGCGGAGAGATTTTTCATATCGGTTTTTATCACTTTAACCCTCATTCTTGCAAGATTCCGCCGCAACTGATGTTCGGTAAGGAATTCAGCGGCATTGCTGAATCCGGTCGAGACAAGAGCGGCCTTGATAATGGATAATATTTCGCTGCTGGTGATTTTGCTGCTGCCGTTTTTGTTATATAGGTAAAAAGTGACAGCTTCGGCAAGCTGCTGCGCGATCGAGGTGTTGTTTTCGTCCGGGGCAGCAAAGGCGTTGACAAACGTCGCAATAACCTTTGTGTGGAAGTATTCCTCTTCCGTAGCATCAGCTTTTATCACCCTAAGCTGCATATCCTCAACCTATATTTAAAAATATTTAGTCAGTCGGTAAATAGTTTCGGCTGACTGGAATCGTTCTGCTGTGAAATGGCCTGAGTTACTTCCTCGAGCAGGTCTCCGGCGTCGTTAAACTGGCGATAAACACTGGCAAAGCGGATATAAGCGACCTTATCGACTGTTCTGAGATGCTTCATAGTACTTTCGCCAATAAACTTCGAGTTTACCTCTCTGTCAGAATGCCTGAAGATGTCTTCCTCAATCCTGTCGGCCATCTGCTGGATTTGCTCGGCGGAAACAGGTCTCTTGTAACAGGCCTTCTGCAAACCGGCGACAACTTTTTCCCTGTCGTACGGAACCCGTGAATTGTCCTTTTTTATCACACTGAGCTTGAAACTTTCGCCGACCTTTTCGTAAGTAGTAAAGCGTCTTTTGCATGCAAGGCACTGCCGGCGGCGTCTTATCAAGCGTCCAGCTTCGCTGGAACGCGAATCAATTACTTTATCCTTGTTCTCCTTGCAATAGGGACATTTCACGATTCTTTTCTACCGGAAAAAGTACAATATTTTGATTTGAAGTCATTTTAAGGGCTATATATAGTATGTCAATCAAAAATGTTTAAAATTTTTACTAACAGGCAAGCAGAGCTGTTAGCAATAGTTTTCGTCTGCCGCAAGGTACTGGGGCAAATAAGCTAACGGCAAATGAAAAGAGGAACTCACAGGCAGGTTTGTAGAAATTTGTTCGGAATTAACAGGCGGACACGTTCGAGTTGAGTAAATTTTTTGCGCAAAAAAAAGGTTTCTGCGTCCCCTATCGGCAGAAACCTTTACCCTAATATAGGCATATCCCCCCAAACAAATTGGTAATCCAGAACGCGTTAATTTTTAGGCAGCCGGTTATGCCGGACTAGTCTGATTTAAGTGCGTCCCATAAGTTGTACTTTTCAAACAGCAGCGGACAAAACAATTTTATTTTTAAATCCCAATAAATCGGGATCTCAAATTCCGACCTGCCCTGGTTTATCCCCCCAAGGCAGGAAGCACAAGTTAAAAGAGGAGAGAAGAAGTCAATTTAGTAAGCGATTATTTCCTTGCTCACTTCCGTTAAAACTATAAGAAACAAATTCATCAGTTGCAAATCGTGTCGCTTTTTTTTTATTTTCAATCCCGATAAATCGGGATATAAAATTCCCTGCCCTGGTTATCCCCCCAAGGCAGGAAGCACAAATAGCAGAAGGAGAAAAGGAGTCCGGTTAGAATATTTTTTTCGTCCCTCCAGATAAAATTTAAGAAATAAAATAATGAATGCAAAATAAAGAGTGATTTTTTTGGGGATAAAATCGCTGTTTTTAGGAGATTAAATTATGGGACTATACCGCTGGTGCTAATATCAACCTTTTGGTTTAGCGTACCAATCCGGGTCGCGGGCGAGTTTTTCTTTCGCCTCGGCGGTCATCATCGCAAAAGCGGGATGGGAAGACTGCCAGGAGCGTTTTTTGAAATCGCCGTCCCTCATTTTTTCGACTTCGCCAGCGGCATCTGTGAAATAGCTGCCGTAAATATGAAGCGAATCGGTAATATCGACATATCTGCCGACTTTAACGGGTTTGCCGATTTTTCCGGATATTTTTTCTGCGATGACTTTCTGGAGGTCGGTCAGGGCATAAACATTCATAAACCAGGCCTTGTATAAATCTCTGCTTCGCCAGTGAGTATTCATATTAAGCGTGAAATTGCCGTCAGGGGTTTGAATCAGCCTGCACCATATACGCTGGAGGCAGGGCGGGTCCTCGGTTTTGACATCGGCGGTAGGCATCCAGGTGATTGCCTGGGCGCGTCTCGTATATGCGGTTTGGGCCAAAGAATCAATTATGTATTGAATTTGATTGACCCTTGCGAAAGGTTTTGGCGTCTTTGGATTTCTGATATCTTCTACCGGACAATAAGCAAATAATCTTTCGTGATATGTATAGGTCCATTTTCCTGCTGCGGGGTCAATCCAGTGGTCGTGTATGCCGTCAACGACTTCCTGCCTGTATGCTTCGAGTTCTTCGGGCCCGCCGGGGAAATTTTTGTGTATTCGAGGCTCTGCAAAAGGATTTGCGATGGTAATCATTACAGTTGCGTCTTTGCTCGGCGGGTCATCGGGCTTGTCATACTGTGTTTTGATTTCGATACCATTATCCCACACGGCCAGGACAGCAGCTTCCCAAGCTTCGGGCAGACAGCCTGCTTCAATGCTAATTACGGGTATGTTTTCCATTCTGCCAACCTCCGTGTCAAATGATGATTACAATCCTAATTCTTCGTCGGTAATGTTATAACGCTGGCGAAATCTTTCAGGTACCTGCCGCATAAGCAGCCTTGCCTGTTCGGAGTATTTTGTGTTTGGATAATCTTTGATTACGGTTCGGCACATTTCAATAGGTTTTGAGTAAGTGTGATATTGGAGTCTGTTACCGATTTTGAAAAAAGCCCTGGCGTTTTCGATAAGGGTTTCAGCTCGCGGGTCGAAAAAGTCTTCATCAATCTCGGTTTTAGACTGAGCAGGCGGAGGAGTTTCCTGAACAGAGGCAGAAGTTTCATTGGTCTCCTTTACGATGGGAGGCTGTTGAATTTCGGCCGGTTCCGACGGTGTCGGCAGTTCATTGTTCGGTTCGACTACGGCAGGAGTTTGCGGTAATGGCAGCGGCTGATTGGGTTCCTCCGGTTTATCAGGCTCGGCGAATTGAGTCTGGTCAGCTAAAATATTATTGATAATCATTGGCGGCAGAAAACTGTCGACATCACCGAGATATCTTACGGTAGAGTCCGGGCCGACGAGCAGAATCATCGGTTTGTCCGGAGTGAGATTAAGAAACGAGGCTATTTCCTGCTGGAGCTCGGCAGATGGCGGAGCAGATTGCCATTGCTGAGGATTTTTGGTCAGCCAATTTCCGATATTATTTATTTTAGAAGGGTCGTTGAGATTAATTCCAATGAAAACAATTCTTGTATCCGAGGCAAATTTGTTTTGCAATTGCGAGAAAGTTTCAGTTGCAGAGAGTTTTTTAAAGGTTTCTTCCTGCGGCTCGTATGTTTGAGGCTCGGTTGTTTCCAGAGATTCTTCTTTACCTGTGACCGGCGGCGGGGTCTCATTCACCAAGGAAAACTTTTCAAGCTCATTAGGGTCGAGTTTCCATAAAAACATACATAGGATATGTCTGTCGGGCATTTTGGGCAGAACATTAAAAGTTTTGCCCAGTAGTTCAGGATGAATACTATTGATATCGAGATTTAACTCAACGTTGGACTGTTGCTGATACTGCAGGATTTCAGGCTCGGTGATTGCCGGGGGCATCTCCTGGCCGGCAAGAATTTCGGCTATTGGCATATAATCTTTGTAAATTAATGAAAGAGCAAGATATGTTTTGATGATTTTAGAATTTTGAGGGGTTAGTTTGTAGGCGGAGACAACCTGCTTCAATGCCTTGTCCGGCTTGTTGTCGAAATAATATACCCACGCGGAGAGAGCGTAATAGATATCGCCTTTTTGCTGCTTGTTGAAGACAGGCAGGAATTTTCTATTTTTTGCGATGAATTTCAGACCCTCGCTGACGTTCGAATCGTCTGGTGTCTGGTTAGAATTGACATAGGTTATAAACTTTGCGTATTCGGCTTCGACATCAGGAATGGCATCAGCGGCTTCCTGCTCGAACTGCTGTCTTCTTTCCTGTAGAGCCTGGACCCTTTGGCTGACAGGCCTGGGGGATTGCTCCGGCGGAGCGGCAGAAACCTCCGATATATAAACGAAAGAAATAAGAACTAAAAATACGGCCTTTAAAAGATTATTAGATTCTGTCATAATTTATCC
This sequence comes from Planctomycetota bacterium, assembly GCA_018828825.1. Taxonomy (GTDB): domain Bacteria; phylum Planctomycetota; class Phycisphaerae; order Sedimentisphaerales; family UBA12454; genus UBA12454. Next base: position 6,888 of record JAHJUV010000087.1, on the reverse strand, counting down.
ACTTTTCCCTTAAAAAACATTATACTATAATACCAATTAAAGGGTTGTCTGAAAAGTTAAAAAACGGCGGTAAAAAGGTATTTGACAATATAGTTTTGCGGTCGATAATAGTTGTAATTTGTTGAGGGTTCTATGTTTACGGGAATAATTGAATCTGTTTGCAGAGCGGTTTCGGCGGTCCGACAAGGCGGCGGAATGAGGCTGGAAATAGACCTTGGCCGGGATGTTAAATTAGGCGACAGCATCGCCGTTAACGGAGTTTGCCTGACGGTTTCCAGCCTGAGAGGAAATACGGCACAGTTCGACGTAAGCGGTGAGACGGTTACAAAGACCACAATTGGAAATTTAAAAACCAGCTCATTGGTAAATATCGAAAGGGCGATGTCTGCAAATGACCGGTTCGGCGGACACTTTGTGCAGGGGCATATTGACGCGGTCGGGAAGATAAAAAAAATCGAGAGAAAAGGAGACTTCTGGCAGTTTGTATTCGAGGCGCCGAAGGAAGTTTTAGACCACATCATACCAAAAGGTTCGATAGCAATTGACGGGGTAAGTCTTACCATTACCGATATAGAAAAGAGTAATTTTGGCACAGCGATAATCCCGGCGACTTTCGAGAATACGATTTTCAAAAATTACAGGGTTGGCGATTCGGTAAATATTGAAACGGATATAATCTGCCGAATTGTGAAAAAACAGCTTGGGGAAATCCTGCCGAGTGGGCAGGGACTTAGCGTTGAGAAACTTAAAGAAATGGGGTTTTAAAAGTTTAATCAATGACCGAAAACAATCATAAAAATTCCACCTCCGCCAAGGCTACGGCGGACAAGCACGATGAGCCGATAGTGATAGGAATCACGATGGGTGAGCCTTTGGGTATCGGGCCGGAGATTATCGTCAAGGCGCTGTACGACCCGTTTGTTAGACGGGGGGCGAAGTTTATCATTTTCGGGATGGATGAATTTCTCGAATACGCGGCGGACCTTACGGAGATAGAGCCTTTTTGGGGTAGATGCCAGCACGAGAAGATAAGCAGAGACTGTCCGCATAATATAATTGTCGCCGATTATGACGATTACTCTGTTCCTTTGTTTACAAAAGGGCCGAGCAAGGCCGGCGGTGAGGCATCACTGAGATTCTGCAGCGATGCAATCAATGCGGCAAAGGCGGGAATTATCGATGCGGTAGTTACGGCGCCGATAAGCAAAACGAGCTGGAAAGAAGCGGGGGCAGAATGGCCGGGCCATACGGAAATGCTTGCGGCAATGTGCAAGTCGCCGAGAAAGGCGATGATGTTCGCGGCAGGGCCTTTGAAAATCGCGCTGGCGACAATCCACGAATCGCTTTTTGACCTTCGCAATAAATTTACAATCGGGTGTGTTTATGAGCCGATAGATTTGCTCAATACGGCATTGCAGGAATTTTTCGGGATAAAAAATCCGCATATAGCGGTGGCTGCGCTTAATCCGCACGCCGGCGAGGAGGGGCAGTTCGGCGACGAAGAGCAAAGGATAATCAGTCCTGCGATTTTGATTGCGCAGGAAATGGGGATAAAGTGCTCGGGGCCTTATCCGGCCGATACGCTTTTTGTAAAAGCGGCTGCGGGCAAGTACGACGGAGTCGTGGCGATGTATCACGACCAGGGGATGATACCTGTAAAATTGCTTGCGTTCAGGGATGCGGTAAATGTTACAATAGGACTGCCGATTATACGCACTTCGCCGGCGCACGGGACGGCGTTCGACATTGCGGGCAAAGGCGTTGCGGACGAGTCGAGTATGAGAGCGGCGATAAAACTTGCGGTAGAAATGGCAAAAACCAGAAAACAGAACGCAGAATTTAAAATTCAGAATATAGAAGCAAAGAAATAGATTTTATTATGACTGGTCAGGAAATACAAAACGAGATTTTGAGAAAGATGACGCCGACACAAAAAGTACGGCTTGCGATGAGGTTGTATTACTCCGCCTGGGAATTCAAAGCGGCCTGGCTGAAAGAGATTCATAAAGACTGGTCAAGCACTCAAATTGAACAGGAAGTTAAAAGGATTTTTACTAATGCAAGAAGCTAATCTTTTTTTAATATTTCTGGAACGCCTGAATAACAGCGGTATAGAATATATGACGACTGGTTCTGTGGCGAGCATTATCTATGGAGAACCGCGTGTAACACACGATATAGACCTTGTTCTTGGACTGCATACTCATAATATAGAAAAACTTGTCAGTGTATTTGACAGGGAAGAATTTTATTGTCCACCGATGGAAGTTATAAAAGCGGAGATAGCAAAAAAAACAGGCGGACACTTCAATATAATTCATCACAGCACCGGCTTTAAAGCGGATATATATCCTGTTGGAGAGGATAAACTTCATATATGGGCAATGACTAATAGAAAGAAAGTAACGATAGAAAATTGCGATGTCTGGCTTGCGCCGCCGGAATATGTCATTATAAGGAAACTTGAATATTTCAAAGAAGGAGGCAGCAGCAAACACTTAAGCGATATAAAAAAGATGCTCGAAATTTCGAGAAAAATTATAGATATAACCGAACTGGAAAAGAAAGTTTCTGAGAATAATTTGACAGACGAGTGGAGAAAAGCACAAAAGGTTAATTAGTTTTGTTTATGCAGACGAAGACGGAAATACAAAGGTTGCTGGCGGGGGCGGGAGTCGAGCCGAATAAGCGGCTCGGCCAGCATTTCCTCATCGACCTTAACCTTATGCAATTTCTGCTTACAAACGCGGCGATAACGGAAAACGATATTGTTCTGGAAGTAGGAACGGGTACAGGGTCGCTGACAGGCGAACTTGTCAAAAGGGCGGGAAAGGTTATCGCGGTCGAATGCGACGATATTCTTGTGGAGATAACAAAACAGCAGCTTGAAGACGCAGACAATTTTGAAATTGTGGTTGCTGATGTTCTCGAAAGTAAAAATACGATTAATCGGCAGGTAATCGAAAAGCTTCAGCAGAGGCAGCAGGAATTTTTCGGCAGGGTTCTGCTTGTTGCAAATTTACCGTACAATGTAGCTTCGAGCGTAATGCTTAATCTTCTGGATGGGCCGGTTGTTGCAGACGAGATGGTTGTAACCGTACAAAAAGAGGTTGCCCAGAGAATGGCGGCTGAGCCGGGCAGTGAGGATTACGGGATACTAAGTATTTTTCTGACCGCGATGGGTCGGTGCAAAGTTTTAAGAAAATTGTCTCCGAAAGTATTCTGGCCTGTGCCGCAGGTGGATTCGGCAATGGTGCGGTTCGACAGGGACCAGAAAAAGGCGGACGAAATTCATAATGTCCAATTGTTCAAGCAGGTGGTGGACCTTTTTATGGGGCATCGGCGGAAGATGATGCGTGCCTGCGTTAAATATACCGAGGGAAAACTTGCTAACGTTCATAACTGGGAAGATATTTTTAGAAGAGCATTTGTCGAGCCGCATCACAGACCGGAAGAATTAAGGGCTGTGGATTATATCGCAATCGCAAATCTCTGTAACGAGATAGTCGGCTGAAATTCAATATCCGCAATTCTTTTCGAATTCATCGAGCATCGCTATGAAGTTGTCGTAAGGTGTGCCGTGGGCGATTGAATGGCTTGGGCCTAAAATAATTCCACCTTTTCTGGCCTTTTGGCAGGCCTGTTTTACGTTTTTGCGGACATCGGCAGTTGAGCCGGTCAGGAGAATTTCGGCAGATATACCGCCCCAGAAAATCATTCGGCCGGCGTATTTTTCCCGCAGATTGCCGATTTCCATACCGGCCTGTGGCTGGAGCGACTGGAGGCAGTTTATGCCGGCTTCGATGAACATATCAACCAGCGGCAGAGTATTGCCGCAGCAGTGCAGGAAAATATAATCGACATATTGTCTTACATTTTGGCATCTGGCTTTTATAATCGGCAGGCAAAATTCCCTGAACATCTGAGGCGAAATTATCGGCGCGCGGGTCGTGCCGTAGTCTTCGCCGAGGAGAACGCCTGAAAAGCCGGGACGGAAAATTTTTTTAGACATTGCGTTGTCGTGAGCCAGATAGTTTTTGGCGGCGGCTTTGACAAGCTCGGGATTTGCTATGTATTCGGCAAGACCTTTTTCCATTCCGCCGAGCAGCGTCATCGCGTATAAATAGCCGGGGGCGAGGACGAAACGGCTGTCGGAAAATTCGTCAATTACATCGCCGAATGCGTCGAAGCAGGTTTGGTCGAAAGTTGCAGGGTCGATATCTTCGGGGAAATTTTCCGGACGATACGGTTTTTCAGTGTCCGGGTCGCGGGCACAGACAAGCTCGTTGCCGGCATGAGAGACTTTGTATATTCTGCCGAGTTGGTCTTTCCATGTTGTTTCATCTATTTTTTCGGCTTTGGGCCATTGCTGATTTTTCGGCGGCAGGATGGAATCCTTGTGCGTTATTATGTCGCATAATTCTATTTTATGGTAAAAATCTATGGTATCTTTTCTGAGGCTTTCGACGATTTCGCTGCGGCGGCCCTGCCAGAGGGCGAGTTGCTGGGCGATTTTGTCGCGGACGAAAGTTTTTCTGCCGAGGACGGCTGAAACGGTATCGCAATCGACTGTATAAAAACCGAGGGGGATTCTGTCAGGCTTTTGGCCTTTTAGTAAAGTCAGAATGCGTTCTTTGCCGGTCATATTTCAATGGAACTATGACGATGAGCGTGACATTCGATATTAACCGCCGCCGGAAGCGAAGCGATGTGGCAGGGGGCGGTTTCAATCGAAACTGCAAGTGCGGTTGTGTCGCCGCCCAGGCCGGAAGGGCCTATGCCGAGAGAATTTATTTTCTGCAAAAGCTGTTTTTCCATTTGGGCGTAAAACGGGTCGGCGTTTTGCGAGTCGAGTTTTCTTGTGAGCGCTTTTTTGCTCAAGAGGCAACACTGTTCGAAATCGCCGCCAAGACCTACACCAATGACGAACGGCGGACAAGCGTCGGCGCCGGCATCGGAAACTGTTTTTACAATCCAATCGGAAATTTTCTCGGCGCTGTCGGTCGGCAGAAACATTTTGAACTGACTTTTGTTCTCGCACCCGCCGCCTTTTGCCAGCAGGGTTATTTTGATTTTATCGCCGCCGATAATTTCGGTATGAATGATTGCCGGGGTGTTTGTGCCGGTGTTTTTTCTGTTATTTAATGGCTGGGCAACAACGCTCTTGCGCAAAAATCCCTTTTCATAACCTCTTGCTATGCCTGCATTTATGGCGTCAACAATAGTTTTTCCCGCCGGTTTGATTGCTGTCTGGGAGCCGATTTGCAGGAATACGACGGCAAGGCCGGTGTCCTGGCAAATCGGAATCTGTTTTTCTTTTGCAATTTTTGCGTTTTCGATAAGCTGATTGAGGATTTTTTTGGCAGAATTACTTGACTCTTTTTTGGCGGCCTGTTCCAATGCGGCCGCGACATCCTGCGGCAGGACAGCGGCGGCGGTTATGCAGAGTTTTTCGACTTCTGAAACGATTTTTTCGAATGGTATAGTTCTCATTTTTTAATATCTACATCAAAAGTTTTATACATTGTATTACCCTCGGCGTCAGATATTCTGACGGCAAGGACGTGCTGGCCGAGTTCCATTTTTTTCGCTTTTATTGTGAAGTTTTCCGCCTTGGTGTCAAAAACATTATCGTCGGGCAGGACGGAAATCCATTTTTCGTTGCTGTCTATTGTATAACTTAAACTGTCAATGGCGCTGAATTGGTCAACGGCTTTGAGAGTCAGTGTCGCTGAATTTCCATTTGCCTGGAGCTGATGGCTTTCGATTGCCGGGGCGGTATTGTCGATGACAGCCGGTTCGCTTATTCTCGAACCTGTCAGTTTCGTGCTCTGATTATTATTTAGTTCGTCGGAAGCGGTAACCCTGATTTCATAGACGCCGTCTTCTACGGTTTTGCTGTCCCAGTCGAAAGCGGGTTTGTCGAGTTCATCGATGAGTTTAATCCAGCCTGTGCGTCCTTTTTTCCTGAAATCGATTTGGTAAATAAGCTGGTCGCTGTTTTCGTCTTCCGCCTTGAAGTCGATTTTTCGCAGGCTTGACCCGGTGTCTTTATCGGCTTTGCCGATAGAGACATCCGTCACTTTCGGCGCCAGGTTGGGTATGACATAAGCGGCGGCGACCTGCCTGATTTCAGGAGCGGCGGCGTTTGTGCCGCCTAAAATTAATTTATACTGACAGAATCTGCCTAAAGGAACGGTAAGGTTGACAGGCTGGGTTATTTTTACCGGCTCTGTCCAGGCGGAAAAAGTCGGGTCGTTTATGTCGTCAACGTTTCCGCTTCTTGCGCTCAACATTATTTTCGTATCGTCGGGAACATCGGCTTCAATCTGGAGTTTGCCCCACTGCGCTGGCTGACCGGCGTCAATTAAATCGGATTCATAATAGCCTGTCTGGGCGAAAGTTGATTTGAGCGCTATGAGCCTGGGCGGATTTGCCGTAGAAAAGATTACATCGTTTCCGAATTTTTTGATATCGGTTATCTGCGAAGCCTTTTTGTCTTCGTAAATCATAGATTCAATTTCGGTTTTCGGATTGATGCTGAACAATTGAGCTTTGTTTCCTGTGCCGAGCAGAATATGGTCGTTTTGCAGATGTATCGCGAAAAAGGCCGCTGTTTCACTGAAGATATCGGTTATGAAACCGTCGGTGTCGATTTTATAAATATGGCTTGCGGAATCTGCCGACTGATTTCTTTCAATCTCCGGAGGTATCTGGATATCAGCAGGCTTGCCGTCCTGGGGTGTATTGGCGATTTCGAGCGAGGCGCCTTTATTTTCGGCAGAATCAGATGATTCTTCTGATTCTTCCTGGTTTTCAGGTTTTCCGAGCGAGAAGGGTTTTTTGAGTTCCGGGCCGCCTTTAAGCTGGGCCTTTATCGATTTATAG
>JAHJUV010000086.1 GCA_018828825.1 Planctomycetota bacterium | reverse complement strand
CACCTTGTAAAGGCCGTAGTGAACAGCGATGGCAATGAGGTCAAACTTCAGGAACCGCCTCAAACGGCTGCTTTTGTCATAAGCGAAAAAACCGCAAGATGGATTATCGAAAAAGCCCTTGTCCAGGTTGTCCAGGAGGGCACCGGCAGAAGGATAGCTATTAAAGACCGCCAGGTCTGGGGCAAAACCGGCACCGCCAATATCGCAGATAGGAGCAAGGGCGGCTACGATGAGAAAAATTACGTGGCGTCATTCATCGGCGGCTGTCCCGCCAAAAACCCTGCGATGGTTATCCTCGTTTCGATTCGCAAACCGAACAGAAGTCTCGGTAAAGGCTACACCGGCGGTTCAGTTGCATTGCCTGTCGCCAAGGAAATTATCGAAAAAACCCTCGCCTACCTGAAACTTTAGAGAATCTCTAAAAATGTCATTGCTTCGCTGCGCTCGCAATGACAAACGATATTCTTATAGGTTGTCTTTAGATTAGTATCTCTCCTGTTCACCTGCTCACCTGTTCTGAGTAAGATAACCTGTTTCAATGCAATGGCTGATGATATCTCTTGCGATTGGCCCCGCGTCGCTTGAGCCGTGCTGGCCGCCCTCGACAAGAACCGCAAAAGCTGCCGATTTTCCGCTATTGTCTTTTGCGAATCCGGCGAACCAGGCGTGATATGGTCTTTCCGTTGAGCCGGTTTTGCCGTACACCTTTATTCCTTTTTCTTCGAACCCGGCACGGGCAAATTGTGAGAACGCCGTTCCGTGCGGTTCGGTAACTACCGCGTGCATACCATCATAAATCACAGCGATAGTTTCATCGCTTATATTCAAACTATATCCTTCGTCAGCCGGTTCTGTCGCGATGATTCTTGCTCTTTTGAAAACTCCTCGCCGTGCAAGAGCTGCGAACGCGTTTGCAACCTGCAGCGGCGTAGCGCGAAAATTACCCTGGCCTATACCGAAAAATCTTCTCTCTGCCGCGTCGATTGGCGGCAAATCTTCTGTTTGAGGTATTGTGCTCGATATAATCCCTGCCGATTGCGGTAAAGTCCTGTCGGTTGTGTTTGTTTCAAGGGCGTTTCTGCCCAGGCCGAATTTTAACAGCCATTGCTGTAATGCTTGCGGTTCAACACGTGCCGCAATATGCGAAAAATATATATTGCAGCTTCCCCTCAGCGCGTTGCGTGCCTTGTTGCCTCTTTCATAAACCCACTGGTCATCGTGTCCGTAGCCTAAAGTTTTTAAAATCCAGCAGTTCGGCCAGCCCGCCGGCACAGGCGATGACGGGCAGGATATAATTTCATCGGCCGTTATTTTCTTTTCTTCCATCGCGGCGGTAAGAATTATCGGCTTGGCTGATGAGCCGGGCGGATAAATCTCCGTTAAATTGCGGTTGAGCAGCGGACGGTTTCCGTCGGCCAGCAGCCTCGAATATTCCCATCTTGCGCTGTTAAGGTCAAAATCCGGAATTGACGCCATAGTTATAATATCGGTCGAGTTCACATCGATTATCACAATGCCGACCGCTTTACCGAAAGTCGGATTCAGGTTGGGGTTCTTGAGGAGTTTTTCCACCTTTTGCTGCAGCTCGATATCTATCGTCAGTTTTACATCGCTTCCGAATTCTCTTTCCGTTCTGCTGACGACCTCGTTGTCGAGATTATAGACAATTCTGCCTGACCTGCCCCTGAGCTTCTGTTCGCAGATGTTTTCTATGCCGCAAAAACCGATTACATCGCCTAGTTCGTAGCCGTTCGATTCGCCTTCGTCGCCGGGGTTCCATGGCTTGACCCAGCCGATAAGCTGGCAGGCGGAATTTTTGTACGGATAAAACCGCTCGCTCCTCGGCAGTATTTGCACTCCTTCGGTGTCTATGAATTTAAGCTGTGCCGCCAGTACCGCATCGTCGTTATCGAGCCTCATCAAAGGCTGCGGCTGATGCATTTCCGCTATATCAACCTGCGATGCTAAGAGCAGTCTTTCGCTGGCGTCCGGCTCGGCGGATTCGAAATCCTGCTTCGGATATTTTCGCTTTCCCGCCAGGTAAAACCGCAATTGCCACACAGGCGCATTTATCTGCCGGTTTATCTGCTCGGTTATTTCCTGCCTCGTGCAGTTCTTGAATTGGGCGCATTTGGCGATAATTTCATTTAAAGTATTGTAGTCCTGCTGGAATTTCTCCTTTATCTTTTCTCTTTCGCTGTCGTCCTCGCATCGCAGAGACTGTACCAGCCAGAATCTTTCATCCCCAAGACGTGCGAACCAGTAATCGATACAGAGCGTAAAGCACGCCTCGTCTGTTGCAAGGGCCTTGCCGTTTCTGTCGAGGATTTTCCCCCGAAGGGCAACCAGCTCTGTGCATTTGCCAGTCCTGATTTTTTCGAGCTGGCTCTGCCAGACTGAGTGCGGGTTAAGCTGGATATACGCCAGTCTTGCGATACATACCGCCGCAATGACGGTACAGGAAAATGCGAATATTTTTAGCCGTTTACTGGACATTCTTTATCGCTCTTCCGGCTTTATACCAAATCGGTGAACTCCCACACCGAGCCATTTGCCTGCCGCCCTGACGAGCCATTTGACAAGGAACCACAGGATTGCTGAATAAATCGAAACCGCGAAAATCTTGAACATACTTGCCGCCGCTGATGGAATTTTGAACTTTATCAATATGGCCGCCAGAGTATATGTCAAAATCCCCATAACAAAAATAGTAACTGCCTGCTGGCGGGTTTGCTTGAGAAGAATTACCTTCCTTATATGGGCCAGCGCCGCCCCAAGTACTCCGAAGCCGATAAAATGCGGACCGATTGCCGCCCCTGTAATGTCCGCGGCGAAACCGATCGCGAAACTGCATATAATTGCGTCGTAGCTGTCGCAGTTGATTGCGAAATAAACCAGCAGTATCAGCAGGAGGTCCGGTTTTATATGCATATCCGTCAGCGAGATAGTGCCGAGCAGCGCACTCGACTGAAGCACAGCCGCGGCAGTTATCAAAAATGCGAATCTAAACCATCTCATTCTTTACTCCAAAACATTTACCCGCCTGCGGTGAGGTTTATTACAATCACTGCCACATCGGTTATGCTGTTCAGGTTATAAACAGGTTCGACCGCGATATCCCAGATGACGGGGTTTGCCTCGCCGATGACGCATTTCGATATCCGTCCGATTATGCGGGGCGACTGGAGAAAACCGGCCTTCTCTGCCGCGTAAACGTTAAAGCCCGCCTTGATTTTATATTTCTGCGGAATGTTTACTATTATCGCGCCGTTTTTATCGTCGCCCTGCATCGTTCCGTTGAAGTATGTATTGATTTGCGGCGCCGAAATCTTGATGGGAATTTTGCACGTCGAGCTTGTGATTAGCCTGACGCTCGAAATATCCTCTGATGCCTGCTCGACCACGCCGATTACCGCATTGTCGCCGAGAACATATTGGCCGGTTTTGAGCCCGCTGTTCGAGCCGCAGTTTATGATGAACTGGTTGTCTTTCCTGTTGACGACCTTTGCCAGCACAATTCCGGTCGAAGGGTCGGGCTCGGTCAGTCTTACCTTGCCGAGATCTTCAATTTGTTTTTTCTGCTCGAAAAGCTCCGCCTGCAGGTTCGAGAACACCACCCAGAGCCGGTTATATTCGTGCCTGGGCACAAAATCCGGCGATGTGCTCGGCGGCTGGTAATAATAGGCCGCCGACGAACTCATATTCAGAAAAAAACCGAAAATATCTATGAACGCGAAGTTCAGTTTTGAGGTTGCATTTTGAGGCAAAAGCAGAAGCACGCATCCGAACAAAAAAAGACCGATGAAAAGTGTAAGTTTTGATGGTTTGAATCGCACCCGTGCCATCAGAATTCCTCAAACCGGCAGGTTTGAGTTTTTACTCCCATCCGTAGCCGTTATGGTCCATTGTGTCTTTCCATATCTCCAGGTTTTCGAGATAGACGCTCGTTCCTCTGGCGACGCAGGTAAGGGGCTCTTCGACCCGGTGAACGGTCAGGCCGGTTGCGTTGGAAAGAACCTTATCCATCCCTCGCAGCAGCGAGCCGCCGCCGCAAAGGTGCATTCCATTCTCGATTAAATCCGCCGCCAGTTCAGGCTCGGCCTTTTCGAGCGTTTTCGTAACCGCCTCTATAATGCTGGAGATGGGTTCCTTTAGGGCTTCGCGGATTTCTTCGCTCGTTATGACTATCTTGCGGGGCAGGCCGGATATCGTGTCCCTGCCGGCAATTTCCATTGTCATTTCTTCTTCCAGCGGCGCCGCCGACCCAAGCTGCATTTTTACCTGCTCGGCGCGAGGCTCACCGATGAGAAGATTATATGTCCGTTTGAGATGAATGATTATTGCCTCGTCCATATCGTCGCCGCCGATGCGGATTGATTCGCATGAGCTTATATCGGCAAGGCTCATTATTGCCACTTCCGTTGTTCCGCCGCCTATATCGATAATCATCGACGCCGTCGGTTCGGTAATCGGAAGTCCTGCCCCGATACCTGCCGCCATCGGCTCATCGACAAGGAATACCTTTCTTGCCCCGGCTCTTTCGGCGCTGTCTATTACGGCTCGTCTTTCGACCGCTGTTATGCCGCTTGGCACGGCTATAACCACTCGGGGCCTTATAAGGCCGCCCCGGCCGTGAACCTTACGGATAAAATAACCGAGCATTGCTTCGGTAATTTCGAAATCGCTGATAACTCCGTCTTTCATCGGACGGATTGCTGAAATGCTGCCCGGCGTTTTGCCGAGCATCTCGCGGGCTACTAAACCAACGGCTTCCCCGTTGTTCAAAACTATATTGGTTCCTTTGCGGACCGCAACCACGCTCGGCTCATTCAGTACGATACCTTCGTTGCGGACGCATACGAGGGTGTTACAGGTGCCAAGGTCGATTCCCATGTCCATGCTAAACCAGCCCAATATCGTGTTCAGAAACACGTCAAATCCTTTCAAAAAATACAGCGACCTCTTTTCTGTCAGTGCTGATTAACGGATATTCTCCACAATTTTTAAAAGTGTTCCATAAACAAAATAACATTTAAAAGCGACAAAGCCCGCGGTTGCCGCAACAGCACCGCACGCCAGCGCCAATAGAGCCGTGTAAAGATTGCTTGGAGCCTCTACCTTGCCGGTTGTCTGTAATGCGCTCATTCCAGTTCCTGTTATTTCAAAATTTGTTGATTCTTCTACCATGTTGTGGATGCGATGTCTCCGGCCTGGGGCTGTTGCTGTATGAGTTGCAGCGTCCCTGCCGAAACTTCCGAATCCACTTCTGTTATCTTTATATCGCAGATAAATGCGTCATTTCGCGTAATATGGAATATCGTTCCTTTTTCCACGCCGTCTGCTGTGCCTATTGAAAGCGTCGCCAGGCTGCCTTCTATCGCCGTAATCTTTCCCTGCAGCGGGGCGCCGCTGCCGTATGTTCCCATCGCCTCAGTCGCAGAATCCGGTACCGTGGTTACGGGTTCATAAGTTCCTGCTCTGCCGCTAATCTTTCCTTCTATGTTCGTCTTTTCTTCGAGTAGTCTCTTCTTTTCCGCGTTCAGCGACTCGAGATGGGCCATCTTTTCTTCGAGGCTCGCCGTTACTTCGTTAAGGTTCTTGCTGAGCTTAATGCTTTCAGTCCGTGCCTTGTCGAGTTCTTCGCGGGTGTTCTTCAGAGATTCCTGCATGCTCCCGACCGTTCCTTCGAACTTCAATGCCGACGCCGTCAGCGTCTGCACCTTCTCGTCGAGAGCGGCCTTGTTGCGTTCGACGTCTTTCAGATCCTGTTCGGCTTTCGTCTTTTCAGCTTTCAGTGATGCTATCTCGGCGTCAAGCCTGTCGGTAAGCGTCTGCATCTGGCGGTTCTTGTCTTCGAGCTGTTCCTTATAGCTTGTGCTGGTCTGACGCAGAGATGCTATCTCCGTTTTGGCTTCGTCGTAAGCCTGTTTATAATTTTTCGCTGTTCCGATATACGTTACAACTGTTCCGCATAGGAATAGAGAAAATAATGCCAACAAAACTATCAAAATCTTTGTAAGGATACCCAACTTTTACTCCTTTCACTGCTGGTTGCCATGCTGATTTCTACAAATATACAAAAAATATACAAACTGTTCGCAAATTTAAAGGTTTACCCGCATTAGGCGGACTCATCCGCCCCTGTGGGACTATACCATAAAACTTGTGCTGATTCTACGGATTGACGGCGTTAAGGTCAAGTTATTTTTACTCTTATGATGTTTTGTTATCTGCCTTTTGTGAGGATAAAAACGCTCTTCGCCGCCGCCAGCCGGACGAATGGTGAGTCGTTTTTGAGCAATTTCGGCAAATGTGCCGTTAATGACTCTGTGCCGATTTGCCCTATGGCAAGTGCTGCTAGTGTGTTACGACGCTCAACGGTCTCTTTTTCAGCCGCCTCCGGGCTGTTTAAATACTCAAGAACGACGATTTGCCCGCTGGCCTCGCCGAGCATACCGAGCTCCTCGGCAGCTGCAAGCCTTACTTCCACCACATCATCGTCCAAAAGGGTAATTATCGCATTGGCCCCCTTAACTCCGCCAAGAGCACCCATTGCCTGGACCCCTATATATCTATCGTCTGCATAAACACTTATGAGCATTGTCCATATCTTGGAATAAATCTTATCATCGCCGATTCGCGCAATCGCCTCGACCGCGTTAAAAGCGACAATATCGCTCGCATCCGGGTCGTCCTTGAGCTTGTAAAGCAGCGGAAGCGAACTTTTGCTTTTCAATTTTCCCAGCAGCATCGCAGCATTGGCCTTTACGGTCTGGTCGTCGGTCCCGGCGGCACTTTCTATCATCGCCAGATATTCCTGATTGCCCAGTTTGCAAAGTGCGTAAGCTGCTGCAATTACTACGTTTAAGTCGGAATCTTTCAGCATCTGCACAAGTTTTTTTTCACCTGCTTTATACCGCATATCGCCTATCGCGACCGCGGCGGCAAATCGAACAGGCATATCGGCATCATTCAAAAGCTCGACAACCTTCGGCATTATCTCAATTTTCTGACCCGAAGCGACAACCTCAATCGCATTGGCTCGGATTCTGCCGTCAGGACTTTCCATGCCGTTTAATACGATTTTTTCAGCGTCAGGGGCAAGATTTTTTACAGTCTCAGACCCTGCGCAATAACTGCTTGTTATCAAAATAGTTATAACCAAAATAACGCGGATTTTATTCATAGTTTACTTTTTACCTCTAACTTTATATATCGACATAACAGCGGTTAAAATCAAACATATTGCACAGCCGATATCGAGTATTTGCCCGTATTTGCTGAATGCGGTAACTCTTTTATCTATCGAAATATTATCCGCAAACCAGCCTTGCTGTCCGGTTCTTTGGATAGCTTTTTTTCCCAGCGTCCCGGCTGAAAAATTATCTTTTATATTTCCGAGTGAATCTATCAGACAGCTGATTCCCGTATTTGCGCATCGGATTATCGATAGCCGGTTTTCCACCGCCCGAAATACGCAAATCGCCATATGCTGGCTCAGTTCGCTGGTTGCCTTTATCTTTTTGCCGCCTTTTTTAACGAACCAGCCGTCGTTGGTTATATTTACGAGCCAATCGGCACGTTTGTTTCCATTTTTATTGAGAGTAAGTTTCCTGCCGAGCTGCCCAATCGTATCCTCGAAGCAAATCATTACGCCGAATCTGTAAATTTTATCCTGCAAAGGCATTTTAAAAATCGTGTATTCAGTCCCTGCGTCCAATGTATAGTCATAGGTATAAGGCGTAAGAGTCATCAGGTAATTATAAATAAACGGCAGCTGATTTTTTAAGGGAATATATTCGCCGAACGGAACAAGATGAATTTTATTGTAGTGCTGCCGGGTGCCGATATTGTTCGGCTCATATAAAAAGGCGGAGTTGTAATTCGTTTTCATTTCGATTTGGTCGCCGGCAATCTCTGCATCGCCCGCAAACGCCCCGACGAGAAGATAAACACCTTCGTTTGCGTGCCGCATCAGGGCCTTGTGAAATATCTTCGTGGTGCAGTCTTCAGTAATCAGTTTTAAGTAGCTTTCGTCAAGAATCGCCTCGACCATAGTCTCCGGCCAGATGATAAGCGCCGGCCTTGACTCCAATAAACATTTTCTGCTCTCGGCCAGCATATTCAAAAATGTCGTTTCAGCAGGTTCGACTTCCGTCGCCGATTCGATTACTACGTTCGACTGTACGACGCCGATTTTGGGTCCTGCCTCGATAAATTCCGCAGTCTGCTCAATTCTATATCGTCCGTAAAATAAAGTTGCAGCTGCAGTAAGAATTGTAATTACAATTCCGGAAATAATATTTATTCTTTGTGTCTTTGCCTGCCCGCCATAGCCTTGGCGACGGCGGGTGTTTTTGAGACTCAGGATAGTTTCGCAGATGGCGCCGTTTACTATCGCGATGATAAAGCTGACCCCTGCGGCGCCGAAAATATCGGCAATCTGAATTAGCGGAATATTCCTGTATTGGCTGTGCGCCAAAAATCGCCAGCTGAACAGCCATCCCCACGCCGCCTCTGCGCCGACAACCAGTATCGGCAGCGAAAGCCATAGCGGAATCCTCTTTTGCACGCAGTACCGCAGACACATCGCGATTATAGGCCAGTAAACGGCAAGGTAGAGACAGACCACGAACCAGCCGGGAATTGTTATAGGCACGAGCCAGTAAAGATTGCCCAGCCAGTACAAAAGCCCGACGATATACGAAACGACAATTACAAGCAGGTTTTTCTCGTTTACCAGCGAGGCCATTACAAACGGCACAAACGCGACCCACGCAAAAAACGAAAGATTAAACGGCGCACCGATTACCGTCTGCAAAACGGCACTTGCCAAAAAGTACACCGCAGTCAATAATTTTTTCAGCTTTGCTTGTTGTTCCAACCCACAAAATCCTTAATGATGGATGCTATTTGACCCGAATCGTATTTTTTATTGTTATTCATCCCGCACCTTCTTTTTTCATTCTTTTTTGAATATTTAGAAGGTGCGGGATTCATTCTTATCGAAAATTGCTTCGTAAAAATCTCAAGAATTTTCTCATTAGCCATAAGCTTTATTTTATCAATCCCGCTTTCGACGAATAATCTTTTTATTTCGTCTATTTCCATCGGATTGAAATAGAGGTTTTTGTTTGCTTTGGCCTGTTTATTAGCCTGATTGATTCTCTCTATTGTTTTTTTTACATAGCTTTCGGAAATATCGATTCCGCAATAGTTTCTGCCGTACTTTGCCGCCACAACCGCCGTTGTTCCTGAGCCGATAAACGGGTCGAGCACGCAATCGCCTTTATTCGAGCTTGCCGCGATGATTCTTGCAAGCAAAAGCTCCGGCATCTGGCAGGGGTGCCAACCGGTTCTTTCTTCAAAAGTTCCACAAATACGGGGATAAACATCCCATACATCGTCGGGGTTTTTGCCGGTCGAATTGGCCCGCTTATCGTTATAGATTAACTGCCTGTCCGATGGCGTTCGTATCGCGTAATCGTTGAACGTAAAATTCTTTTTGTCTTTGACGAAATAGAGTATGTGCGTATGAGAGCGGGCGAATTTATTTTTCGTCTGCTGGCCAAAAGTGTAGTGCCAGATAATCCAGTTTCGACAGAACAATCCGAGCATATCTTCAGCGATTATTTTCACCTGTGCTGCGTAATCGTCGCCGATGGCGATATAAAATGAACCTGTCGGCTTAAGAACCTTATAGCAGGCCGTCATCCATTTTTCTGTCCAATCGATATAGTGCTGTTTTTCTCTTTTGTCGTGGTATTTGTCGTATTTGTAGCCGATATTGAAAGGGGGGTCGGCGAATATAAGGTCTGCAAACGGCGTTTCAATTTCGTTGAGAATTTTAACACAATCACCATGTATAATTGAATTCAGTATTTTGTTCATAGAGTCAGTTATTAAAAAATACCAACAATTTATGTGGGAGAACCCCTTTTTTAATAGAACACTCCTTAATCCTAATTACGGTATAACCATCTTTTTTCAGTTCAGAATTAACCATCTTGTCTCTTTTTATGTTCCTTTTTATTTTATTAGACCAGTATTTTTTATTTGTTGCAGGTTTTAATTTCTTACATCTACATCCATGCCAAAAGCAACCATCTGCAAATAGAGCTATTTTCAACTTTGGGAAATAAAAATCAGGTTTGCCATAAATTTTTTGGCGGCGTCTCCATCCTTTTATTTTGTATTTGCGGAACAGGTTAATTAAGTTTAATTCTGTAGATAGATTAGAATTCGATTTTACAGCCCGCATTATCGCGGATCTTTCTTTTTTAGAAAAAGTATCCATTTGATAACATTAACAATAACCAGTTATGCCCCCGACCAAATTGTATTCTCCGGAATTTGGGAATATCCGCGTTCTTTAAAGAATTTATCTATTTCAGAAACGGTTGTTAAGGGGAATTCTAACTTAAATTCTTTAATTATCGCACCTATGACATCTTTCCCGAGAGAATTTTCATACTCTGTGCTTGTACATTTTTTGTACCACTCTATTAGATCTTTTTCTGTAATAAATCCACGGATTTTCTCCCCAAGTCCGAGTTGTTTTATAATACTTTCGATCTTTGATTTCTCCACCATTTTGCAAACAATAACAATTTTGTCGGCCATTATGTTCTGGTGAATTTCTACGACGTCCGTTTCGTCCATAGTAATATGTTTTACCTGAATTGCCGGGCCGAAATTAGCCCACATGTCTAATCCGGTGTCAGCTGCGTTTGTTACACCGAAACGAAATAATCTTGCAGGTTGGGTTATGCTTAAATGTTCTTTGTCTAACCCCAAAACAAGATTGGCAAACTTTTCGAAATCTATAAGAATTTTTCTTTTACTAGTGTCAACACTCAATGTTACAGTTGCTTTTAGATATTTTGTCAGCGTATCGAACAAAGCATAGACGATAATTTCATATATTTTGTCAATGCTCCTCTTAAGTCTCTTGTCGTTTTCAAAATAACCTAGGAATTGACTCAAGCTAAACTGTGATGCTTTTGTATTTTCGAGTTCATGGAGCATATTGGTAAGTGGGCTGAGTCGCTCCTTTACTTTATTATATATATAAGACTCAACGATTCCCGGAAAAGCGCCATCTTTATTCTCTTTTCCTAATAGAACGAGAATGTCCGGAGACATCATTCCATGGTCAAACATTTGGTCTTCATACCTTGAATTAAGCACGGGCACTTTACCTACCAAACGAGGACATACTGCATTTCGCCACCGTGTTGAGTGTCTTCTGTAAGTATCTATTTGTGATAGATCGATATCCTTGTGTACTCGATTTCTGTAGAGAATTTCTGCTATTTGAATTGGTTTGTAAAGGTGTACTCTGCCTTTGGAAATCAGCTTATCTAATCTTGCCTTAGCTTGTTGTAAATTCAATGTTATATCTTGTTTTGTGTTCTTTGCCATAATAGTTATAAGGATGAATATGCAGTCTCTTGCATATCAGAAAATAAATAAGCTTCTTTGTTTCGGATTTTTGGGTTCTTAAGGGCGACAATCATTTGACGTGCTATGGCTTTAATAACTGGTACGGCTACACTATTACCTGCCAGTTTTCGTATTGCCGTATGTTTAAGAGCAATTTGGAAACTATCAGGAAATCCTTGAAACCGTAAACATTCACGGCTTGATGGTCGCCGATACCCATTTACGAGTAAATAATTATAAGAAGCATTTGCGCGTAAAGCACATGAAAAAGGATGCATGCCTATATGGCCGCCTTTATTTTCATGCCACATTGAGGGATAAAATGGTTTTTTCCCCTGTTTTTCCAATCGCGTCAAACGTTTTTCCTTGATTTTAGGGGAGGCAAACAATTTAGAATCAACGTTTTCATCTGGTTCAAGAACAGATGTTAAACTTGGTTTATTTTTATTTGGCTTGGGAAAATCAAACTCCAAATCTGCCAAAAATCCGACGATAAAAGTTCTTTCGCGTTTTTGCGGCACACCATAATCAAGAGCATTTAAAATTGTGGAGTGAGTGTGGTATCCTAATGATTCCAAAACTCTGATAACGGCACGGTATGTTTGCCCCTTATCATGTGTCCGAAATTGTTTTACGTTTTCCAAGAGAATCGCTGCGGGCTTCTTGGTCTTGAGAATTTCAGCTATATTAAAAAATAAAGTTCCACGGATGTCGGCAAATCCTTTTCTATTTCCAATTATACTAAATGGTTGGCAAGGAAATCCGGCGAGCAATATGTTATGATCAGGTATAGTTTCTGGCGGTATTTTCGTAATATCTCCATTAGGCTGTTCACCAAAATTTGCTTCATACATTTTTACAGCGTCTTCGTCTATTTCTGAGGAAAACACACATTTACCTCCGATGCTTTCAAAGCCTAGCCGTATCCCGCCAATGCCCGCAAATAAATCAATAAAAGTAAAATTATCCCAATCTACAGTTTCGATTTTTTCCAAATCCGAGGCGTTTTCAGGAGCATGTTCAAAACGAGTTATAGACATTATTTGTCATCCTGACATTGTTTTCTAAAAATTTGTATAATTCAAAAATGTACAATCGACCTATTATACCAAGCAAACACGGATATGAAACACATTTTGGCTTCATAGTTTTCAAAGCCAAAAACACATTTTTTTCATTTTTTCCTTGACTTTTATTAAAAATATAGTAAAATACAGCCATAGTTAGACAAAAAAACAATAAAGTTGTATATGTCTAACTATGGAAATCCTAATATCTAAATCCTAAACAATATCGAATTACCAAAACACGAATGCTCAGAACTGTTTTGGGCATTTGGTAATTGAGATTTTGAATTTGTTTAGTGCTTAGGATTTAGAGTTTAGAGTTTTTAATCATAAAATCTTAAGGGAGCCTTGAAAATACGATTTTTAGAGGCTCCCTAAAATTAATATAAGTTTTTTATCCTGCTGCCGGGATAGTAAAAGTTCAAAATCTGCTCGGCGGTTTTTCCCTGTCGAGCCATTTCTCTTGCTCCGTACTGGCAAAGTCCTACGCCGTGGCCGAATCCCTTACCTGCTACGAAAAGGAATTCCTTTTCAAGACTTACTATGGCACAGCAGGTGCTTTGAATTTTTGCTCCGCTTGAATCAATCGCCAGCCGCAAATCCTCTGTCCGCAAAAAACCTGTTTTGCCGGTAGAGCCGGTCAGTTTAACGCTCGTAATTCTTGTTAAATTGCCGTTATATTTGCTTTCTTTCACGGCCTCTATCTTGTTTATTGTGCCCAGCTCTTTCAGCGAAGGGTATCTTCCGAGGATATTCTTGGTTACGGTTTTTTTGTCGTATTTTATATCGGGCCAGTAAAACAAGCTCGTCTTTGTGCTTTCTCTGCAGTATGGACAATTGACGCCTTTGAGCGGCTCGAATTTATCGCCGAACACATTCTTGCTGTTTTCGGTATGCCCGCCGCAGACCGAGCTGTAATATGTGCCGAACGGCTCGCATCCTGATTCCTGCTCGCAGCACAAAACCATACCGAATGTGCTATTAACTGCGTCGTTTGTGCGCAAGATTTCTGCGCGGACGCCTCTGTAAACCTGATTTGCCTGGGTCGCCTTGACATCCCACGAGCGGTTCTTGCCGAACCTGGATTTTATATAGAGACAATACGTTCTTGCGGCAATTGCCTGTGCCTTTAACGCTTCCGTCTCCCAGTAGCTTGGCATTTCAGACGCCACAACCCCGGCAAGATAAGCTTCCATCGGGACATTATTAATAACCATCAGGGTTTTATTGTCGGGATTAGTGACGATTTCAAGTTCGCCCCTGTATTTCTGATGATTAATCGCGAACGGCTGGCTGTTCTGCGGTTGTATGACAAGGCGTCTCGTATTGAATTGCTGTTGCCCCATTTTTACGGCGTTGCTGTCGACGGTAATCTCGATTTCTTTGGGAGTTTCCGCGGCTTTGCTTATCTCCGAGGTGTCGCAGCTTATAATTTGGTACTCATCGTCGATTTTGAAGAAGATTTTTTTGACGCTGTCATACAGCAGCACCCTTATCTGGTATCCGGGCGGGTTTTGCGTTACGACCGGTTCGATACTTTCCGGTTCGCCGACGCAGCCGGTCAGGAGAATGGATATAACGGCGCAGATAATAAAGCTAATACCGAATATTTTCGTCCGCATAGACATAACGGAAAATCAATCAAGCTTCCGCAGGCTCAGGCCCAGGCTGTCGAGAACCTGCTTTATTTCCACCATACTCGTAGTGCCGAAATTCTTAACGCCGAGCAGTTCGGCCTCGGTCCTCGCGATAAGGTCGCCGATAGTCTTGATATTCAGATGTGCCAGACAATTCTTCGCCCTGATGGACATCTTGAAATCGTCTATCAATTTATTGAGAATTTCCTGGTCTATATCCGTCTCGGTTTCCAGCGGTTCAGCCATTTCAACATCCATAAGGAATTTGCCCTCGGTCGTCATTCCGAGTCTCAGTCCCTTCGATTCGAGCATACTTTTGATTTCGGTAAGACTTGTCTCGCCGAAATTCTTATACGCCAGTAGTTCCGCCTCGGTCGTCCGCAGCAGGTCGCCCAGTGTATTTATATTCATCTTCTTGAGGCAGTTCCTGCTTCGCACCGAAAGCTCAAAATCGGAAATAGGCGTTTCGAGAACCTTGCTCTGGCGGTCTTTGCTCTTTTCGACCTCTTCGTCGTAAAGCATCGTCTTGGAGCTATCGATATCCTTTTTGAAAAGTATTGCCCGCTGATTGTTCGGATGATATTTCAATACCTGCTCGACGCAATTGGCCGCTTTATCGTATTCGCCTGTATCTTCGTAAAGAACTGCCAGATTCAGCATCGCGCTGACATAAGGCGTGCAGTTATTGATAAGCTGTTTGTAATAATCTATTGCCGCTTCCTCGTCGCCTCTCAGGTCCAGCAGAAACGCCAGATGGAAAAGCGCCTTTTTGAATACCGGGTCGATTTCAACCGCAGTTCGATAGTTTTCAATGGCCTGCTGATAATCGCCTTGTGCCTGCAGACACCTTCCGGCTGTGTAATGATACAGTGCGCTCGCCTTGGCGTAATTCGCACAGGCTTTCAGGGATTCCTGTGCACCGGCGATATCGCCTTTGACGCGGTACACCAAAGACTTGGAGCAATTGACCAGCAGCGCATCGGCGCCCGCCTTTGCCGCTTTGTCCAGCGCCGCGATAGCCTTGTCGTACTGCTCTGTCTTGCGGAAGCAGAAAGCAAGTTCGATAAATTTTTCTTTGCTGTCGTCGGCCTTTTCGAGCACTTCAATTGCCTGCTCGCATTTATCTAAAATGACAAGGGCGGCTCCGATTGCAAGGTAGTTCTTCCTGCCTGACTTGGACAGTTCCGGTTCCGTCTTTTCTGCGAATGAAATCCTGTTCCGTTCGCTCGAATTTACATACTCGGCCGCCGCCAGTATGTCGTCAAGCGTAATTGTTTCAGCGCTGAATAAATCGGTTTGCGGCTGACTTATAGCTGTCATTGCATTAAACTCCTATCGTAAATGTAGTTAAAGATTTTAAACGAATACGTAAAAAAGGTATTATAGCGCAAATAGAACTATTTGCAATAGCATTTCAAGACCCCGTTTTTTCCGCCGTCGGCAAAATTTAATGCAAAATCGCGGCAAATTTGCTATCCTGTTGACGGAAATCGATTATTAAACGCAAAGGACTGTTTGTGGACAGATTAAAGCAGCTTTGTCTTATAACCGGCACAGTTCTGCTGATGTCTCTGGCGGTGCTGTGCATCATCGGCGCGGTTATGGGTGCCGACTGGTCGAAATGGTTTTTTGCCGCCTCCGCCGGCAAATGGCTTTGGGTTTGCATCAGTCTGTTGATTATTGCCGGCATGTCCCAGTTCAGCCAAATCTACACCGCGCAATGGCCGCTCGCCGTTTACGTCGGCGCGTTGCTGGTCCTTGCGGCAGGGGTTACCAATTGTCCTTGCACTCTTTATGCAGGATATATAATCGGCTGTGTCGGTCTTTTCGGCCTGTTTCGTTTCAAACCCGATAAGTTTGATATCGCAGCAATAGTTGTATTACTCATAGCGACGGTTCTCGTTTTCAGTTTTGTCTCCTTGCCGCTGCAGTTAAAAAGCGTTTTCTTTATCCCGCATGTCTTCGCCTGTTTTCTTTCCTATATTTTCTTCGCAAGGGCCTCTTTCCTTGCTGCCAAATATTTATTCGGCAAAAACCCACTGACTGAAGAGACCGCGTACAGGCTTGTTTGTAAAGGTTTTTCATTTTTGACTGCCGGAATTGCTATCGGTAGTATCTGGGCGGCCTTCGCCTGGGGTGACTGGTGGGGCTGGGATCCCAAAGAGACCTTTTCCCTTGCCATCTGGCTTGTTTTCGCCGCGTTTCTGCATTTTAGATACCTTTACAAACAAAAATTTTTGCGTTTAAATAGTATTTGGATTATTTTCGGGTTTATATTGATTATTCTGAGTGTTTTGCTGGTGAATTTTGCGAAAATTTTCGCAGGTTTGCATAGCCATTCCTCGTAAAAGTGAAATTTTATGAATTTATTCTGTCAAAGCGTTGATTTCAGGATCTGTCCTGCCGCCGTAAGAGAAAAACTCGTTCTCGACTCGCCGCGGCAGGAGATTTTCCTCCAGTCCTGCCGCCAAAATCCTCAAATCAGCGACGCTCTGATACTCAATACCTGCAACAGACTCGAATTTTATTTCTGCCTCGTTGAAGATTTTGATATTTCAGCGTTTATTGATGACTTTATTTCTTATAATGGCTGGAGCGAATACAAACGGACTTTTCAGGGCCTTGGTGCCGCCGACCATCTTTTCAGTGTGGCCGCCGGCGTCGAATCTCAAATCATCGGCGAAAATGAAATCTTCTCTCAATTAAAATCCGCCTATAGTTTCGCGCTGCACTGCAATACTATAGGCTTTATGTTTCATCGTCTCCTGCACAGCGCGTTTCGCCTCGCCAAGGCCGTTAGGACTCATACCAATATAAACACCGGCGCGCTTTCAATCGCCCAGGCCGCCGTCGAGCTTGCCGCCGTCAATTTTAATATCGGCAAAGCAAAAGTCCTTATAATAGGTTCCGGCTCAAATGCCGCCCTTGTCATAAAACATCTAATCAGGAAAAACGCCGAAGACATTACCATTGTCGCCAGAAATAAAGACGCCGCTGAAAAATTGCTCGAGAAAAACTGCACAGGGCGGTTCTCACCGTTAAATGAGTTGAAAATTCATCTCCCCTTTGCTGATATTGTTTTTGCCGCTACCACCTCACAAAAACCGCTGGTAACGGCAGCCAGTCTCGAAAATCGAATCAAACCCCTCGTTTTAATCGACCTTTCCGTTCCGCCTAATATCGAGCCAAAGGCCGAAAAAATGAAGAATATAAAACTCTTTAATATCGATAGCTTAAACGAAATTATAAATATCAATAACCGCAAGCGTCGAACCGGAATCCCGAAAGCAAAGATGCTGATTGCCGAGCACCTGCGAACCTTTGCCGGATGGCGCGAAAATTTAAAGGTGCCGGCGCAATGAACAAGCTCCGTATTGCAACCCGTTCGAGCAGCCTGGCCATTATCCAGACCCAAATCGTTGTCGATGAAATCTCCAAACACAATCCCGATATCGATTTTGAAATCGTCGAAATAAAAAGCGATGGTGACATCGACAAAAAAAAACCTTTATGGAAATTGTCCGAAACAGGTTTTTTCACCGCTGCCGTCGAAGATGCCTTACGTCAAAACAGAGCCGACATCGCCGTGCACAGTTACAAGGATTTACCGGTATCGGCGGATGATAAAATCGTTACCGCCGCGGTTCTGGACAGAAGATTCTGTCAGGATTGTCTTATCTGCAGGGGCAAAATCAAATTGCTGAAGGATT
>JAHJUV010000085.1 GCA_018828825.1 Planctomycetota bacterium | reverse complement strand
CTAACTTCTAAAAATTCGTTAACATCTGAAAAGTTAAGGATAAGAACCAAAGAATTTGCGCATCGGTGTGTGAAACTTGCATTGGCATTGGAAAGAACAAAATTAGGCAATCATATATCAGGACAGTTAATAAGATGTTCGACATCTGTGGCTGCAAATTACAGGGCCAGTTGTCTGGCCCAATCAAGGTCTCATTTCAGGTCAAAACTTAGTATCGTTCTTGAAGAATCAGATGAAAGTTTGTTCTGGATTGAATTTGCGGTTGAAGAGAAACTGGTTAGGGGAAATAAAGTTAAAAATCTCATTAAAGAAGCCCAAGAACTTACGGCTATATTTTATTCGACAAGAAAAACTCTGAGTATAAAAAAATAACAAGCAATTTTAAATCTTCAATTTTAAATTTTAAATAGGAGAACTATATGTCAATTGATCGTTCGCTGAAACTTAAAGGCGCCCTTGTCCGGCACCGTAACGTACTTACACGTGGAGAAAGACTTAAACGGCTCAAGGACGAAGAGAAATGGGAAGAGGGTAATAGTCTCTTCGGCCTGGCCAAGGTAGCCAACAGGAAAGTAGCGGTAGTCAAGAAGAAAGAGGCTAAAGCAACTGCTGTTGAAGGTGAAGCCGCCGCCGAAGGCGCTGCACCAGCTGCCGGCGGAGCCGCTGCATCAGCCGGTAAAGCCGGAGCACCTGCCGCCGGAGCCAAGGCCGCTGCGCCAGCAGGCAAAGCTGCCGCACCGGCAGGCAAAGCCGCAGGCGGAAAAAAATAAACTGGTTGCTTAAACGGTCTCTATCGCAGTGAAAAAATACCTTGCAAACAGAACAAGTCTTATCGACGCAAGCGGCATAAGAAAGATTTTCAATCTTGCCGCTTCAATGAAAGACCCGATTAATTTCTCAATCGGCCAGCCTGATTTTGACGTCCCCGAAGCGCTTAAGCAGATTGCCATCGATGCCATAAAAGAAGGCAAAAACAAATATACCATCACAGCAGGTGAGCCGGCGCTTTGCGCAAAAATTGCCGAAAAAATTACAACTCAGTTTGGCCCGTCTTCGCATTGCTCCGCCGCGGCAAGCTGGGAAAATCCCTCAGTGCTTTTTGCAAGCGGCGTAAGCGGAGGGCTGCTTTTGGCTTTTATGAGCCTTGTCAATCCCGGCGATGAGGTGATAATACCCGACCCGTATTTTGTAATGTATAAACACCTTGTAAACCTGCTCGGCGGCAAGTGTGTCTTTGTCGATACATATCCCGACTTCGGCCTACATCCGGAAAAAATCGCTGAGAAAATCACGGACAAGACAAAAATTATTATCGTAAATTCGCCCTGCAATCCTACAGGTGCGGTTTATTCCGAAGACGAGCTAAAAGCCGTTGCCGAAATAGCCGCTAAAAAAGACATCCTCATCCTGTCCGATGAGATTTACGACAAATTCTGCTACGACGCCCCTTATCCGAGTATCGCGTCAATTTATCCCAATACGATTCTGATGAAAGGGTTCAGCAAAAGTTTCGCGATGACCGGCTGGCGGCTTGCTTATGTAGCAGCGCCGAAACATCTAAAACCTGTTATCGAAGAAATGACAAAGATTCAGCAATATACTTTTGTCTGTGCGCCGTCTCCGTTCCAGCAGGCCGCTTTTGCCGCACTCGATTACGACATAAGCGACCTCATCGCAGGATACAAAACCAAGCGGGAAATTATGTACGAAGGCTTGAAAGACAAATTCGAAATGATAAAGCCTGCCGGTGCGTTTTATACCTTCATAAAATCTCCAAAGGGAACGGGAACGGAATTTGTCGAAAAGGCGATTAAAAACAATATATTGATTATCCCCGGCTGTGTTTTCAGCGAAAAAGACACACACTTTAGGCTCTGCTATACCACGACCAACGACAAAATTAAGCAAGGCATCGATATTTTGCGGAAATTAGCATAGAGCTGCTGAATTTTTTCGATTTTAACCCATCTTTTCAGCAAAACCATTTGACGAGACAGATAAAAAACCGTAAAACTTCCATAAGCATAAACAGCAGGTCCTGTTATGTCCTTTAGGAAGAAGCTATTATGATAAGAGATGTCATCTTCGGCACAATCGGCGGGCTCGGTCTGTTTCTGTTCGGTATGGGGCTTATGTCGGAGGGCTTGAAGAAAGCCGCCGGCCAAAAACTCAAGAAAATCCTCGGCTCAATGACCCGCAACCGAATCCTCGGCTGTCTTGTCGGGGCCGGGACTACCGCCCTGATTCAGTCGAGCTCGGCAACTACCGTTATGGTTATCGGTTTTGTGAGCGCGGGTCTGCTCACTCTCGCCCAGGCGATACCCGTTATCATCGGCACAAATATCGGCACTACCGCTACCGCATGGCTTGTTTCCATCTCCGGTATTGAGGCGTTTAAGATTACCAGTTATGCGCTCCCTGCCGTTGCAATCGGTTTTGCGATGCAGATGCTGTCGAAAAAGCAAACCGTAAAAAACGTCGGCCAAATACTGATCGGGTTCGGCATCCTTTTTATCGGTATAGGTTTTATGAAGGACGCTTTCGGCGGGATAGAACAGAACCCGCGGATTCAGGAACTTCTCATAAAAGCCGCTGATAATCCGATATTAGCCATTCTGGCGGGCATTTTAATCACGATGGTTATTCAAAGCAGTTCCGCTTCCGTTGCCAGTATTCAGCTTCTCGCCGCGGGTGGCGCATTCGGCACAGATTGGCACATAGCTTTGAACATCGCTATACCGTTTATCCTCGGCAGCAATATCGGCACCACAATTACTGCTCAATTGGCGGCAATTGGAGCAAATACAAACGCCAGAAGAGCGGCCTGGGCACATACTACGTTTAACCTTATCGGCGCATTCATCTGCTTCTGGTTCATTGGTCCAATCTCAAAAACAGTTTTTGCAATTTCACCCTGGCCCGGCAGCGCAAATACCATAGCCGCTATTATCGCTATCGCTCACAGTTCAATAAAAATCTTCGAAGCGGTATTCTTTTTGCCGGCGACAGGTTGGCTTGAAAAGATAGTCCTGTGGCTGATTAAAGAACCGCCGGGACAGAGAAAATTAGAACCCGTAGTGCTGGAATATCGCCTTCTCGATACTCCCGAAATCGCCATGGAACAGACTCGGCGTGAAATCGTCAGAATGGCCAAATATGCCCGGGAGGCCGTCGGGCTGGCAATTTCAGGTTTACTTAACAATAATTACAACAGACTTCAGCAGGCCCGAAGAACCGAAGATTCCACAGATACTTTCCAGTACGAAATCACGGCATATCTTGCGGCTCTGTCCCAAAGACAAATATCAGAACAGACATCAATAGAATTGCCGGTACTGCTGCATACGGTTAACGACCTTGAGAGAATCGGCGACCACGCCGTTAATATCGCTGAAATTGCCGAACGCAAAATCGCACAAAATATGGTCTTCAGCGAGTCGGCCAGAAGCGAGACAAGGTCTCTAAGAAAACAGGTTAATGAAATGTTCGGCCGAATAATAAAGGCTCTCGAAACCGGCGATACCGCTTCCGCACAGGCTGCCCTTTCAAATGAAAACGCCCTTAATAAAATGCAGATAGATTTCAGAAGAAGCCACGTTCAGCGGATGACTGACGGATTGTGCAACGCCACAGCGGGACTGATTTTCATCGACTTGGTCGATAACGCGGAGAAAATCGGCGACCATTTAACTAATATCGCCCAGGCTGTGATAGGCGGACTGCGATGGGACGGCGTCGATGAAAAACTGGGAGCCTGACATTGGCTATAAATTCCGCTTGTACACGGGAAAATAAAGACTAAAATTTGGTATATGCGAACGAAATCTCTTATTCTTTTGTTATGTGTGGTTTGCTGCCTGCCCGACGAAGCTTTAGCGAAGGCGGGTCCGGTTTTTGCCGCCGAGGCCAATCTGTCCCCTGATTCGTCCCAAACAAACGCCGCTATAATAACCTGTACCGGCCTGATTGACGATGGCCTGTATTCTTCGATTAAACGACGGGCAAATACCGCTCTCGATATGGGGGCTGACCACATCATCCTCGAAATCGGCACCTATGGCGGGCTCGTAAAAAGCGCAGACGATATATCGAAATACCTCATTCTCGAACTTTCGCAAAAGGCAAGGACGGTTGCCTATATTAACACCGAGGCCATCAGTGCCGGCGCTATGATAAGCGTTTCCTGCCAGGATATAATAATGAGGAAAAATACCACTATCGGCGACTGCGCCCCGATTCAGATGGGCGACAAACTCGAAGGCGTCGAGAGAGAAAAGGCCGAAAGTTTTATCCGCGCTACATTCCAAAGGGCAGCACAGGCAAATAATTACCCCGAGGCCCTGCTTGAAGCGATGGTCAGCAGACATAAAAAAGTATGGCGCGTAAAAAATACAAAAACGGATACCTATGAATTTTACGAAGATGAAAAACTGCCGAATGACACTAAACTTTACGACCTGAAAGACAAAGAGCTTATCGTCAGTGACAATGAAATTCTGACTCTCACTGCCTCAAGGGCCGCCGAATACGGCATAGCAAGAACAGTTGCAACGGATATGAATGAAGCAATCGCGTTTCTTGAAGCTCGCGACAATGTAAAATTCACGTCGAAACCGATTCGCCTTGAGCCAAATTGGTCCGAGCAGCTCGTAAGAATGCTCAACCATCCTTCGGTCAGCGGAATCCTACTTATGATTGCGATGCTGGCGGTGTATATCGAATTAAAAACACCCGGTATCGGTCTGCCCGGGCTTGTGGCGGTAATTTTCTTTGCGATACTTTTCGGCAGCAGGTTTCTAACAGGTCTGGCGACGTGGTGGGAAGTAGCGGTTTTCGCGGCGGGCATTATCCTGCTGGCAATCGAAATTTTTGTCATTCCCGGCTTCGGCGTCGCAGGCGTGCTGGGCATCTCACTTATTCTTATCAGTCTTTTCGCAATACTCGTCCCCAACAGGCCCGACGAACTGCCCTGGCCGAGATATGATTTTAACGATGTCCAGTGGCAAATTTTATCTAATGGGGCATGGGCCTTTTCGCTCGGCTTTTTGGGCTTTGCGGTCCTGGCATATATATTGGCGAAATTTCTGCCCAAGACAGGCCCATTGACGGGCCTTGTCCTCGCCCCTGCCGATAAGGGACCTAAGATGCAGATAGATATGACCGCCCCGCCGCAAAAGAGCGGCGAACTGAAAACCGGCGATACCGGAATTGCAATTACAAAACTGCGGCCGGCAGGCCAGGCAAAATTCGACATCGCTGTCGTCGATGTCGTCGCCGAAGGCGACTTTATCGAAAAAGGTCAGAAAATAAAAATAATACAGATTCAAGGCAACAAAGTCGTAGTCAGAAAGATTGAGGAGTAAAAAATGTTCTGGTGGATAGTTTTAGCAATTTTTCTATTTTTACTTTGTGCCGCACTTCTTGTTGCGGAAGTCTTTGTGCCGAGCTTCGGTCTGATAAGTCTCTGCGCCCTTGCCTCGCTCGTCGGCGGCATAGCAATCTTTTTCAGGCTCAGTCCCACGGCCGGCTGGTGCGGCGTAATAGTCGCCGTTATTATGATTCCGGCCACGCTCGTATTCGCGTATAAAATCTTTCCGAAAACAGACTTTGGCAAAACAGTCCTGCTTAACGGCCCAAAAAGGCAAAAAGGAGACGCGATACCGGACACCAAGCAGCTTGAAGCTCTTTTAGGCAAAAAAGCCTTAGTAATCAGCCCGCTTCGGCCCGTAGGAATGTGCGATTTTACAGGAACAAGACTTGAATGTGTCGCTGAAAGCGGTTATGTTGAAAAAGGTAAAACCGTCGAGGTTATAAAAGTCGAAGGTACACAATTAACAGTTAGAGAAATAGAAAATTCTTAATGAAAGGATTAAAAAATGACAATCTCAAATCTCTTTATTCTTGCTGCAATGCCAAAAGCCATATCTGGTATCGGCCTGATAGTTATCCTGATTATTGCATTTATTTTTGGTTTGCTAATACTGGCTTACGGCCGATTGTGGCTGCAGGCAAAATTGTCCGGCGCACCAGTCTCAATTGGCGAACTTATCGGAATGACACTGCGAAAGGTTAACGCCGGCAGAATAGTCAGCGCACGAATTATGGCAATTCAGGCAGGTCTTGACTTGAGCCGACGAGACCTCGAAAGTCACTATCTTGCCGGAGGTCGAGTTGAAAATGTTGTGCGAGCACTTATTGCCGCCGATAGAGCAAATTTAAATTTGACTTTTAAAGTCGCCACAGCGATAGACCTTGCAGGCAGAGATATTCTCGATGCCGTTCAGACTTCCGTTAACCCAAAGGTTATCGACTGCCCCGACCCATCAAAAGGCAGAGAAACCATTGACGCTGTTTCACAGGACGGCATCCAGCTAAGGGCAAAGGCCCGCGTGACAGTCCGTACAAACCTTCAGAGGCTTATCGGCGGTGCAACAGAACCAACCGTCATCGCACGCGTCGGCGAAGGTATAGTAACAACCATAGGCAGTGCGATATCTCACAAAAGCGTTCTTGAAAATCCCGATAACATTTCCAAGCAGGTTCTCGCCAAGAGTCTCGATGCCGGCACTGCATTTGAAATTCTTTCGATTGATATTGCCGATATCGACGTCGGCGATAACATAGGTGCAAAGCTTCAGGCCGACCAGGCCAAGGCAGACCTCGCCAGGGCACAGGCTGAGGCTGAAAAACGCCGTGCAATGGCCGTTGCCCGTGAACAGGAAATGAAGGCTCTGGTTCAGGAAAACCGTGCAAAGGTCGTTCTGTCCGAAGCGGAAGTGCCGCTTGCTATGGCCGAAGCCTTCAGAAAAGGCAATATGGGTATAATGGACTATTACAAAATGAAAAATATTGTGGCTGATACAACTATGAGAGATTCGATCGCGAAACCGCCGAAAAAAGAAAGTTGATTTTTAACCTAAAAGAAAAATGATCTTTAACTTTATCAATATGCTCGCCCCGTTAGAGACTGGACACCTTTGGTGGCCGTCAGGCAGTCTTAATGCCTTGTCTCTAACGGGGCTCGCGGCCAGGGGTTCTGATGGGAATGTCTGGGTGCAGATTATTGTCATCGCGGCAATAATCGGATTTGGCATATTAAAGAAAATCACCCGCGATGCGAAAGCCGCAACGCAGCAGAAGCCTCGGCAGAATGATGAAGAAGAACACCAGCCGCAGAGGTTAAACAAAACTTCCGGCACGGGCGATGATTTCAAGACTCTCGAACAGATTCGCCAGGAAAAAATCGCTCAAATCAGGGCGGCCTTCGGCATACCTTCACCTCCGCGGCAGACCGCGCCCCGACAGGTCGAAAGCAGGCCGACATATCAGCAAAGACCTGTTCATCGGCCGGTAGTTAAAAGACCGCCGCCTATGCCGAAAACTCCTCCGCCTCACGGCAGAGACAAAAAACATACAGTCCAGCCGCAGGAAACCGAAGATATCCTGATAAAATTATCTTCTCCGCAGGACCTGCGTTCGGCGATTTTATATCAGGAAATTCTCGGCCCCCCTGTTGGGCTGCGATAATAAAATCGAGCCGGACATCTCTAAAAGAAACATCCGGCTCGATATAAGAGATTACTCTCCAGCAAGTTTTATCGCTATATATCTTGAATACTCGCCCTGCCGGACATAAAGCAGAATAGAGTCGCCCGCTTTTTTAATCAGTTCCCAGAATTCATTGGCATCTTTAACTTTTTGACGATTAACTTCTATTATCAAAGTGCCGGCAACAATACCCGCATCCGCCAGAGGTGAATCAGCTTGCACATCGGCTACAATAACGCCTGATTCTTCATCTTTATAACCAAACTGCTGGGCAATCTCCGGCGTCAAATCCTGAACAGTTATGCCGAGCTTTTTAGTCGATTCATCCTGCACATCGGCAGAGGCTGTTTGAGGTTCTCTGGCCGCCAGCTCCACTTCAACGTCTTTTTCCTTGCCGTCTCTAACAACAGTGAGTGTTATCTTTTGGCCCGGCGGTATCTTGGCAACCTCGTTCCTGAAGTTGTCCCAGTTATCAATCGTTTTTCCATCTTTCTTTATAATGATATCGCCTTTCTGCAATTGGGCTTTTTCTGCGGGGCTGTCCTTGACGATATTATCCACCAACACGCCTTTATGCCCTTTGGCGCCAAGCATCTCAGCCATTTCCGGGCTGACATCCTCGCCGTAAATGCCGATATATCCCCTGATAACCTTTCCTTCGGCGACAAGCTGCTCATAGATATATTTGGCCATATTGACCGGAATGGCAAAACCGATACCTATATATCCGCCGCTCTGGCTGTAAATCGCCGAGTTAATACCCACTACTTTCCCATCGATATTAATCAAAGGTCCGCCTGAATTGCCGAAATTGATGGCGGCATCCGTTTGTATAAAGTCCTGATACTCCAGTTCTGAATCGGCAAACCTAAGGCCGCTTCTGCCCTTTGCCGAGACAATCCCCGCCGTCACGGTATGGCTCAGCCCGAATGGATTACCGATTGCCAGTACCCACTCGCCGACTTTCAGAGTATCGGAATCTCCCAGCTCGACTGCCGGCAAATTATTCGCATCAACCTTAATCACCGCAATGTCGCTCGCAGGGTCTGTGCCGATTACCTTCGCCTGCAGTTCCTTGTCATCAGACATCTTAACGGTTATCTTATCAGCGTCTTTTACGACGTGATTATTAGTCAGGATGTAACCGTCTGCCGAGACAATAAAACCCGACCCCTGGCCGCGGCGGATTTGCTTTCGCTCTCTGGGCTGCTGTTGCCGCTGACGCTGACGCTGGCGAAATTGGGGACCGAAAAACCTCTGGAAAAATTCATCGTTTTGAAACTCCTCAAACGGGTCAAAGTAACGCATATCGGGAATTCTTTGGGTATATTCCTGCTCGACACTGACAAAAACGACCGCGGGACTGACTTTGGCGGCTATATCGGCAAAAACCTCGCCGGTATTGCGCAAAGTTTCAATATCGGCTTTTTTATCAGGTTCCGCAGGACAAATCGGGGCTAGTAAAAAAACAATCACAAGGGTCAAGCCAACCACGAGGGCTTTTTTGCTTTTCATAACTACTGTCCTTTCAATGACTTATAAAACATAAATATTTTTAAGCTGTTAAAAACAAAATTGAATTGCTCTGAAAAGTTTATTCTGTTATTTACGGATAAAAGCGTAAGTTTGTTCGGTTATTATAGATAAATTTGCACAAACAATACATTTTACACATATTATAGCAGGAAATAAAATGGAAATTCTTTATCAGGACAACGACATCATTGCTGTTAACAAGCCGGCAGGATTGAATGTTACAAATG
>JAHJUV010000084.1 GCA_018828825.1 Planctomycetota bacterium | reverse complement strand
TATTGCCAGGTGGGCCTGACAACCCTAAAAACCATAGAAAGGAAAAGCTGGATACCGGTAGATGAGATTATCGCTGAATTAAAAGATAAATTATCGACCAAACCGGATTGTATTACGCTTTCAGGCTCTGGTGAACCGACTTTGTATAGCAATTGCGGACGATTGATAGGGGAAATCAAAAAGATTACCAGTGTACCCATAGCGGTTATAACCAATGGCTCACTGCTGTTTATGCCCGATGTCCGAAAAGATATTAAAAATGCCGATATTGTTATACCTTCACTCGATGCCGGCGACGAGGAGACATTTAAAAAGATAAACCGGCCGGCGACAGGAATAACTTTCGATAAGGTGCTGAGGGGGTTGGTTGACTTTCGCAGGGAATTTACGGGTAAATACTGGCTGGAGGTTTTTCTTGTTGCAGGTCTTAATGACAGTGATGAACAGATTGATAAGCTTGCCGCCTGTATTGAGAAGATAAGGCCTGATAAGGTTCAGCTAAACACTGTAACCCGTCCTCCTGCCGAGGATGTAAGGGCTGTCAGCCATCAAAGGCTTGAGCAGATTGCTCAAAGAATATACAAAAATACCGAAGTAATAGCGGATTTTAAAAGTGATGATAAAACAGGCGACCTCAAGGTTAAAAGCGACGATATTGTCGAAATGCTCAAACGCAGGCCCTGCTCGGTGGAAGATATTGCAAGCGGGCTCAAAATGTCTAAACTTGAGGTACTAAAGCATATTGAAAAATTGATTAGCTCGGGCAGAATCGAGCCGGTAAGGCAGAATGACAGGATTTATTATAAGGTTGTTTAAAGGCTTATGACTCAGCGGCAGATTAAAGTTATATTTCAGTACCGTAAGGCATCCCATAGCGGACCACAGGACAGGACGGTTTACGTCCTGGCGGGCACAAAGATAATCGAGGCCGCTGCCATAGCCGGTGTAACAATAAATGTACCTTGCGGCGGAGCGGGGATCTGCGGCAAATGCAGGGTGAAAATCATATCGCCCCAGACTATGCCGACCAAAGCCGATAAAAAGATGTTCAGGGCCGATGAGCTTAAGGAAAACTACCGGCTGGCTTGCCAGAACGCTGTTTCCGAAGATAGCGTGATTGAAGTGCCCCGCGTGTCACCTTTGGACAGGATAGTTGTTGATTCCGATGTGGCTAAAAGATTTGAGGCTGACAAGCGTTATGCGGGAAAAGACAAATGTTTCGGCATTGCTATCGACCTTGGCACAACTACGCTGGCTGCTTCGCTTATTAATCTTCAAGACGACGCTGAAATGGCTGTAATGGGTGGTCTTAATCCGCAGGTTGCCTGCGGAGATGATGTTATCAGCAGAATAAAGCACGCGGCGAACCGGGCTGGTCTTGACGAGCTTCAGCGATTAGTTATTGGGCAGATAAACGGAATGATAGACCAGCTTTGCGGGCAGGGCAGAATAAGGCGGCAGAACATCTATGAGATTACCATCGCGGGAAACACTACTATGGAGCATCTTGTCTGCGGTATCGACCCGACACCGCTTGGGCAGTTGCCTTTTAAACCTTCCTGGCTGGGAGCGAATACATTGAAAGCATCGGAGCTTGAAATCAGCATAAATCCCGAGGGAATTGTCTATATGTTCCCAATTATCGGGGGCTTTGTCGGCGGAGATATTGCATCGGATATATTGGCGGCGGACATATTAAATCAGCCGCAGCCTGTACTTTTGGTTGATATCGGCACTAATGGTGAAATTGTGCTGGTCAATGACAATAAGATTATGGCAGCTTCAACCGCGGCAGGGCCTGCCTTTGAAGGGGCAAGGATATCCTGCGGAACCAGGGCTGCAAACGGTGCGATTGAACAGGTAAAATTCGATGGCGACTGTGTCTATAGTGTTATAGGCAATGTCGAGCCGACAGGCATATGCGGCAGCGGACTTATTGACATTACCGCGGAGCTTCTTGACGCCGGTATCGTTGACTATACGGGCAAAATCAATCAATCGGCGGAAGTTGCGCCGAAAATCGCTCAAAGAATTACTGCCGACGCAAATGGCCAACCGGCGTTTGTTATTGAAAAGAAAATTGAAATTACACAGCAAGACATTCGGCAGATTCAGCTTGCAGTCGGGGCGATACGGGCAGGGATAAATATAATGCTGAAAAAGGCCGGCATAAACGCCGCTGACCTGAAAAGGATACTTATAGCAGGCGGGTTCGGCAGCTTTATCAGAAGAAATCATGCCCAGCGTATAGGACTTTTGCCGGCGAATATCGACCATCAGATAATTTCATTTATAGGCAACTCTTCGCTTGCAGGTGCGAAACTTGCGTTATTATCCGTTAAAGCGAGACAAAAGGCACAGGAATTTGCCGCCAAGGCGCAGCATATAGAGCTTTCTGCCGATAGTGATTTTCAAAATGAATTTGCTTCAGCGATGATTTTTCCTGTAGTCTAAAATTCCTCGTTTTTGCTCAACTGGTGGTCAAAACTGTAAAGATTATGTTTTTGTATGTAATTTAGTACTGCCGGACAGGTTAGGCCGCTTACATCACCCCCCGTCATTAATCGCTGCCTGATTTCTGTACTACTTATATTTATCTTCGGAGTTTCGATGGTATTCTTCCGAAGTTTTTTGATGTTCTCAATATTCAGACTTGAAGTTAAACGGTTGAAATCAGGTTTTTCGAAACCGCCGCGATTCATTACGCATATATTACATTCACTCATCAGTTCATCTATTTTGTGCCACTTAGGCAGAGACTCAAGCATATCGGCACCAATTAGCCAGAAAAGTTCACAACCTTCGCCAAACTGCTGTTTAAAATGCCGAATGGTATCGATTGTATAGCTGGGCTCAGCCCTGTTGAGTTCTATGGGACTTATCTGGAAAAGATTTTTATCCATTACGGCAAGTTTTAACATTGCAATTCTGTCTTTGTCGGAAGCAACAGGCCGTTGCTGTTTGTGCGGCGAACGTCTTGCCGGAACGAGAACCACTTTTTTTGCGCCGATATTTTCCGCCGCTGCCTGAGCAACTTCGATATGACCTATATGCACAGGGTCAAAGGTGCCTCCGAATATTACGATTTTTTCTGCCATAAAAAATTAGAAAAACACATCATTTTTAAAAAGAACTAACAGACAAACTGTTGATAACTTTTTTTAAAAGTCACAGTAATAGTTAAAAAACTTCGCATTGAAGGGATTTTACACTATTTTTTTAAAAAATTTAGAAAAAAATCTTGTATTAACTTTTGTTTGTGTTGTATCGCCATTGCCGGATGATTGTATCATTAAAAATAGTTTTGTCTAAAACTTTATTGAGGAGAAAAACCCTTAATTTTTTGCGCAAAACAAGCATTTTTACAGTCGAATGAAGTTTGTTACAGCAGAACATCCCGCATAAAAATGTTTTACTGCATTGTTATTTTTCAAGATTGAAGTTGCTGCGACATCTGACAGAACATTTGATTGACGGGAAATTATAAAGAATTTTACAGTTATTTGACGATAAATATGTTAAGCAGACGTACTTATGACAAAATATAGATTGACAGAAATATATAATGATGTAAAAGAATATTGTCATTCGAACTTTCAAACCTTTTTGATTGAAAGGAGGTGACTGAGAATGGCAAAGAAGAAAGCAAAGAAGAAAGTAGCAAAGAAAAAAGTAGCAAAGAAAAAAAAGAAATAGTTCTGTGATATAGTCGTCGGACTTTCTTGCATTACAGCAATGTTAATCGACGGTTTTCAGAACTGTGGGCCGTAACTCAAAATTTTGATTTCAGCTCACGAGGCTACGGGAGATTCTATCGCCACGGCAGAATCTTCCGTTTTTTTGTATTTATATGTTGCTTGTTGACCCCCTGCAGCATTAATGATATAATTAAGGGATAATAGAAGTGCTTTATAAAGGGCAGGTTATGAAAAAAACAGGCTGGATTTTAGCGATATTAATAATTCCGATTATGACGGGTTGTCAACCGGCTCAGCAACAGAAAACTGCCGATATCAGCAGGAAAGACAGGCTTGTGGCCAATGAAAACCTGAATTTGAAAAATCAGCTTAAGCAGTGCCAAAAGGAAATAGAAAAACAGAAGACATTGCTTGAACAATGCCGGCGGGAAAATCTAAAAATTCAGACCGACGCCGGTAGTACCGCAACATTTCTTATGGACCAGCTTCCAAAGGATTTAATGGAAGAAGTTGAACGACTCACGCAGGAAAATGAACGGTTAAAAGCGGAAATTGAGGGACTTCAAAAGGCCGAAAAAGTTCAGGCAGATGCCAACGGGCTGCAGGCGCGGTAATAACATATAACTTTTACATTGCCGCAGCTACCAGACCTGTGAACATCGGATGGGGATGCAGCGGCCTTGAGGTTAGACAGGGATGCGCCTGGGTCGCTATAAAATACGGATGTTCGGACAATTCAAGTATTTGCATAATCGGATAGTTCGGGGCCTTGCCTGAAAAGATTAGGCCGGCCTTTTCGAGTTTTTCGACATAACGGGGGTCAACTTCATAA
The DNA here is from genome assembly GCA_018828825.1 of Planctomycetota bacterium. Lineage (GTDB taxonomy): Bacteria > Planctomycetota > Phycisphaerae > Sedimentisphaerales > UBA12454 > UBA12454. The sequence continues at coordinate 22,234 of JAHJUV010000084.1, read as the reverse complement.
CGATGCCTAAATCTCATTCGAATGCTTGGATTATTCCCAAAAAGCTTAAAAGCTGTCGTGTCCGGCTTGAGTTTTATATCCTGTCCGCCGAGCCTCATATTGCCGCCGAGACCCTCGATTTTTTTTTGTTCCGGCAGAATATTGATAACCGGCTCGCTGCAGTCCGGCTCAATTTCGGTGCTGTTGGCCTTCTTTAGGCCGCAGATGTTCCTTGCGTATTCTATTACCGCCATCTGGAAGCCCAGGCAAATACCAAGAAACGGAATATTGTTCAATCTGACGTGTTTAATACAGGCTATTTTGCCTTCTGTGCCGCGGACACCAAAGCCGCCGGGCACAATTATGCCGTCAACATCCTTCAAATGTTCAGCTACATTTTTGCCGGTTATAATGCTTGTGTCAATCCACTTGATTTTGACCTTACATCCAAGGATTATTCCCGAATGTTCCAGTGCGTTTATAATAGATGCATAACTGTCCCTGACGGAGGTATATTTGCCGGTTATGCCGATAATAATTTCGTGTTTTTCTTTCCCTATCTTATCAGTGAAGTCGCACCATTTTGCCCATTCGACTCGCTCCTTTCGCAGGTCGATTCTATCTTCTATATGCAAAAGCTTTAAAACTTCAAAATCCATTCCGCATTCTCGCAGCATTGCCGGTATCTGGTATATGCTTGCCGAATCTGCCAGGCTTACGACTCTGCCAATAGGCACATTGCTGTAAACACTGATTTTCTGACGGGCTTTTTCATTGACCACATTTCTCGCCCTGCAGGCAATAATATCCGGCTGAATTCCACTTTGCATAAGCTGTTTTATTCCGAGCTGGGCCGCCTTGGATTTTTGTTCGCCCAGAATCCGTGGTTCGAGTATATAAGTCAGGGCTACGAAACAGCAGCTATGGGGGCCTTCCTCATAAGCTAATTCGCGCATTGCTTCAATATAAAAGGCATTTTCAAGGTCGCCAACCGTGCCGCCAATCTCGACAAAGATAATATCAGCGTTGGATTTCATCGCCAGAGTCCGCAGTCTTAATTTGACTTCGCCAGTAACGTGCGGAATCATCTGTACGTCTCTTCCGAGATAATCACCGTGCCGTTCCTTCTCCAGCACCTCCCGATAAATCTGGCCGCTTGTGCAGAAATTATCCTGACTTAGGTCTTTTTCGAGCATCCGTTCGTATGTGCCCAGGTCCATATCGCATTCCATACCGTCGTCGAGCACAAAAACTTCGCCGTGCCGGAATGGATTTAACGTGCCGGAGTCGATATTCAGATAGCCTTCGAGCTTGATAGGAGCTACTTTCAGGCCCTTATCCTGCATTAGTTTTCCAAGGCAGGATGAGAATATTCCCTTTCCCAGACCGCTCATTACTGTGCCCATAACGACGACGTACTTGGTTTTACCTTTTTGGTAGCCTTTCGGCATCGGCGAAAAATATTCGCTCTCCGCCGAAGATTCACTCACGCTCGCAAGCAGTTCATTTTTGTCAGTCATTGCAGTGCCTTCTATTTTTTTACTCTTTTCACGAATTCGAGGTATTGTTCCTGCGTATCAATGCCCGGTGCAATATGTTTTACAAAGCCGGTTAGTATCTCAAAGCCGTACTCAAGGACACGAAGCTGTTCAAGCTGCTCGATTTGCTCGAGTTTCCCGGCCGGCAATTTTGTTATATGTAAAAGAAAGTCTTTTGTATAGGCATAAATACCTAAATGCCTGTAATAATCGTTTATGTCTCCAACGGGCCCGTTTTTTCGACAGCAGGGGATTACGGACCGTGAAAAGTACTTCGCAAACCTGTCCTTGCCGATGATTACCTTTACGATACTGGGATTAGCAATCTGTTCTTTGTTCTCGAATTTGGCTACCAGCGTGGCCATTTTAGCCTGCGGATTGTCAATCATTAATTGAGCCAGAAGTTCTATATTTGAAGGCTCAATTTCAGGCTCGTCCGCCTGGACGTTTATCACAACATCTGTATCGATTTTTTCGACCGCTTCAGCGATGCGATCTGTGCCGCTCTGATGGCTGGCCGAAGTCATAACGCAGTCAGCGCCGAACGATTTACAGGCAGAAAGGACTTTTTCGCTGTTCGTGGCAATGATGACTTTTTCGACTATTGCCGCTTTGCGGACCTGTTCCCAGGTGTGCTGAATGAGGTATTTGCCGGTTTCTTTAGCGAGAACTTTCCCCGGGAATCTTGTTGAATCATAACGAGCAGGTATAACAACTATAATCTTCACGTTTCTCCGGCAGCGATTTCTGAACATTTGGCAGTTATCCGAAAAACCACTGCCCGATTATATTATTCAAAGAAGGTTGATTTGTCAACCCCGCATCTTCTTTATATTCTAATTTTTAAATATTTTAGAGGGTGCGGGGTCAACAACGGGTTAAAATTTTTAGGTTAAAATTCTGCTGTAAATAAGGTTAAAATTTTCAGAAGCTCTGAAAAAATATTTGATGTTCCCAGCAGTTTGCCTTATCCTTTAGTGGCGCAGTACGACTCAACAGGGGAATTGGTGGAAAATGACGAGAATAATCAACATAGCAAACAGGTTGCCTTTAACGATTGGCGAGGAAATTGTCGAATCCAGCGGGGGTGTTGTCTCTGCACTTGAGGGGGTTAGACGCGATTATGATATGATATGGGTGGGCTGGCCCGGGAAAGTTACAGCAGACAGAAAAGACCAGCAGGATATCGAAAATCTTTTAGCCAGGAAATATAACTGCCTGCCGGTATTTCTCAATAAGGATGAAATAACAGGCTATTATTATGGATTTTCGAATTCGACACTTTGGCCGCTGCTTCATTATCGTTCGTATTATATCAGGTATCGACAGGACTGGTGGCGGCAGTACCGGAGGGTAAATCAGAAATTCACGGACGTTATTCTCAAAATCGCGAAAGAAGACGATGTTATATGGGTGCACGATTATCAGCTTATGCTGGTGCCCCAGATGCTGAAACAAAGCGGAAGAAATCTTAAAGTGGGATTCTTTCTGCATACGCCTTTTCCTTCGTACGAGGTTTTCCGGTGCCATCCCCAGCGGAAAGAACTGCTGGCAGGGGTGCTCGGCGCTGATTTGATCGGTTTCCAGACATTTGGATATATGCGTCACTTCAGAAGTTCCACGATGAGACTGCTCGGTGCGGAATGTGATTCCATGGTAGTCCGCTGCGGGGATAGAAAATGTCATATGGGAGTTTTTCCGATCGGGGCTAATGTTCAGTCTTTTCAGGCAGAATTCAAAACCTCAAGATTCAGAAAAAAGCTGGCCGATTTCAAAAAAATTTACAAGAGGAAAAAGGTCATACTTAGTGTCGAAAGGCTCGATTATTCAAAGGGAATTATAAGGAAACTCGATGTAATAGACAGATTTCTGACCAAATGGCACGATAAAAACAATATTGTTTTCATATTTATAAGTATACCAAGCAGAGATGAGGTGCCTGAATACGCCCAGCTTAAGGCAAATGTCGAGAGTATGATAGGCAGGCTGAATGGAAAACATGCTACTGTGGAAAACACGCCCATTCATTTCATATATAAATCCGTCGATTTTACGGAATTGTGCGCCCTTTACCGTCTTGCTGATGTCGCGATGGTTACGCCGCTGATGGATGGGATGAACCTGGTGGCCAAGGAATTTGTCGCCTGCAGACCGGATTTTACAGGTGCCCTTATTTTGAGCGAATTTACGGGAGCGGCTAATGAGCTTTTCCAGGCGTTTATCGTCAACCCATACGATATAGATACTGTGGCCGAGAGTCTTGAACTGGCTATAAACGCCCAGCAGGACGATATTAAACGGCGAATGAGAGGGATGTATGAACGAGTGGCGCAATTTGACGCTAAATATTGGGCCGGGAAATTTATTAATGAACTCGGCAAACTCGAAATTGAAGACACATCAATCCAGAAAGAGGCCGATGTCCGCAATGAGCTTGTAAAACGGGTCAAAAAATCCCGCAAAATGGTATTCTTTCTCGATTATGACGGTACGCTTTGCGACCTGCAGAACGACCCAGACAAGGCCGGACCCGATGAGCAGGTAAAACAACTGCTCGAAGCTCTGAGCTGCAAGAAAAACATAGATACGTTTCTTATCAGCGGCAGGAGGGGCAGTGAACTTGAAAAATGGTTCGGCAAATATAACGTAACATTAATTGCCGAGCATGGCTTTAGCTATCACAGTCCGCAAAGCAACAGATGGCTAAAATCAGTCAGAAACGTGGACCTTTCGTGGAAAAAATCGGTAAGGAAAATCTTTGAGCAGTATGTCGGCACTACGCAGGGCAGTTTTATCGAAGAGAAAACATCATCGATTGTCTGGCATTACAGGATGGCAGACCCTGAGTTTGGACTGCTTAACGCTCAACAACTTATGGCTATGCTGCAGGATATGCTTTCCAATCTGCCGGTTGAAGTCCGCCACGGCAAGAAAATCATTGAGGTAAGTTCGATGCAGGCCAATAAGGGACTTGCCCTGATGAGATTTGCCGGCGGAAAGAGTAAATATGACTTTATACTTTGTGCCGGCGACGACCAGACTGATGAAAGTATGTTTAAGCTGGCCGATAGAAGACTTTTTAAAATTAAAATAGGGCAGGGGCAAAGCAACGCCGAGTTTCGGATAGACAGCCCGAAAGAATTTGTAAACATCCTGTTGGGAGCAATACGAAATGTCAGGTAAATCTGTCAGGGACAATTGCTGATTTGTCAACCCCACATCTTCTTTATATTCTAATTTTTAAATATTTTAGAAGGTGCGGGGTCAACATTGGATTCAAATTTTATTACAAACTATTAACCGATTATGGAATCCAACATATACAGGTAATCAGAAAGCAAACGAGTTATTAAGAACTTTTCTCTGACAGTTTGTTTACCTTTTTTGCCCACTTCTTTTCTTAGCTTGGGATTTTTTAGCAAATGTACGATTCTGTCTGCAAATCCTTCGGTATCTTTTGGCTCAAGCAGAAACCCGTTTTTACCGTCCTCGATTTGCATAGGTATGCCGCCCACATTTGATGCAACAACGGGCGTTTCTTTCCACAGCGCTTCTGTTACGGCAAGACAAAACCCTTCCTTGGTAGATTTTTGGATTATGATACTTGAATACCTTTGAATTGCATTCACTAATGTTTCGTTATTGCCCACAACAAACAAAATATCCCCTGTCTTTACAAAATGGTGGGCCTTCTCATAAACTTTGTTGTACATTCTCAGACCCTCAGGGTCATCACTGGCAGCGTTGTAACAGAAAACCAACCTGCAGTCGATATGTTCTTTTACCAGCTTAAAGATATCAATTACTCCCTCGGGATCTTTCCATGGGTCGAGCCTGGAGACCTGGGTAATTATTGGTTTGTCTGTAGGAATACCTACTTTAGTAATTTGTTCTAAAACGGTTTTATCGGGAATGTCTTTGTTTTTCTCACTTAGCGGATTAATAGCTGGGAATATAAGTCTCTGGTCAATGGGCAGATCGTCTTTGAAGTATTTCTCGCTTGAAAAAACAACCTGGTCATACTTCAATATAAATCCTTTAAGAAAATCCCAGAGTTCATTGTTAGGGTTTGTCAGGTCTATATGGCAACGCCATATCCAGGGCTCACGTTTTTTATTGCCGGAAGCGCTTATAAGTGAAAGCGGCTGAGGGTCATGGATTATCACACAGTCATGGTCAAGATGCGTAAACTTCGAGAAGTTATCATTTACCTGCAAATATATTTTTTTCTTTTGTTCAGACAGATTAAATTTTGCACCTTGCAGGGCATTGTGAAAACTCTTTGTAACCTCAAAGAACTCCTGACTGCCGTGTAGAATTCGCCAGCCGGTATCGATACCGACATCATTCATCAACAATACCAGCGAATAAAGAATTTCTGCAACGCCACCTCCCTGATATGTGGCATTTAGATGAACAACGTGTTTGCCATAAAGCTTTCTGGCCCTGGCATAAATTTCAGCTAATGTTTCATCGGGTACGATGTGACGGAAATCTTCAAGTCTTAACATAACATCTCCTTAGCAACTTTTTACTTTTTGGTTATTTCGTGAAGTAACTCCCTGAGTCCATACACAGAATCCAAATTGAATCTGGCTTTTGAAATACCATATCCTATATATATGCGATTTCAATTCAATTTCCCAGACCTTTATCTATAAACTATCTGCCATTGGATTGCTTAACCTGACGGCAATAGTAATAGCAAATCGTTTAAATGCGCAGAACCCCATTTCTTTGTGACTGTTAGAACCAGGCGCATAAAAAAACCGGGCGAAAGTATGCCCGGTTTTATCCTTTTTGATTAAACGATATATAGTTTAATATCTGCTTGAAAATTTTGCCGACCTTACTGCTTTGCGTCTTCTTCTGCGGTTTTTCTCCGACGGCTTCTCATAGTAGCTCATTCGTTTGATGTCGCGAATAATGCCTTCTTTTTCGCACATCTTTTTGAAGCGTTTAACCATCTGTTCTACTGACTCGCCGAGGCGAGATTTAACCTTAATCATAAAAATGGAATCCTTTTCTTGGGAAAAACCAAAAATCTAATCTACGATAGAAGTACAGAATAGTAGTGATTTTTCGGTCTTTTTCAAGTCAAAAATTGAACAAAAATGTCTTATTTTGAGGCAAATTGCCGAAATTCAGGTATTTTGACGCTTTTAACAGCCTTTTATTTACTATATCAATATCGTCAATCGAGCTGATTTTTGCCACTTTTCGCCTTTCCAAAATTCGCTCAACCGTTGTCAGGCCAAGGCCCGGCACCCGCAAAAGCTCGTATCGTGGTGCTGTATTTACATTTACGGGGAAGAATTCGGGGTGATTTTTTGCCCAGATTTCTTTCGGGTCGGTTTCGATAGATAGAAGACCGGAACTGTCGTATATAATATCGGATTGGGTGAACCCGTATTTACGGAACAGAAAATCAACCTGATATAAACGGTGTTCCCGCATAAAGCCGTCCTGCAGATTGGCATTTTCGCGGTTTTCAGTATTGTTATGCTGGTATATTGAAAAATAAACCCGGTTAAGACCCATCCTTTCATATAGTGTCGCAGTGTATTTTATAATGTGCTGGTCAGTCTCGCCGGCAGCACCTACGATAAACTGGGTAGTTTGTTTCACTTTCCGACGGCTTTGGCTGGTAAGCCGGCTGATAAGTTTCATAGGTTCGACTATATCGCGCAGAAAATCCTTTTTGTCTGATAGCTTTTCGAGGAATTCTTTACCAGGTGTTTCAATATTCAATGAGACAGCGTTTGAGACGGATATTGCCTTTTCTATCGTGGCAGGGCTTGAGCCGGGCAGGATTTTCAGGTGTATATAGCCTTTAAATTGGTGTCTTTTGCGAAGTATCTCGGCACAGGTAATAAGTTTGTCCATTGTCGCCTCGGCGGTGCCTATTACGCCGCTGGATAGGAACAGGCCGAAGACCTCACCTTATTGTAATAATCCAGGAAGATTTTGACGATTTCTTCTGGTTTAAGTGTACAGCGTCGAATATCCATATTGCTGCGAAGAGGACAGTATTTACAGTCGCTTGAGCAGACGTTTGAAATAAGGGTCTTGAACAACAGGGTTGTGCCGCCGTTGGGAAGCGTTACGGGGTATATCCATTTGCCGCCGCTGCCGCGAGTTCTGCGGTCTAATTTATTGCTTCCGCAGGCACAGGCAAGGTCGTATTGTGAATCCCGGCTTAAAAGCTGAAGTTTTTCGAACATGTCTGGTTTTGAGGAAACAAGCATAAACTCCAATATAAACAGGGGGTTTAATTTGGCAAGGGAGTTGAATAAAAAATTTTAATTTACATAACTTCCGGCATATATCGGAGATAATTACTTGTCTAATACAGGATTTTCAGTATATATTTATATAAGGAATTTGAAGGAGTTTTAATATGGCATTAAATTGGCTTGATATCGTTCCGCTTTTGGTTTCGGTTGTTCTTGGAGGAATAATTGGACTTGAAAGAGAATTACGGGGCAAAGCTGCCGGTCTTCGCACTAATATCCTGATTTGTCTGGGTTCCTGTCTTTTTACGGTTATCTCTACAAATCTTTCCGGTTCCGAGCCGGGAAGGATAGCGGCTCAAATCGTAACTGGTATCGGCTTCCTCGGTGCCGGTGCGATAATTCACAGCGGTATCGGCATACACGGCTTGACGACTGCGGCGGGAATATGGGTTGTCGCAAGTATCGGGATGGCCTGCGGCACGAAGATGTATCCTTTAGCGATTTCTACCGCGGTTCTGACTTTGATTGTACTGCTTCTGCTGCCGCCAGTTGAAAAGAAAATCAGCAAAGGCCGCAATGATGAAGCTCAGTAATTTATAAAAAAGCCGCTATCGTGAAGAGCAGCCAGATAGCGACTCCTATAATAATTTTTGCACTTGTTCCAAGAATCTGACCGAACCCTGCACCTGCCGCGGTTTTGAACGACGGTTTCAATTCTTTGCCGGCTTTTCTTTCAACAATTAAAACCGCCAGCCCCGCTCCTATTGAAGCGCCAAGCAATGTTCCAAAAATTGGAACCGGAATTAGTACAGTGCCGAGAACGGCTCCGGCTATTGCGCCGATTATTGCTGCCGCCATTGTATTTTTGCCGCCGCCTGCGGCTTTCGCCCCGCCTGCGCCGGCGAAAAATTCGATAACCTCACCGATAATTGCTAAAATTACAGCCGCTATGATTGTGTAAATGCTGAAAATACTTCTCTGCCATAAGGCAAAGAGAATCGTCGTAATAATCATCAGCCAATTGCCCGGCAGCGAAAAAAACACCAGCCCAAGCCAAAAGGCGTTAACAATTACCAATAAGATTAACCAAAAATAAAAAAACATCATTCCTCAATTTTGCATTTTACGTTTTTAACTTTTAATTTCGCTATGGTACTCCTGCAGCGATTTGACTTTGCCTTTGCCTTTCTGTATGGCCTCAATTCCTTTGGCGCTTGCGACAGCGGCAGCGGCGGTCGTAATATACGGAATCTTGTACTTTATCGCGGTTTTGCGGATATACGAGTCGTCATACTGGCTGGACTTACCGGCAGGCGTGTTTATAAGGAGTTGTATTTCGCCGTTCTTTATGGCGTCGACGATGTTTGGCCTGCCCTCCTGCAACTTGTTTATCTTTTCGGCCTTGACGCCGTTTTCAACCAGATATTTATATGTCCCGCCGGTAGCGATAATCTTAAAGCCAAGCTTGGCAAAACTTTTCGCGACATTGGCAATATTGGCCTTGTCAGCGTCATTTACGGTAATAAGCACAGTTCCCTGGCTCGGCAGTGTTTGTTTGGCCGCATCTTCAGCCTTATAAAACGCAAGACCGAACGAATCAGCCATACCGAGCACCTCGCCGGTAGAACGCATTTCAGGACCTAATATCGGGTCAACCTCCGGGAACATATTGAATGGAAATACTGATTCTTTTACGCCGAAATGCGGGAAAATTTTCGGTTTCAGTTTCAAATCCGCTATTTTCTTGCCCAGCATCAACTGCGTGGCAAGTCTTGCCATTTGTATTCCGCAAACTTTGGAAACCAGCGGAACGGTTCGCGATGCTCTCGGATTTGCCTCAAGGACATAAACCTTATCACCGGCAATGGCATACTGCATATTCATCAGGCCCACAACATTCAGTTTTGTCGCGATTTTTCTCGTATAATCATAAATGGTATCGAGATGTTTTTGCTCAATGCTTATCGGCGGGATGACGCAGGCCGAATCGCCGGAGTGAATCCCGGCAAGCTCAATATGCTCCATAACAGCAGGCACAAACGCGTCAGAACCGTCCGCAAGAGCATCCGCTTCGCACTCGATTGCGTTTTCAAGGAACTTATCAATCAATATAGGCCTTTCAGGCGTTACGCCGACAGCGGCATCAACATATCGTTTAAGCATTTCAACATCGTAAACAACTTCCATACCGCGTCCGCCGAGAACATAAGATGGTCTAACCATCAAAGGATAACCGATTTGAGAAGCGACTTTGGCGGCTTCGTCGAATGTGCTCGCCATACCGGATTTAGGCATTGGGATGCCGAGATTTTCCATTTTAGCGCGGAATCTGTCGCGGTCCTCGGCAAGGTCGATTGTCTCAACGCTTGTGCCGAGAATTTTTACGCCCGCTTTTTCGAGTTCCGCTGCGATATTCAAAGGTGTCTGTCCACCGAATTGACAGATTACGCCGACGGGTTTTTCCTTTTCGTAAATGCTCAAAACATCTTCGACTGTCAGAGGTTCAAAATACAGCTTATCGCTCGTATCATAATCGGTGGAGACGGTTTCAGGGTTGCAGTTCACCATAATAGTTTCATAGTCTTCATCTCGGAGAGCAAAGGCCGCGTGAACACAGCAATAATCGAATTCAATGCCTTGGCCGATTCTGTTCGGCCCGCCGCCGAGTACCATTATCTTTTTGTTGCTGCTTACGCTGACAGTGTCGGGGACATTGTAGCTCGAGTAGTAATATGCCGCGTTTTCAACGCCGCTGACCGGCACAGCGTGCCAGCCTTCGACAACGCCGATGCCCTGCCGCTGTTTCCTGATATTTTCTTCTTTCGTGCCAAGAATTTGGGCGAGATATTTATCTGCAAAGCCGTCTTTCTTGGCCTTTTCGAGCAGTTTATCGGGCACCTGCTTGCCTTTGTATTTAAGGATTTCCTCTTCGAGTTCGACAAGCTCTTTCATCTGCTGGATGAAGTACGGCTTGATATATGTCTTTTCGTATAGAGCCTGGATATCGGCACCTTTACGCAGGGCCTCATACATTATGAATTGTCTCTCACTCGTTGGGTCTCTGAGCATTTCCATAAGTTCCGGCAGAGATTTTTTATTGAAGTTTTTGGCAAAGCCAAGTCCATGTCTGCCGTTTTCCAGCGAGCGGATAGCCTTCTGGAAGGCCTCCTTGTAAGTTTTACCGATACTCATCACTTCGCCTACGGCCCGCATTTGCGTACCGAGTTTATCCTGAACGCCTTTGAATTTTTCAAACGCCCATCGTGCAAATTTTACAACCACATAATCTCCGCCCGGCGTATACTTTTCGAGTGTTCCATCCCGCCAATATGGGATTTCGTCAAGTGTCAAACCGCCTGCGAGCATTGCTGAAACCAATGCGATTGGAAAACCGGTAGCTTTTGAAGCAAGTGCGCTTGAGCGGCTGGTTCTCGGGTTGATTTCGATAACCACGACTCTTCCGGTTTTAGGGTCGTGAGCAAACTGGACATTAGTTCCGCCGATGACCTGAATCGCCTCGACGATATCATAAGAATATTTTTGCAGTTTTTTCTGGAGTTTCGGATCGATTGTCAGCATCGGGGCCGTGCAGTACGAATCGCCGGTGTGAACACCCATCGCATCGACGTTTTCGATGAAACAGACGGTAATCATCTGGCCCTTGGCATCGCGGACGACTTCGATCTCAAGTTCTTCCCAGCCGAGCACGGATTCTTCGATAAGGATTTGGTTTACAAGGCTTGCCGCAATACCGCGAGCGGATATAGTTCTTAGCTCTTCGACATTATAAACAAGGCCGCCGCCGGTGCCGCCCATAGTATACGCCGGCCGAACTACAACCGGATATCCCAATTCTTCTGCGATTTTTTCAGCCTCTTCAACGGTATATGCCGGTGCGCTTTTCGGCATATCAATACCGAGTTTATTCATTGTTTTCTTGAATTCTATTCTGTCCTCGCCGCGCTCAATTGCGTCAACGTTAACGCCGATGACCTTGACACCGTATTTTTCAAGGACACCTGCCTTGTGCAATTCCGAAACAAGGTTAAGGGCAGTTTGACCGCCGAGGTTCGGAAGCAAGCCGTCAGGCCGTTCCTTTTTGATGATTTCCGTCATAGCATCGAGCGTCAGTGACTCGATATAGGTGACGTCCGCCATGCCGGGGTCGGTCATAATCGTCGCCGGATTGGAGTTCGCAAGCACTATTTTGTAACCCAGCTTCCGAAGTGCCTTGCAGGCTTGTGTGCCGGAATAATCGAATTCGCAGGCCTGGCCGATTACTATCGGCCCGGAGCCTATTATCATAATCTTGTTTACATCGTTCCTTCTTGGCATAGTTACCTCCATAAAATTATAAAAAACAAATTCGCTGGATTATACAGAAATATAAAGGCCTGAAAAGCAAAAAATTACAAAATTTTTAAGCCGTGAAAATGGGCTAAAAACGCAAGAAACAGCAAGCAGGAGACGAAATAAGCAAAAATTATACAAGATATAAGCAGGAATCATCGGGGGCAAAACCGTTTTTTCTATTCGGGTCGGTCAAAATTTTAAATTGCCATCGCCAAAAATCTGTGGGATAATCATAAATATAGAAACCGTCTGTATTAAAACACAAGGATGTCAAATATTTTAGGAGAAACTAAAATGACAGACGTTCAAATCTTTCAGATTTTGGGAATCACCTACCTGGCTGTCGGTATCGGTATGCTCATCAACCCTGATTTTTACAAGAAAATGATAAGAGACTTTACGGAAAATCCGCCGGCTATTTACTTAGGCGGTCTTGTCGCCCTGGTCATAGGATGCTTTCTGGTAGTATTGCATAATAACTGGGTCAAAAACTGGTCGGTTATTATTACGATTATCGGCTGGGCGGCCCTTATAAAAGGACTGTTTCTGATTGTACTGCCAAAGGTATCTATCAAGGTTTGTAATGCCTTTAAGATGGGAGAACTCCTGTCTGTTTGGTCAACTATCGTGATAATACTCGGTGCCCTGCTCTGCTGGTTGGGCTTTTTTATAGTATAACTGATTATGAGTATCTGGAACGAATTCAAACAGTTCGCAATCAAAGGCAATGCTATCGATATGGCGGTGGCTATCATTATCGGCACCTCGTTCAATAAAATCGTAAATTCACTGGTCAACGACATAATAATGCCGCCGATAGGTGTGTTTCTTGGGGGAGTAGATTTCAAGAATCTTCAAATCGCACTGAAAGAAGCCACTGTTTCGGCAACTGGCGAAACTCTGCCTGCTGTCGCATTGCGATACGGCCAATTCATAAATACGCTTATAGATTTTTTCATCGTAGCCTTTACAATGTTCATCGTAATCAAATTGATGAACAGAATTCTAAAGGCAAGACAAAATGCTTAAAAAAGGATTGGTTCAGATATATACAGGCAGCGGCAAGGGCAAAACCACAGCTGCTCTCGGTCTTGCGCTGCGGGGAGCGGGCTGGGGCAAAAAAGTTGTTATTTACCAATTCCTCAAACCCCCTGCCCTGAAATTGGGCGAACGAAAAGCCGTCGCGAAAACGAAATTGCCCATTAAAATCGTACCGCTCGAAACAGAATGGGATATGAGAAAATCATTAAGTGATAAAAAAAACTTTGAAAATACAAAAAAGAAAATAGGCCAGATTTGCGACAAAATCGCAGTTGAAGCGAAAAAGAGAAAATACGATATTATTATCTTAGATGAAATCGTGTTTTGCCTGTCGAAGAAACTGGCGAATATCAAATGGATAAAAAACATAATCAAATCGAAGGCCGAGCCGGTTGAAATCGTCCTTACCGGCAGAGGCGCCAACGCCGAACTTATCAAACTTGCGGACCTGGTTACGGAAACAAAAGAGATAAAACACCCTTTTAAAAAAGGCATCAAAGCAAGAAAAGGTATTGAATTTTAGGATATAAAAATGAACGTTGCAGTAATAATTTGTGCCGGCGGCAGCAGTCAAAGATTTGTCAAAGACCAGAAGCACAACCTCGAATCAATAAAGAAAAAACAATTCGCGGATGTCGGCGGCAGACCTGCCTTTCTGCGAAGCGTGGAATTTTTCGCCGACAGAGACGATGTAAAACAGATAATACTGTCAATCCCTGCTGAAGACGAGGAAATGTTCAAAATCACGCACGGCGCCAACCTCAGTTTCCACGGCGTCAAACTCTGTCTGGGCGGTGCCGAGAGATTTGAAACCGTCGCAAAGGCGCTTGAACTCGTAAAAGACGATATAGATTTGGTGGCGGTTCACGATGCAGTGCGGTGCTGCCTGACGGAAAAATGGCTCGATGACGCCTTTAAGACGGCTGAAAAAACCGGCGCAGCCATGCTGGCCTGCCCTGTCGTGGCGACACTGAAAAGAGTCGAAAACGGACAAATAATGGAAACCGTCGACCGTACCGGTCTTTACGAGGCACAGACGCCGCAGGTATTTAAAAAAGACTTGCTCAAAAAGGCCTATGCAAATCTCGGTAAACTGGATAAATCAAAAATCAGCGACGATTCCCAGCTTGTCGAGGCATTGGGGCAGAAAGTTTCGATAGTCGAGACGGATTCTTCAAATATAAAGATAACCACAAAGGCTGATATTGCCATCGCAGAGACGATAATAAAATCCCGCTTAAAATCCAAGCCAAAGGGCTATGTCGGCCCCTACGGCGATGCGCAATGGTAAAATAGGAGGCAGGGAAAACTAATTAGACTGAAATTTTGTCGTTTTCAGTCCCCAGATAAGGATGCATTTTATACTGTTCAGCCTTTTACCAGTTTTGCGAATTCGTTTATCAGCGATTTTGTATATTTGCCCGGCTTGCCATCGGCGATTTGTATTTCATTGAATTTTACCACCGGCACAATGTCCTTGCTCGAAACAGCGATAAAAAGCTCATCGGCGTCTGTCGCATCTTCCGCCTTTATTTGTTTTTCGAGAAGTTCAAGGCCGGTGTTTTTATTTACCCCCACACCAATTTTTTCAGAGTGTAAATTTGTTTGGGGCTGCCGTACGCAGATTTTTGCCGATGATTTTGGACAGGTGCAGATGCTGGAGAAATTGGTGTGGGGGTAAATCTTCAAAACAAACTGACGTGTTATCGAAGGCAGCCATCCTCCATATCTTTGGTAAAGGATGTACGGCGGGTATTCTTTTTCTGTTGCCCTCCCCCCTTCTGACTGCTATAATTCTTTCGTTTCCTTAAGGAGCAGCAACGAAGAAAACATACTGAAAAATAAAATAGTCTGCTTCCAGCGTTTTATACAGAGTGGATAAGTATTGTTAGGTATAAAAATGAGATAGAATAATGGATATTTTAAGAATCATCATCGGTACATTGGTTTGCTGGGGATTCGTCTTCATTTTAGGGAAGTATGTTTTTGTTGGTTTTAAAACAGGAATTACTTATGGTTCATTTAGAAGCGAAGTCAAAAGAAACAAAAATCCTATTAAATTTTGGTCTCTAATGCTTTTTTATTCCGCTTCTGCGGCTCTGTTTATTTATGCGTGGATAAAAGTAATACTTCTATTTGAACTATCGAATGTCTTATATCAAGCTTGAAAAACCTCTCGGCAAACGTAAAACAGGCTGTCTTGGTGGCTATTTTCCCCTTATCAGTTTTGCGAATTCGTCCATCAGCAATTTTGTATATTTGCCCGGCTTACCATCGGCGATTTGTATTTCATTGAATTTTACCACCGGCACAATGTCCTTGCTCGATACCGCGATAAAGAGTTCATCGGCTTTGGTTGCATCTTCTGCCTTTATTTGTTTTTCCAGAAGTTCAAGGCCGGTATTGGAATAAACTTCCAAAACAAACTGCCGGGTAATGGAAGGCAGGATGTTGGCTGCCAAAGGCGATGTCTGGAGTTTATTGCCGAAGACTGCGAAAAACGCGCTGGACGCTCCTTCTGTAATGAAACCTTTATCATCGACAAATACCGCTTCGGCGCAGCCTCTTTTATGGGCCAGGCGCTTTGCAAGTACATTAGGCAAAAGATTAAGCGATTTGATATCGCATCTTTTCCATCTCGTATCGGGCACAGTCATTACTGATATGCCTGTCTCTTTTTGCTCGCTTGCGTCTTCAATCTCTGAAATCAGCAGGAAAAATCTCGGCACAAGGCCCTCTGTCGCGTGGTCCCTCAGGCCGGAGCCTCTTGTAATATGGAAATAAACTTTTGCGTTCGGGGTTTTGAATTTCTCAAAGGCCTTTAAGACCCTTTGGCGTATTGTTTCAATATTGATGCCTTCAATATCTACTTCTTCCAGGCTCCTTTTGAAGCGTGCCAGATGTTCTTCCATGGCGAATATTTTGCCGTCGTAACTGCGCAGGACCTCATAAACGCCGTCGCCGAAAAAAGTGCCATAGTCAAGATATGCCGAGTCGAGTTTTTCCGTCTCGATGAATCTGTCTCCAACCATTGCAAGCTGCATTCAAAAATCCCTTTATAAAGTAAATTCTAAATCCGAATATCTATCCGCCGTCGTCAAGACTATGGCGGACAAGAATCCTAAACAAATTCAAATTACCAAAAATCAAATGACCAAAACCTGCACTTGTCCCGTTTTGAGAATTCTAATTTTGAACATTTGGTATTGTTTCGAATTTCGGATTTCGTACTTCGGATTTCCTGTTGTGTCAATCAAACAATCTTATCGTCTTCGTTTTTTTCGTCTTCATCAACCTTCCATTTATCGCTCTCGTCGATATCGCCCATCTCCCGTTCCATATACTTGAATATCTTGTCCTGCAGCGGAGAGATTTTTTCCTGCCACTGCTGCATCGACCGGTAGGTTACAAGCAGCATATCCAGCCGGATAAGCTGCCATTTGGCGATGCATTCGGGCTCTTTGATGTTGATAAACGGGTCGCACTTGAAAGCCCTGCGACCGTCGGGGGCCATCTGGCAAAATTCACAGTCTTTGCATTGTATCATTTCTGCACCTGATAAATAAAAATTACGAACAACCAACTCTTGCAAAAATCAAGAATAGATAGTATATATCTTATCCTGTCAAAAGTTGTTAGAAAAGTATAAAAATACCCTATTTGGAGCGCTTTAATGGCTAAACCGAGACGCAGACGTAAAATCGGCAGTAAAAAAAGACACAATCGCTGGAAAATCAGGCATAATAAATAACAGTGTATGGACTTCTGCTATTTTTCGGCAGTCCGTATAAATAACACAAATGGCTTATTTTCTACCCGACCAGTGGTTTGAATTTCTCGCAGCAAAGGGGGTTTTCTGGATTTTCTGCAGCCTCGCAGTAAGTTTCATCGCACTTTTTAAGGGCTCCGACTGGTTTGTTGACGGAGCGGCTGGGGCGGCCAAAAAACTCGGCATTCCCGTCATCATTATCGGCGTGACAATCGTGAGCCTGGGAACCACAAGCCCAGAAGCAACAGTTTCAATAATGGCGGCCTTCGCCGGCAAATCAGACCTGGCTTTAGGCAACGCTATCGGCTCAATCATCTGCAACACCGCTCTTATTTTCGGTATGGGCTGTGCGCTGGCAAAAATACCGACCGACAGATTCATATTCAAAAGACAGGGTATGGTAAAACTGCTTTCCTGTATGGGCTTTATCCTGCTGTGTTACATCCTGCTGATTTTTCATCATCCATACGTCTCCAGATTATACGGCTTCATACTGCTCGGCATTCTCGTATGGTATATTTTCGCCTCCGTTAAATGGGCAAAACAGCATCGCCAGCCAGGCATAATCGACGCCAAAGATATACACGCTCAAAAATCGCTTTTGGTTCTCGGCCTCGTTTTTCTGGCAGGTTTGATATTGGTAATCGTCGCCAGCAGGGTTCTTATCGCATCAGCGACACAAATCTGCCTGCGATTCGGCGTGCCGGAAGCTGTTATAGCGTCCACTATTGTGGCGTTCGGGACATCCGTGCCGGAACTGGCGACAGGCGTCGCAAGCCTGGTCAAAGGCCATAAAGAAATACTTCTGGGCAATATAATCGGGGCAAATATCCTGAATATTTTCGTGGTCATCGGCGGCTCAATAAGCGTTGCAGGGCTCCATATTTCGCCTGATTTTTACCGCCTGCACTTTCCGTTTTTCGTGCTGGTCGTGGGACTGTTTATTATCTTTTCGGCAGTAAGCAAAAAATATTATAATCGAATCTTCGGCCCCATTTTTCTGCTGATTTACGCCGCATACGTGGCTATTCAGTATCTTGTGAAATAACTCAAAATATAAATACTTAGGCCAATCTTGCGGCAAGCTGTTATATTGGGGGCATGGAGGCGAAATGAAACGCGAATACTGGAACAATCTGGCAGCCAGTTACGAAGACGAAATTTTCAGCGTATTAGCCAACGACAAAAAAAAACTAATCCCGAAGCTGGTTAAGAAATACGGCTCACCAGCAAAAAAGGTAAATGATTTCGGCTGCGGGATTGGACATTTTTTGCCGCTACTGTCGGCAAATTTCGGCAAGGTAAACGCGATAGACATCTCCTATAAATTCATCGCAAGGGCAAAAAAGAAACATAAACATTTATCGAACATCGAATATATAACGGCTGATTTGGCAAAGCCAAAACCACAGCTTGAAAAAACCCATTTCGCGATGAGCGTAAATATGCTCATTATGCCATCGCTGACTGTCAGGCTCAGGATTCTCGACGTTATGGCAAAACATATTTTGAAAAACGGTCATCTGCTGCTTGTTGTGCCGTCGCTTGAGTCGGCTATGCTCACAAATTTTCGCCTGATTCAGTGGAATCTTCGCAACGGCGCCAGCCCATCGACGGCGGCCCGGGCAAGTTTCGGCAAGCCAAAAAAATCCGACAGCCGATACCTGCGTCAGGGTATTGTGCCTATCGACGGCGTCCCAACCAAACATTACATCAAAGAAGAGCTTACAGCGATACTGAGAAAGAGAAAACTGCAGATTACAGACCTTTGCAAAATTGGGTATCCCTGGACGACCGAGTTTGCCTCCCCGCCGAGATGGATGAAAAAACCTTATCCGTGGGACTGGCTCGTTGCCGCGAAAAAAACGAAATAGTATCAGAAAATCATCTTGGATTTTAGACGCCGGATGACCGGGATTAAACTTTTCCGATTACGAGGCAGGCGTCGTGGCCGCCGAAGCCGAATGAGTTACTGGCTGCGTAATTGATTTTTCTTTCTTTGGCAACCTTCGGCACAAAATCAAGTTTGGGGTCGCATTTGGGGTCAACATTGTCAAGATTGATTGTCGGATGGATTATGGACTTTTCCATCATCTTGCAGGTCGCTACAAGTTCAATGGCTCCGCTTGCACCAAGCGAATGACCTATAAGGCTCTTTGTGGAACTTATCGAAAGTTTATAGGCATGTTCGCCGAAGACCTTCTTTATCGCCATAGCTTCGGCAATATCGTTAAGTTCGGTGCTTGTGCCGTGGGCGTTAACATAATCGAATTTTTCCTTTGGAATTCCTGCCTGTTTAATCGCAATTTCAATCGCTCTTATGGCTCCGTCTCCGTCCGGCGACGGGGCGGTAATATGATGGGCATCGGCAGTTGCGCCGTAGCCGAGCAGTTCGGCGTATATTTTCGCACCGCGTTTTTTGGCGTGTTCGTATTCTTCGAGAATAACCGCCGCAGCGCCTTCAGCCATAACAAAGCCGTCACGGGCGACATCAAACGGTCTTGAAGCGGCCTGCGGGTCGTCGTTTCTGGTGCTCAGCGACCTTAAGGCACAAAATGAACTCAAGCCGACCGGCGAAACAGCCGCTTCCGAACCACCGGTAATTACGATGTCGCTGCGGTCATTGAGAATGTTATAAAACGCCTCGCCAATCGCATGAGAGGCCGAAGCGCAGGCGGTAACGACACAGAAATTCGGGCCTCTAAGGCCGTGTATCATTGAAATCGTACTGCTGGCGGCGTTAGCCATAAGTCTTGGAACGGTAAAAGGCGAAACTCCGCGGGGACCTCTGTTGAGCAGACGGATATGCTGTGTTTCGATTTCCTGAATACCGCCGATACCGGTGCCGTATATAGAAGCACATCGGTCAAGGTTTTCGTTCGGAAAATCGACACCGCTGTCTTTGACCGCCTGAATGGCAGAAGCCACCGCAAGCTGGCAAAAACGGTCCATCCGTTTTCCTTCGCGGTGATCAACGAATTGGGTAATGTCGAAGTCCTTTATCACGCCGGCAAATCTGACCGGGTATTGCGAGACATCGAAACTTTCAATGTTCGACACGCCGCTTTTACCCTTACAGGCCGCATCAAAGAAAACATCGACAGATACGCCCAGAGGCGTAGCGCAACCCAGGCCCGTTATAACTACTCGTCTTTTATTCATTATAACAGCCTGTTATCAGCCCTGTTCCTTTTGCTTCAATACGCTTACGATGTAGTCGATAGCTGCACCGACGGTCTGTATCTTCTCAGCTTCTTCGTCCGGTATGCTCGTATCAAACTCATCCTCAAATTCCATAACAAGTTCAACTGTGTCCAGAGAATCTGCATTAAGGTCGTTAATAAACGATGTTTCCCGTGTTATTTCAGATTCATCTGTACCCATTTGCTCTGCAACAATCTTAATAACCTTTTTTTCAATACTTTGGACGTCAATACTCACTTTTCGTCTCCTTGAATAAATAAATATTCTGGTTACATTCCATCGATGCACTGTCGTCTATTAGGGCGGTAATATACCTGTCAATGGCGGCAGTTGCAATCATTTTTTTCGATTACATTGCCATTCCGCCGTCAACCTGCAGGACCTGACCGTTAATATAGCCTGCATCATCACTTGCCAAAAATGCGACCGCCTTTGCCACGTCTTCGGGCGTACCCAGTTTTTTGGCAGGGATAATGGCCAGGGCCGCTTCCTTGACCGGTTCGGGCAGAGTTTTAGTCATTTCAGTAACGATAAATCCCGGCGCGACACAATTGGCGGTAATGCCCTTTTTGGCGACTTCTCTTACTATCGATTTCGTCATACCGATAAGTCCCGCTTTGCTGGCGGCATAATTTGTGCTGCCTGCCTGGCCCATAATTCCGGCGATGGAACTTATATTGATAATCCTGCCGAACTTGTTGCGAATCATCGACCGCAGAACGGCCCTTGTCGCCATAAAGGCAGCCCGCAGATTTACGGCCATAAGGATATCGTAGTCGGCATCGTCCATCTGCATCATAAGCCTGTCTCGCGTAATTCCCGCGTTGTTTACGAGAATACTTATTCCGTTGTATTCCTTGGCGAGCTGTTCGAGAACCTCGTTTAACTGCTCGGTCTTTGTGATATCGACGCATTTGGTGATAACGCTATAGCCGGCCTCAGCAACAACCTTTTCGAGTTGCTTTAGCTGTTCGGCATTCAAATCAAGCCCGGCGACAATCCTGCCCTGCTTTAATAGCTCAAGCACAATCGCTCTGCCGATACCTCTTGCCGCTCCTGTTACTACCGCAAGTTTCTTTTCTTCAGCCATCAATTTTCTCCAATCAATTCTTTCATACCGGCTACAGTGCCTATGTTCACAATATCAGCTCTCCTGTGAATCCTTCTCATAAGACCTGTCAAAACTTTGTTAGGCCCTATCTCATAAAATCTCGTCACGCCATCGGCTAAAAGTCTTTCCATACACTTTTGCCACAGGACCGCGCCAGTCAATTGCTTAACAAGTCCCTGTGAAATTTGCTCTTTTGTTTTATAATATTCTGCATCCACATTTGCTATAATTGCTATATCAGCAGGGTCGGTCATTTTGCACTGTTCGATGGCCTTTTTGGTTTCTTTGGCGGCCGGGGCCATCATTTCGGAATGAAACGCCCCTGCCACTTTAAGCTCAATCGCTTTCATAGCCCCGTATTTTTCAGCAAGTGCCAAAGCCCTTTTGCAAGCCTCTATATCGCCTGTAACGACAATCTGGCCGGGACAGTTGAAATTCGCACAGCTTAGAAGCTGACCCTGGGCAGCCTCGGCACAAAGCTTTTCAACGGCCTGCTGTTCGAGACCGATTATGCTCACCATAGAGCCTTTTGACGCGTCAGCGGCGGCCTGCATCGCCTGGCCGCGTTTCTGCACAAGTTTAAGGCTGTCTTCGAAACTTATAACGCCGGCGGCGTAAAGAGCCGTATATTCGCCAAGACTGAGCCCTGCCGTTACATTCGCAGGCTTAATCAGACCTTTTGACTTCAGAACATCGAGAATTGCGACCGATACCGCAAAAATAGCAGGCTGTGAAATCGTGGTCGAATTGAGCTTATCTTCGGGGCTTTCGAAGCAGATTTGCGCAAGGTTGAAACCGACTATTTTGTCCGCCTTGTCAAAAAGCTCTCTTGCCAGCGGTTCGGAATCGTAAAAATCCTTACCCATACCAACTACCTGGGCGCCCTGACCCGGGAAAACATATGCTGTTTTATCTGTCATATTTTTTTACTACCATTATTACTTTTTGGTTATTGGTATCGGTAACGCAACCGATGTATCTCAGAATTCAATTACGTTAGCGC
>JAHJUV010000083.1 GCA_018828825.1 Planctomycetota bacterium | reverse complement strand
CAAAAGTACTATTACTCATTCAATCATTTGCTCATTTACCGCTTCACCGTTACCCATAACCCACACCGTAACGTTACCGTTACCGATACCTAAAACTAAAACGGAAATCTTCAATTTTAAATATTAAATTTTAAATTGTTTTACTCATTCCCAAATATATGTTCAGCCACGTAAAGCGGCACATCCGACGCGACTGCTATTGCGATTGCGTCGCTCGGCCTTGAATCGACCTCGACTTTTTTGCCGTTACTGCTCAAGTGAATCGTCGCGTAATAGGTATGATTTTTTATATCGCTGATAACTACTTTTTCTATTTTTCCCCCCAGCGCATCGATAGTATTACCCAGCAATTCGTGCGTCAAAGGTCTGATGGTCGTTCTGCCTTTCAGTCTCCTGTCGATAGCCATTATTTCCACGATGCCGATAACTATTGGCAGGCTGCGCTCGCCTTTTTTCTCTTTCAGGACGATTACCTGCTGGTCAGAAGCCTCATCTATTATTATGCGAGATAATTCAACTTCTATATCTGCCACAGAGTTTTCCCTTTTATTTTTAGCCACAGAGAACACAGAGGACACAGAGATTTATTTTCTCCTATATCCTTTAATACTGGTAAGGCTGGATATGCTTCTAATAAAAAATCTTTTGTATTTCTATATTTCTTTGAGATTTTTTGTTTATCAGTAAGATTGTTGTTATCTTTAATATTAATCCACATTCTGAATAAACCATCTGCCAGATCAAAACCTGCATGGTCTCTAAGTATGTCCAAACTACTTACCTTATGCTCACCGGCATAATATGCGTACAATTTCTTCTTAAACAATTTCTTGGTCTTAAGGTCTTTCATTGGAACATTGTATTCTTTATAATAAGGTCCGATAGTTTTCCAGTAATTAAAATGGCATTTGCCTATTTGGCTTTTAGCTTTTTCCGAAAGTACATAACCTATCCAATCTTGGCTTTCAGCCAGTTCATATGCCTCATTCAGAGCACTTCCCCAATAAATGTTTTTGTCACGGTCGGCATAAAAATGCCCATAATTTAGACATCCTCGCAGAGGAACTGGGATATTTCCTGAATGCGGTTCTTTCTCTGCTTGCCATTTTGCAGTGAACATTGTTCTAAAAAATTGTCGGGCAGTATGTTCAATTGCTGATAAACATTCCTCTGAATCATTGGAAGAATAAAAGATGAATGTATCGGAAAAACATATTATCTTAACGAGTCCATTCGTAAATTCCTCAAATTTCTCTTTAAGTTTTCTTTCTTCATAAGCACATTCACACATACTTAAGATAAATTTATTGTGATTCTTTTCGGCCCATTCTACTTCTCCCCTGAACCCAAGAATATCGAAATATGCGACCCAGCAATCGCCATCTATAATATTTTTGTTGTTTTCCATTTTTAAATTTTTCTCTGTGTTCTCTGTGAGCTCTGTGGCTAAAATAATTAGTTATTCTCTGTGGCTTTATTTTAGTTCTGCCAGGTTTTTCTCTATCATTTCTAACTGCTGTTTTAACTCCGCAAGTCTCTTTCTCGTTTGCTCGACAACCTCCGGCTTCGCCCGGCTGACGAAGTTTTCATTGTTTAATTTGGCCTCGTTTGATTTCACGCCGGCAAGAATTTCATTTTTCTGTTTTTCAAGTCTCTGTATCTCCGCCTCTGCGTCGATAAGGCCTTGCACGAATACCTGGATTTTCCCGATAACCGTTGCCGCAGCGTCATCCGGCTTTACTTCCTTTGGCGATGCGCCGAATTTATCAAGCCCCGCACGGTCGCAGACAAGCTCGGCGCTGGCGTTTAATATCTTCGAGATATCAGACGGCGCATTTGCCGAAGCGGTCAGCTTTTTGCTCGGCCCAACGGTGTATTTATTCCTGATTTCACGTATCGCCCGGACAACTTCCTGCACAACCTCGATTTGTTTTTCCGTTTTCCTGTCGGCAAAGTTATCCAAATCCATCGGCCAGTCGGCGATAACCAGAGCATCGGCCGTGCCGAGTTCGATTATGCCTTTGAGTCCTCTTTTCGGCGCAATTTCGTTAAGCTTTTGGAATACCCCTTCGGTAATGAACGGCACGAACGGATGCAAAAGCCGCAGCGTACAATCCAGCACAAACGCAAGTACATTTTGCGGAATTTGCTTTTGTGCCGAATCTCGCATACGCGGTTTGCTCCATTCGAGATACCAGTCGCACAAATCGTTCCAGAAGAACCGGTAAATTACCATCAACGGCTCGCTTATTTGGAAACTATCGAGCATTGCGGTTACTTCTTTTATGGTTTGAGCCAGTCGCGACAGTATCCATTTATCGGTAATTGTCATTTTCTTTACATCGAACGCCTCGAAGTCAATTCCTTCAAGGTTCATCATCGCAAATCTCGACGCGTTCCACAGTTTATTGCAGAAGTTCCTGCCGATATCGAATTTGTCGCTTATGTTCCGCCCCTTTTCGTCTTTTATCACCGGCAGCTTCAAATCCTGGCTTTCGGTCGTCATTTGGCAAAGGCTGAACCTCATCGCATCTGCCCCGTATGTTTCGATGATATCGATGGGGTCGATTCCGTTTCCTTTGCTTTTGCTCATTCTTTCGCCGTTGCCATCGAGGATTGTCGGGTGGATGAATACGTCTTTGAACGGCACTTCGCCCATATTTTCCAGTCCCATCATTACCATACGCGAAACCCAAAGCGTAATGATATCTCGTGCCGTTACCAGCGTGTTTGTCGGATAGTAGAATTTCAGCTCTTCGGTCTGCTCCGGCCAGCCCAGCGTACTGTGCGGCCAAAGCGCAGATGAAAACCACGTATCGAGTACATCTTCGTCCTGCCGGAGCTGGTTCGATTTGCATTTTTCGCATTCGGCCGGGTCTTCAATGCCTGTATTATTATGCCCGCATTTTTCGCAGTACCATATCGGGATTCGATGTCCCCACCAAAGCTGCCGACTAATACACCAATCCCGAATGCCGTACAGCCAGTCGAGGTATGTCTTTGCGAATCTTTCTGGATGGAATTTAATCTTGCCGCTCTCGACAGCCTTGATTGCCTTCTTCGCCAGAGGCCCGACCTTCACAAACCACTGGTCGGAAAGGTAAGGCTCGATTATGTCGCCGCTGCGGTCGGAATGGCCGACTTCGTGCTCGTGAGGCTCGACCTTTTCGAGCAGGTTTTGCGTCTTCAAGTCCTCAACAATTTTTCTTCTTGCTTCGTATCTGTCGAGACCGGCATATTTACCGCCGTTTTCGTTAATTTTGCCGTCAGGCGTTAAAATATTTATCATTTCAAGCTTGCCCCGCAACCCTATTTCATAATCGTTCGGGTCGTGGGCCGGCGTTACCTTCAAAAATCCTGTACCTTCGCCGAGCTTGACATAATCGTCGGAAATAATCGGGATTTGCCTGCCCGTCAGCGGCAGATGTACCATTTTGCCGACGAATTTTTTCGCACGCTTATCCTTCGGATTAACCGCAACGGCTGTATCGCCAAGCATCGTCTCCGGCCTCGTTGTCGCTATCGTTATAAATCCGCCTCCACCTGCCGCGGCGCTTTGCGACGGGTCGACAAGCGGATAATGGATATACCAGAAATTGCCCTGAACCGTTTTATGAACTACTTCATCATCTGAAACGGCCGTCTGCAAAACAGAGTCCCAGTTGACTAATCTTTTGCCGCGATAAATCAAACCTTTTTTAAACAGATTTACGAATGTATGCCGAACTGCCTTTGCGCACATCTCGTCGAGCGTAAATCTTGTCCGGTCCCAGTCGCAGCTTGCCCCCATTCGTTTTAATTGTTCGAGAATCCTGTTGCCGTACTGCTTTTTCCAATCCCAAATCAGTTCGACTAATTTTTCGCGTCCGATGTCGTGCCGGTTCTGGCCCTTTTCGGCCTTGAGGTTTTTTTCAACGACCGATTGAGTTGCGATTCCTGCGTGGTCGGTCCCCGGCAGCCAGAGCGTATTGAATCCCTGCATCCGTTTGAACCGGACAAGAACATCCTGAAGCGTATTGTCGATTGCGTGACCCAGATGCAGCGCGCCGGTAACATTCGGCGGGGGGATTACGATTGTATAGGCTTTTGTCTTCCTGCCGCCTTTGGCGGGGGGTTCGGTATGAAAATAATTGCCCTTTTGCCAGATTTCATCGGCTAAGGCCTCTATCTGCTTCGGCTCATATACCTTTGATAATTCTTCTGTCATAACTATTCTCTAATAAAGTATTTATACCCTTTATTCGCAAAGATTTAAAGAATTGATTTTAACAACCCCCAGCCTGTTTTGCTAATATATTTTTGTGTTCTCATCTTTGCGAGCTTGCACAATTTGCGAGGGTTATACATCTACCCCTCTACACAAGTGCTCTTTCAAGCTCAAGTGTGCCAAGCTCTTCTTTACTGCTCTTCTATAACGGCAAACCGGCCAAACCTTCTATTAGGGTTTGAGCCATTGCTCGCCCATCACGGCCAGGTCTCCAAAGTTGACGATATTATCACAATTAAGGTCCGAACAGAATCGCCGGATGGTTACGTCAACAGATTCGCTCGAACTACGACCGTCCGCATCTGTAATTGTCAGCATAATAGTGTGCGATGCGACTTCAATGCTGTTGTCGTCACTTACGCAGGCAATATTGAGTGAGCCGCTGAAGCTTGCGGCGGTTGAAAGCTGGCCGTCAATGTCTGAAGTCCACTCGTAGGTATACGGTGATGTGCCATAGTTGGAATCTGTGACACTATTGAAATCGATAACATCATTAGGTTCGAATTCAGAACCATCTCCGGGTGATGTGATATTGGCGATAGGCGGATAGAACTCATGGGCGGACGGCACAAAGGTGTCGGCAGTTGTAAGCAGTTCATCGCCGTCGTAGTAGTCAACGGAGAATATCCATATAGGTATCAGCTCAGCCTGCAGTTCTGCGCCTGGATGTTCGTAGTAAGCAAGTTTGGGCGTGTTAAGATCGCTTACCACGCGGTTATACTCAACGCTAATCGGTTCGAGTGAGACCTTTTCGCCATGTTCTTTGAATCTGTCAAATACTTCTTGTTTTGGCAGAACAGGGACAATGCCGGTTGATGTAATGTTGCGCCAGTTGCCCATGGCAGCGGGCAGATTCGGGTCGCCGCCTGTTTGGTTAAGATAGACTTTTAATCTTGCACCTGCGCCTGCAACGGAGACATTTGTCCCGGTAAATGCTTCGATTTCGCGAGCATAGGTAACAGCACAACCGATATAATCGGTTGTCAGTGCGTTTACGTCGTTACCTTCGGCGTAACAGAGAGTATCGTACTCGACATCGTACAAGCCAGCGTCAGACATATGCAGGCCACTGTTGGTGAGGAAGGCTTCCGCCTGGCCGTAGGCCGTAGTAGGGTCTGGGAATGTCAGACCGGTTTGACTCGGCCACATAGGGCCGGTGTTGAAGTAACTATACTGGCCGCTATTGGTATAAACCTGTAAGGTATGAACGGCGAGATTAGGGTCACACGGGTCGCCAGGAGGGTCCTGACGGCTCATAAGCAGATAGTCATTGTGATATTCGACTGCATCGCTGGCGCTGAATCCGAAGTGATTGCCGATATCTCGTATATAGCTTTCGTTCACGTCTCGCGGAATGACCTCATAAACCTGCATTTGGTCCAGGTGATAGACCGGGAGGTATGGAGGGCTGCCGGACTTGTGGTCTTTGTAATAGTAGTACTTATCGACAGGCGGGTCCGGCGAGACATATCCATAGCCATGCAGGCGGTCGTAGAAGTTGTTGCGGGCTTCGGCAAGTACGCGGGCAACAACACCATTCTGGTTTGTCAGGTCGAGAGCTTTAAACCATGCCTGGTAGATTTTCTTTCTCTGGCTCATCTGCTCGGCCCATCTTTTGCCGAAGTTGTTGCGTTTGTAGCTGTTGGTTTTGAACCCACAGAGAAAGTGCAGCCCCTTCATAGAGTTTGCCCAGTATCCTCGGGATTTATTATTCAGCAGTTTGCAGCAGCGGAATCCCATCCATTCGAGGTTCTTGTTACCCATTTCTTTTTGGCTTCACTTGGTTTCATTGAACTGTACTTGAAGATGATAGCCGTTAGTTTCTTGCCACCGTTACCCCAGTCACGCCTACAGCCACCGTGTCCAACGTGGTAGTGAATATCACTTTTGTCAACATAGCTGTTGTTCTTTTTGCCGTAGTGTTTTTCTTTCAGCTTGCCATACTTTTTGTAGAAGTTCTTGCTCCATCCCGGGAAAGTGTCGACCTTGTCATAGAAGCGCTTGGCGTCAGGGTCGGAATTAGGCTTTTTGCACGCTGCACCTGCCGAGACCAGATAAGCTCTCGCCTGGGCAGCTAACAGCAGAGATACAATGAGACATACGAAACAATTCTGTGTGAGCTTTAGAAAATTCATTTCTTGTTCCTCCGAATTAGACTAACATATAAATTATTAATCATCTGACGGATGTTCTCCTAATGCCGTACTTCATGATTTTACCCGGCTCGGCTTACTTACACAATCCTTTCTAGCCCAAATATTTTACAAAAAATTTCAAAAAGGTTTGTGTAATAGGATAACTACTTATGCAACAAACACTTGCTAAAAAAGCCCGTCGTAAGTACAAAGTTTAACGGAACGGAAATTGACTGGATAATTAGTTAGAAAGACACCCCAATTTATCGGGGTTCTCCGCCTTGCGGCGGTGCGGGATTCCCCTTGCCTCTTGTCCCGTACCTATTTAGCCGCCGCCGCTCGAGGCGGCGTTCGCTTATCCCGTTATTTAGTTATTTAGCCCCTTGATTTATCAAGGGGTTTTTATTTTCGTGTTTAGCCCCGTCATCTTATCCGTCGTAGCGGATGATGACGGGGTTCGTCATTCGTTTAGCACCTCAACCGTGTCTAAAAAAAACAATGGAATCAGCGCAATCAGCGTCTAAAATCTTCGTGTCTTTGCCTGTCTTGCCATAGTCCCTTAGGGACGAAGGCGGATGACTTTGTGGCTAAGGGGGGTTGCATATTTATTTTTTTCTGTTAATATAACTCTTTTACGCTCCATAGCTTGAGAAAAAACCGTTTATCGGCCAATTAAATATAATGAGTAAGTTTTACGTAACATCTTGTAGTTGCAGAACTTGCGGACGTTGCGTTTTCCCGTAACACGATAGACGAAACGAGTTTCGCAACCGATAAACGAAATACGAGTTTAAAAAATGGGTCGGTGCCCGAGCGGCCAAAGGGGACGGGCTGTAAACCCGTTGGCGCAAGCCTTCGTTGGTTCGATTCCAACCCGGCCCATTTTTGGTATTTAGTTACTTCTTATCTTTAATAACCGATTTCTCTTGATATTTGTTATCGGCTTTTAATTATTAGTTATCGGTTATAACTGTTGTTTATTGACCATTAACCAACTGGCGGCGTAGCCAAGCGGCCCAAGGCGATGGTTTGCAAAACCATTATTCGTGGGTTCGAATCCCACCGCCGCCTGTGAGTTTAATGAATGCTACTCGTGAGTTTAAAATGTCGATTGCGAGCTTTTGGTAAATTCAGACAGGAAACAGGGCAGAAAAGTGATGCTCAATATCCAGAAATCCTCAAATTCCAAAATCAACACATTTAATATCATATTAGTTCTGGTTTTTATAGCACTAATATCCGTTCCAATAATCATAAGAATCCGTACCCCTTGAACGGGATATGCTGCAAGGGGTTCCGCCATATTCACTGGTTTATAATATGAAGATGCCGGGGATATAGGCGGCTTACGCAGTTATTCCGGCGATTTTCGGTCAGACGGCATCCGGAATTTATCCTGGAGCACTACTAACAAATGCGGCACCTTCAAAAAACGAGGATTGGATATTTATCGGCGAGCGTATCGACTGAATTTGGCACTTTAAATAGACACCATTTATAAATATAATACCTCGTATGAACGATAAATTTACAATACGCATGCGCCGGCTTAGAACGAGCGAGTCGATGCGCCGACTCGTCAGGGGCGTCAGTATCTCTGTCGATAACCTCGTCTATCCGCTGTTTGTCTGTCCGGGCGGGGGAGTTAAAAAACCGATTGGAACTATGGCCGATTGTTTCCATTTTTCGCCCGACAAAATTGTTGACGAGGCAAAGGAAATTTTCGAGCTCGGCATTCGAGCCGTTCTGCTCTTCGGCCTGGCCGAAAACAAAGACGAAACAGGCTCGCAGGCTTACGAAGACAGCGGTGCCGTCCAGCAGGCGATTAGAAATATCAAAAAAGCCGTGCCGGACATGCTTGTTATCACCGATGTTTGCCTCTGTGCCTATACCACTTGCGGCCATTGCGGCATAATTAAAAATGGGGAAATTGATAATGACATAACCTGTGAAGTTTTGGCAAAGGTTGCTGTCTCGCACGCCAAAGCCGGCGCCGATATGGTCGCGCCATCCGATATGATGGACGGCAGGGTGGGGATAATAAGAAAATCGCTCGATGAAAATGGCTTCGGCGATACCGCGATAATGTCTTACTCTGCTAAATACGCCTCAGCGTTTTACGGTCCGTTCCGCGATGCCGCCGATTCTGCTCCCGCTTTTGGCGACAGAAAAACTTACCAGATGGACATCGCTTCGTCTTCAAAGCAGGCGATGAGAGAAATCGAACTGGATATCGCCGAAGGCGCCGACATCGTGATGGTCAAGCCCGCCTTGCCTTATCTCGATATAATCCATCAGGCCAAACAGCGTTTCGATGTTCCCATCGCCGCCTATCAGGTTAGCGGTGAATATATGATGATAGATTCTGCCGCAAAGCAGGGCGTCCTCGACAGAAAAACCGCCGTTTTGGAATCTTTATATGCAATCAAACGCGCCGGCGCCGATATTATTATAACTTACTTTGCAAAAGAAATTGTCAAATGGATATAGGGGTAAGAAAACCTCGCATAGTCGCCTTTGAAGTTACTCGCAGATGCAGGATGAACTGCGTTCACTGCCGGGCCTCTGCCTGTGCCGATTTTACCGATGACCTGACAAGCGGCCAGTGCAAAAAAATCATAAAATC
The DNA here is from genome assembly GCA_018828825.1 of Planctomycetota bacterium. Lineage (GTDB taxonomy): Bacteria > Planctomycetota > Phycisphaerae > Sedimentisphaerales > UBA12454 > UBA12454. The sequence continues at coordinate 24,125 of JAHJUV010000083.1, read as the reverse complement.
CGTCGCCGATTACAATCGCTGCGTCCTGATTTTCACCGGCGGCGAACCTTTCGAACGAGACGACATCTTCGAATTGATTGATTATGCGAATTCGTGCGGCCTTGCCGTTTCGCTGGCGACCTGCGGCTACAATTTCAATGACAAAACCGCCCAAAGACTGAAAAATTCAGGCGTTTTAACTTTATCGTTCTCGCTTGATTCTGATAATGCCAGTCAGCACGACGATTTCCGCCGAACCGGCGGCGCATTTGAAAAAACGCTTAACGCCATTAACATCGCAAAAAACGCGGGCCTGAAATTCCAGATTAACACTACCGTCACAAAGCTGAACGCCGACAAGCTGGCGGCTCTTGCCAGATTATCCGAAAGTCTCGGCGCATATTGCTTCAATCCTTTTATGCTCGTCCCCGCAGGCAGGGCAAAAGAGCTTTCCGCGATTGCCCTGACCGCCAATAAATATGAAAAGGTTTTGCGAACAGTTGCGCAGTTAAAGGCCGAAAGCCCCATTGATGTCCGCTTCACCTGCGCCCCGCGTTTCGCCGTTGTTTTTAGACAGTTGTATCCGGAACCCCAGAAAAAAGCCTTTTTACCCACCGTAGCTTCAGCGAAGGTGGGTGGCTGTCTTGCCGCATCTGATTTTGCCTTCATCAGCCACACAGGCGACGTCCAGACCTGCGGCTTTCTGGAAATCTCCGCAGGAAATATCCTGCAAACGGGCGATTTCGCCTCGATATGGGAAAATTCCGACTTTTTAAACTCAATCCGCCAAAAGAATTTTACCGGCAAGTGCGGCGATTGTAATTATGCAAACATTTGCGGCGGGTGCCGCGCAAGGGCCTTCGCCAGCACAGGCGATTATCTTGCCTCCGACCCGCTATGTTCTTATTCATCTTCTGTCTCTACCCTCATCGCCGCGCATATTGAACAGGACAAACTCTCCGCCATTGCCGATGCGGTAAATTCACTGCTCGGCGTTTCTCACAATTATTTGCGAAAGCACTATTACAATTTATGGTTCACATTAAAATCTTCTAATATAGAAGAAACTCTCAATGACCTTTCCCAAAGATTCGGAATTTTGTTTTTATCTTTTCCCGCAACCGCCCGTCACAAACTGGATTCTGCCGCGATTAAGCGGCACAATCCGCCGGACAATTTTAACGCCTTGTTCTGCTGTAAGGCCGATGACTCTGCGGCAAAATATTTAACTGCATTGCCGCAGGTCAGCCATTGTATCGAGCGGAAGACCGGCCCTGATTGGCCGTACAATCTTTATGCGGTGTTCCACGAAAACGATACTAAGCGTATCGAAAAGACCGTTGCCGATTTTACAAAAGAATTCAAAATCGATAACTTCCAAATCTTACATACTATTAGGTCATTGCGAGCGTAGCGAAGCAATCTCCAATAATATTTAGCCCCTCGATTTTTATCTGCCTCTGGCGGAAAGGAATCAGGGTATCTCAAAAATGCTATTGTGAGTTCGAGAGTAACCCCCTCCATAATCCGCCGTCGCTAACCCTCCGTCGCACTGCTTGCTATGTAGGGCGTGGACTATGGCGGACAAGCTGTCGGGGTTCTGTTGCGTTGTGCGGCAACAACTAAACAAACCCCGACCCCCCCGTTTTCACGAGGGTGAACTCCGGGGTGGGGCTAAACATACCAAGCCATTCCATTTGGATTTATAGTAAAGACTTGTTTTGCAGGGGGTTTATGCATAAAATAGCGAAGAATTTTAAAGGAAACAGCGATGCCAGAGATTATAGGCTTAATAGGGGGGTCGGGACTTGGAGATGTATTGGAAAAAAGGCTTGGCAAGGTTCGCCAGGTCAAGATTAACACACCTTTCGGCTTGCCGAGCGACAATATACTGACAGGTACTTTTGCCGGCAGGCAAGTAGCGTTTATAAACAGGCACGGCAGGGGGCATAGATACAGTCCTTCGGTTGTGCCTTATGCAGCGAATATTTACGCGATGAAAAAATTAGGCGTAAAATCGATAATCGCAAGCGGTGCGGTAGGCTCGCTGGCTCAGAATATAAAACCGAGGGACATCGTGATAGTTGACCAGGCAATCGATAAGACTTTTAAAAGAGAAAATACATTCTTCGACGATATTGCGGCGGTTCACTGCGAAATGGCACATCCATACTGCGACCGATTGAGGCAGACACTTTTAAAAGCCGCTGATAAGGTAAAAACAAAGGTCCATAAAAGGGGCGTTTATGTTTGTATGGAAGGGCCGCAGTTTTCGACGCGGGGCGAATCCCTGATGCACAGAAAATGGGGCGTCCAGCTTATCGGAATGACTGCTATGCCCGAAGCGAAACTTGCAAGAGAGGCCCAGATGTGCTTTGCGCTCGTTGCCCTTATCAGCGATTATGACTGTTGGCAGGAGCCGAAGAAAAAAACAGATGCTCAGATGCTGCTTGCTGAGATTATCGGCAATTTGAATAGCGCGACAGAGAACGCTATCGAGCTGATTAAGGCCGTTCTGCAGTCGAAACAGATGCTTTGCGATGACGACTGTCCCTGCAGAAAAAGCCTGCAATTGGCCGTCTGGACTCCAAAAGAGCAAATCAATCCGAAATATACTCAAATCCTGAAAGTATTGCGAAGTTAGAAAAGTCTTGATAATTTCTCTGGAAATGGGATAATCCACATTAACGGGGCGGTTAGCTCAGTTGGATAGAGCGCCTGCTCGACATGCAGGAGGCCGTAGGTTCAAGTCCTATACCGCCCAATCAATACAGAGTATCTGCGGGGATAAAAAAGAGGGGCTTGTTTTGTTATCCAATAAAAGTACCGCTGCCGTCCAGCTCATCCTGATTCGCCTGTGAGATGTCGGGCGAAAGCTGAAATATAGCGGTATCGGCGGCAGATATTTCTGAAGGTTGGCCGTCAATCTGGAGCGTAAATGTCAAAGGCCCTATTTGAATGTGGTCGCCGGCTTTGGCATCGGCTTCGCCTTGGACTTTGGTGCCGTTGACGTAAGTGCCGTTGCTCGATTTGAGGTCGCGGACTTTAAGAGAATTGAGTTCCTGGCTAAGCTGACAATGCCTTACGGGAAACTACGTGCAGGGGAATACACAAGTCGCAATCCTCCCGCCGACCGAGAACCACGGCCTTGCTGTGGACTGGAAACACCTTTTTCGTACCGTCTTTTTTTAACAGTATTAACGAAATATCCATATATGCTCCCTTTCAGGCTGCAGTAACGGAGCACTACTAACTATATTATAACACCGCAATTACGCTTTTGCAAGTTTTTATATAATCTGGACAAGATTTTCTTTTTATATGGTGGATTGCAAACCGGTAGCCGGTTTTTTGACTAAATCTTTTAGTTGTAATTAGTTGACAATTTTTGGTGAATCGTTAAGATTATTAACAGTTTACAGTTAATGGTTTACAGATATATTAATTTTGAGGTTTAAGGCCGGAATATAATCAATGTCGAAAGTAACATTGCCTGACGGCAAAGTATTGGAGATTCAAGACGGCCTGACGATAGGTCAGGTGGCGGAAAAAATAGGAGCCAGGCTCGCACGCGATGCGGTAGCGGGCAAAATAAACAGCCAAGCCGTCGATTTGAACACACCCGTAAAAACAGACATATCCCTTGCAATTATTACCGCGAACAGTCCGGAAGGGCTGGAGATAATCCGGCATAGCTGCGCCCACATTATGGCAGAGGCGATTTGCAGTATCTGGCCCAAGGCCCAGCTTGTTTATGGGCCGACGGTCGAGGACGGCTTTTATTACGATATCGACCTTGACGAGCCGATAAGGCCTGAAGATTTTGAGAAAATAGAAAAGAAAATGACTGAAATCGCCGAGAAAAAACTGCCGTTTATCAGAAGAGAACTGAGCAGGGAAGAGGCGATAAAACACGTCGCGGGCAATAAGTATAAAATCGACAATATCAGCCGGGCACAGGGCGATACGATAAGCTTTTATTCGCACGGCCAGGGTTTCGAGGATTTGTGCAGAGGGCCGCACATTCCAAGTACGGACAGAGTCGGCAGCTTTAAGGTTATGTCGGTGGCCGGGGCCTACTGGCACGGAGACCCGACGCAGAAAATGCTTCAGCGGATTTACGGCACGGCGTGGCGGAACAAAAAGGAACTCGAAGAATATCTGCATATGCTCGAAGAGGCGAAGAAACGCGACCATCGTGTAATCGGCAAACAGCTTGATTTGTTCAGCTTTCACGAAGAAGGGCCGGGATTCGCGTTTTTCCATCCGAAGGGAATGGTCATCTGGAACCAGATAACTGATTTCTGGCGGAGCATTCATAACAAGTACGATTACCAGGAAATCAAAACGCCGATTATCCTCAACCAGGAGCTTTGGAAGCTCAGCGGACACTGGGAAAACTACAAAGAAAATATGTATTTTACGACCGTCGATGAGGTCGAATATGCGATAAAGCCGATGAACTGTCCGGGCGGGTGCCTGGTTTACAGAAACAAGAAGCATTCGTACAGGGAATTTCCTATGCGGGTGGCTGAGCTTGGGCTTGTACATCGCCACGAAGCAAGCGGCGTAATGCACGGACTTGTTAGAGTAAGACAATTCACACAGGACGATGCGCATATTTTCTGTGTGCCGGACCAAATCGAAGGGGAAATCGTGAACGTAATAAATCTTGTTTTTGAGATTTATTCCGCTTTCGGATTCAATGATATACATATTGAGCTTTCGACTAAGCCTGAAAAGCATATCGGCTCGGATGAAATATGGGATGTTTCGACGACAGCGCTGAAAAATGCACTCGAAACTAAAAAAATCGAATACCAGATAAACGAAGGCGATGGGGCGTTTTACGGGCCGAAGATTGATTTTCACATTTCCGACTGTTTGAAGAGAACCTGGCAGCTCGGTACGATACAGCTTGATTTTTCGATGCCGCAAAGATTCGGGCTGGTTTATACCGATAAGGATAATACCGAAAAGACGCCAGTTATGATTCACCGGGCGATTTTAGGGTCGTTCGAGCGATTTATAGGCATCCTGATTGAGCATTACGGCGGTAATTTCCCGCTGTGGCTGGCACCGGAACAGATGAGGGTATTAACCATCAGCGAAAAGACAAACGATTACGCACAGAAATTGCACCGGATGCTTAAGGCCGAGGGATTCAGATGCGACATTGATGTATCGAACGAAAAAATCGGCGCAAAAATCGTCCGGGCGCATAATGAAAGAATACCTTATATGCTCGTCGTCGGCCCCAAAGAAGCAGAAACCCAAAGCGTAAGTGTCAGGATTCGCGGAAGTAAGGAAAGCAATAGTCTTGAAACAGGGCAGTTTATTGCCGCTGCGAAAGAGAAAATCGAGTCTAAAACACAGGATTTGGTTATATAAATAACGTATGAAAATCAGAGAGATTGAAAGGAACCAGTTATCGGAAAGATAAGACTGAGAATCAACGGAAATATCAACGCAAATCCGGTTCGTTTAATAGGAGCCGACAACAGTCAAATCGGAGTTGTGAGTCTTGAGCAGGCACTTGCCCAGGCAAGAGAAGCTGATTTGGATTTGGTGGAAATTGCTCCGAAAGGTAATCCATCGGTATGCCGGATAATGGATTTCGGCAAATACCTGTATGAACTGAAAAGGAAAGAAAAACAGAATCTGAAAAAGCAGCATACGGTTACTTTAAAGGAAATTCGGCTGCGGCCGAAAATAGACCCGCACGATTGCGAGACGAAACTAAATCATGCCCGTGAATTTTTTAAGAAGGGCCATCGCGTCCAGTTTACGATGATGTTCAGGGGGCGCGAAATGATGCACCAGGACCTCGGTCAGAAACTGCTGAACAATGTTATCGAACAGCTCGAAGATGTGGCCAAGGTTGAGCATCCGGCGGTAATGCATGGCAAAAGAATGACCGTGCTGATGCTGCCTAAGTAGCCGAAACTGCCGGACAGGACCGAAGAAAACAAAAGTAAATGGTTGACCTTGAAGCGAAAGGTTGCTAATATGCCAATCTTTATTTTTATAAACAAGAGTTGTGAGGTTTAGAAATATGCCTAAGAAAAAGACACATAAGGGCTTAAAGAAGCGAGTAAAAGTAACGGCGAGCGGCAAAGTAAAGGCTCACAAGAGCTTTACCGGGCATTTGATGAGCGGGAAATCGCCCAAAAGACGCCGCCAACTGCGCAAATCAATTGTCATTGCCGACGTATATGCAAAATGTATGAAGGAAATGCTTAATAAAAGTTAAAGGAAGGCTGACATGCCACAAGTACGAAAAGGTTCAGCGACCCGTAAAGCAAGAAAAAGAGTTCTCAAAAGAGTCAAAGGCCACCGAGGCGCTGCTGGCAGGACTTACAGACTTGCCAAGGAACAGGCGGTAAGGTCGGAAGTTTTTGCAAGAGTCGGCCGCAAACTGAAGAAAAGACAATTCAGAAGCTTATGGATTATACGATTGAACGCAGCATGCAAGATGCGGAAGATTCGATATGGCGAATTTATCAACGGTTGTAAAAAGGCTTCCATCGGTATTAATAGAAAAATGCTAAGTGAAATTGCCATTTTTGATCCGGCAGCATTCGATGCCATAGTTGAAAAGGCACGAACGGCTTGTGCTTGAGAAGTTCAAACAAATCGGTAAGGACGCTCTCGAAACGCTCAAAAAGGTAACCAGCCCCGCAGAGCTCGAGGAATTCCGCATCCGTTTCCTGTCCCGAAAAGGGACGATAACCCAAATGCTCAGCCAGATTGGACAGGCTTCGCCGCGGCATAGAAAACAAGCGGGCGCACTGGCCAACAAAATCAAGCAGGAAGTTACAGCCGCATTCGAACATCTCAAAAATTCACTTCAGGGCACATCAGTACAAAAAGGGCCTATGGTCGATGTTACTCTGCCGGGAGTCGATTTCCAGCAGGGCAGGGCCCACATAATAACACAAACCGTAAATGAGTTACTCGAAATATTCGGCAGAATGGGTTTTGCCATAGCATACGGTCCGGAAGTAGAAGACGAATGGCATAATTTCGTCGCGCTCAATATCCCACAAGGCCATCCTGCCAGAGACCCATCGGATAATTTTTGCATAGATGCAAACAGGCTTTTGAGAAGCCAGACCTCGACGATACAAATCCGCACTATGGAAAAGCAGAAGCCGCCGATAAGGGTAGTTGCGCCGGGCAGAGTTTACCGGCCTGACACCGTCGATGCGACGCATATGTTTATGTTCCATCAACTCGAAGCGCTGGTAGTAGATGAAGGCGTTTCAATGGTCGATATGAAAAGCACTATTGCACAGTTCATATCCGTCTTTTTCGGCAAAGATGTAAAATGGCGATTGCGGCCGAGCTTTTTCCCGTTTACCGAGCCAAGCGCGGAAGTTGACCTGCTGTTTGTCGCCGACGACGGGACCAAAAAATGGCTCGAAGTGGGCGGCTGCGGAATGGTCGACCCCAATGTCCTAAACGCAGTCAACATAGACAGCGAAAAATACACCGGCTGGGCATTCGGATTCGGAATCGAACGGCTGGCAATGAGAAAATACGGAATAACCGATATCAGACTGTTTTTCGAAAACGATATCCGCTTCCTTAAACAGTTTTAGCCACCAAGACACAAAGGCACAAAGATAATAAACCACGAATTAACACGAATAATGAACTATAACCGATTTTTAGAGCTATCTGAGGAATTTGGCGAATTCATCGTTTCCCTTCACACTCTTTATTTAGATAGCGTTATAGGTTTCAATATACTGCACCAACGCCTATTAGATCAGCAAAATCAAATTAAGTCTATTCTTGGAGAGTGCGAAGAAGCAAGTGATGAATTTCAAGACATGTGTTTTACTTATTACAAACAACTTTGTGGTGAAGAGTTTAATGTAGAATCTACGTCGCCACTCATGAAACAGGGGGAAGTCAAAAAGAGAACAGCACATAATGGAACAAACTATATTTTAATGGGACGCTTATGTGTTGTTCAAGCCTATACCTATTGGGAAACCTATCTTCGTAAAGAAGTTGGGGTTGCCCTTGGAGTATTGGATTCTAAAGTGCGTACAAAAGAACAAGAAGATGTGATATTAAGAAAATATGTTTCTATCGATTTTTGGGGAGATATGGGGCAGTTAAGACAAGCTATTCTGCACCACAAGGGGATAGCAACACCTAAATTTGACAAGATGAAATCGCTCACTTGGTTTAAGCCTGGCGATCCTGTGAATCTTGATTTTGATAAGATGAAAGTTATTTTTAGTCAAATGGCTGATTTTCGTAACTACCTTGGTGTTCTGTCACTTCCGCCAAGTAATGCGAAATTTCCATAAAAGTCTCTGGAGTAGAACAAAGAATATACATTTAACAATTGTTTAAAAAAATCGTGTCGATTTGTGTTTATTCGTGGTTGATTATCCCTTTAGCGGCGAGGCGTTTTGCGGTTTTTGAAATCACCTTTTTGGCGAGTTTGTCTCTGTCGATTGGAATTTGCTGCTGGGCGAGATAAGCATCAAAAAAGGCTCTAACGCCATCTTGGGTTAATTCATCCTGATTCATATTTATCTGGACGAGATTTTTTATCCTTAACCTCATCGGCAGTTTTTTGAATTTTTTAGTTCTTTCGTTGTCGAGAAAAATAAAATTAAAGCCGCTGTCATTTTTTTTGACCAGAATGTTTCCGAGCCTCAAATCGCCGTGGAAGATTCCCTGATTGTGCATCAGGCCGATACTCTGGCCGAATTGTTCTATAAGTGTCTGTTTTTCATTATCTGAAACTTTGCTGAGCAATTGATACAGAGGTGTGCTATTCTTTATTTCTGATGTAATAAGAATTTTTTTGCCGCAGGCAACGACAGGGGGCACAAGAAAGCCGTTTTGAATCAGCATTTGGCCGGCGTTAAAGGCTTTTTCGGCACGGGAAAGACAAATTAAGGCTTTAAAAATATCGAGCAAGTTTCGATTAAAATACTGTTTGATAATCAGGCTGTACACCTTTGCTCTAAATAAGACATTGCATTTCAAAACGCGGGCAAATCGGGAAGATGCCAATTTCTCGAACGCCGCCCTCTGGCCGTCAGGCAGACTCACACTGGAGGCAATTACAGATTCAAAACCCGATGGGAAATCTTCGGAAAGTTTTATATTCCAGCCCGACAATTTGACTGTGCGGTAGCTCATATCAGTATCTTTTAATAGCCGAGGACAGCAACGCCCAGTTTATTGGCAAGTTCTATGGTTTTAGGCTTGTCGAGAATGATGGTTTTTTGTGCCTCTACGACAAGACAAACTCCGCCGTTTTCAGCCAGGGTTTTTATTGTGTCCGGACCAACGCAGGGGACATCGAAACGATTGTCCTGGCCGGGTTTGGCGGCCTTCAGCAACGTCCAGCCGCCTTTTTTGCAGGTTTGGCTGGTACGGATAATCATTTTGCCAGTGCCTTCGACCGCTTCGACAGATATTACGGTTTTTTCCTTAACGGTAATTGCTTGTCCTATGCCGAGCTCGGCGATTTTCCTGACAATGTCCCAGCCGAATTCTATATCGTCGCGAATTCCCTGGTCGGGCTGAACAGCCGTCAAAAGGCCCTCATCGGCAAGATGTTCGCTGCAGTATTTTGTTGAGTCCTGCAAAATAATACCTCCGCTTGCAAGTTCGTCGGCGATTGCCTGTAAGATAGTCTGGTCAACCTTATTTTTTTTTCTCAGCCGCCAGTAATAGATTTTCAATGCCCGCCAGTCCGGCAGATACTTTAATATACGCCTCGGCGTAAAAAGTTTTTCCTTATGAACCTTGCCGACCATAATGGCATCGGTTACGCCTTGTTTTTTTAACTTTCTAATCCATACGCTCGGCCGGGCAAGCGGCACCTGGGTATAATCATCAACTTCATCTGCAAGGCCCGGTTCGGGATTATCTCCAAGCCCGACACATATAACCCGCAGGCCCGCCTGTTTTGCGCCGCGAGCGACCAGGAACGGCAGCATTCCGCCGCCTGCTATCAGACCAATTGTCTTTTTATCACTCATTATTGGAGGATTTTTCAAGGCGACCGATTGCCTTTTTAATTTCCGGCAGGTCCTCGATTATACTATATGCGCGTTTTGCACTTAACGCACTGATTGCGGGTGTGCCGGCGACGGCCTGGCCGTCCGGAATATCGTTTATTACGCCTGCCTGGGCGGCAATCTTAACGCAGTTGCCGATTTTTATGTGTCCGACAATGCCGACCTGGCCTGCGATGACACAGTGATGACCGATTTTCGTAGAGCCCGCCACGCCAATCTGGCCGACAAACAGACAATACGGGCCAATCTTTGCGCCGTGGCCGATACTGATAAGGTCGCCAAACTTGCAGCCCTTGCCGATAACCGTATCTTCAAGGGTACCTCTTTGAATACCGCAATTGCAGCCGATTTCCACGTCGTCTTCTATTATTACTTTTCCTATCTGGGGAATTTTGTGATGTTTGCCTTTGTGCGTCGCATAGCCGTAGCCGTCTTTGCCGATTGTTGTATTGGAATTTATTATTACATCATTGCCGAGTATGCAGCCGTCGTAAATCGTCGCGTTGGGATATAAAATACAATTGTCGCCGATTTTCACATCTGGACCGACAAAAACGCCGGGATATATAACGGTATTTTTACCGATAACGGCATTGTCGCTGACAGTGGCAAAATCATAGACCTGGCAGCCATCGCCGATATGGGCGGTTTCGGAAATGGAGGCCTTTTTCGAAAGACCGGTCTTTTTATGCTGCCTGTGGCCATAAAGAAGAACCACGATTTGCATAAAAGCGTAATAGGGGTCTTCGACAATAAGCAGCGAGGCGGGGCAATCGACGTCTTTGCCGACGATTACCGCAGCGGCTTTTGTAGTCTCAAGGACCTTTGCATATTTCTGGTTCGCCAGGAAACTTATGTCCGAAGGGCCGGCGTTTTCAAGGGTCGCGACGGAAGAAATTTTTATCTCCGCATCGCCCCTGACTTTGCCGCTGACGAACTGGGCCAGTTGTTCTAATGTTTTTGTCGGCATTTATTGTCCTGTTTTTTCGACTTAAACGAGTTATTATAACGCTTAGATATTGCAGGTCAAGAACTTAAGAATTTAAGGGCGGCCTTGCTTAACCGGCTTACCGCTTCAGGCGAGGGCTTTATGAAATCAGATTCGTCAAATTTGAAAGTTTTTACCTTTGGGCCTGCGGGACAATAAACATCGGGGTTTGTCTGCCCGAAACAAACAATCGTGGCAACGCCGGACGCCGAGGCGATATGGGCAATTCCGTTATCGTTGCCGATGAAACAGCCGGCGCAGCAGAGTATCTGGAAAGTCTGAGTAAGCGAGTTTTCAATTATCACCGGTGCCAGTGCGGACAATCTATCGATAGTCTTTTTACTGAAACGCTCCTGTTCGGCCGGGCCGAGCAGGAAAATTACACTCTCGCCGGCTTCAAGCAGTTCATCAGCTAATGAATAAAAATTATCGATATGCCAGCATTTTTTGACACCGCCGCTGCCGGGGTGGATAATCGCCGGCTTTTGGTTTTTCTTTATGTCGAATGTATTAAGAATCTTCCGGCCTTGTAAAATGTCGGACTTAAGGGTCTTGAGATATTTCTTGGTATGATAGCGGGCCGATGGCTTGCGGTATTTGTAATCGGGACAGGCTGCGGAAATTGAATCGAAGTAGAATTTTATTATATGGTGTTTATAATTGGCGGGGGGCTTCAACGCAAGGGTGGTAACCTCGACCGAGTTGCTGCAGTTTGCGGTGAAAATAAGATTTTTTTCGAAGTCGTCGCCGGGTTGTCCGAGAAATGTAAAAACATGCTTATAGCCTGCAAAAGCGGTTATAAGTGAATCGCTGTCGGCAAGCTCAAAATCCTTATGGCTGACGAAAAGTCTGTGCAAATCGATAGAGTCGAGGTCTTTTATACTGTCGATGCCGCTTCGGGCGGGAAAGTATTCCATATAATGGCTTCTGCCGAGCATTGTTACGGTGCCGATTTTGAAGGCCTTTTTGATAAATTCAGCCAGCGGCAGCATTAGCACGCAATCGCCTATCGCGCCGGGCTGAATTATCAGGGCATGGTTCGAAAGTTTGCCCGCGTGCGCCTCGGCGGACGATAACATTTTCAGGATATCTTTTTCTTTGTTCATTAATCCATAGCCTCGTCAATCCATGCGCCGCCTGCCATTTTAAGGCCGGCCGGCGATTCGAGATAAAAAACTGCTGCCTGGCCCGGTGTTATCGCACCCAGGGGCTGGTCAAATACAACTTTAACCGAATCCTGCTGCGGATAAACTGTTCCATTTACCGGCTTGTGATTATATCTGATTTTGATTTTCGCAGCAAACGATTGGGAGGGTTTATCTATGAGCCAATTCGGATTAGATGCCAGAAGGGTTTTGTGGATAATCTCTTCTGCCGGGCCGAGGGTTACTGTATTAGTGGTACTGTCGAGCTTTGTTACATACCAGGGCAGGCCCATCGCGACTCTTGCGCCTCGTCGCTGGCCGATTGTGAAATGATGGACGCCGTTATGTGTGCCGAGGACTTTACCGCTGCTGTCGATGATATTTCCCTCTCTGGAAACACCAGGACAAAGCTCTTCGAGTTTGCCGGCATAGTTATTGTCCGGAATAAAGCATATTTCCTGCGAATCTGCTTTATCACTTACTGACAAGCCGAGTTTTTTTGCTATTTGGCGGGTATGACTTTTGTCAAAATCGCCGAGCGGAAAAAGAATATAAGGCAGGACATCGCGTTCAATCATCGCAAGGGCGTAAGACTGATCCTTTGCGGTGTTCGGTGCGGCATAAAGGGCAGGGCCGGTATCGTCTTTGCGAACGGCGATATAGTGACCCGTGGCGAAAAAATCGGCGCCTTTACTCCTGGCATAATCGAAAAGCCTGCCGAACTTGATATTGCGGTTGCAAAATACACAGGGGTTAGGAGTCCGGGCCTGTTTGTATTCGCTGCAGAAATAATCGAGCACCGTATTGAAATACTCTCTTAAATCCAGGGCTTCGAATTTTATGCCGAGGTGCTCGGCGATATTACGGGCATCGTCGCAGTGCTGGGCGGCGTGGTCGTGAACTATCATAAAAACGCCGGTGCAGTCGCATCCTGCCTCAAGAAGTATCGCCGCGGCGGTAGAACTGTCAACCCCACCGCTCATCGCGATAAATACTTTTTTGCCTTTTATTGACTGTGTGTTATTCAATCCGGTACGCAGTGAGATTTAGTCTTTCTTTTGTTTGAACAATCCCTTGAGCTGGCCTTCAGCCTCCTTGATTTTTTTCTCGGCATCCTCACCAGTCTTCAAAATCTGTTCACTTGCCCCGGCAAGGTCTTCAATCGCTTTGGTAACATTCTTCTGAATAGGGCCGAGCAAATCGGCAGGGAAAGTACTGACGCCCTGGGCGGCGATTGCGTTTGCGATTTCCGAAAATATCCTGCTGACAACTTCGGCAAGGGTGCTGTTTTTGCCGCCTATATCGGAAAGGTGCAGCTTCTGTATTTTCAGTTCAACTGCGTCAAGTTTGCCCGGAATGGGCAGAAGTTTGGCGGTTGCACTGATATCGTTTATATCGACGGAAGAAATATGGACGCTTTTTGCGTTTTGTCCGGTTTGTGCCGGCTCAGCCCTGGATTTTTTGGGCATACCTTTGAGTATATCGTTAAGGTTGCTCGAAAGGCCTTTCTGCTCGATTACCACCGTCATTCCGTCAACCGTAATTTGTTCGATTTCTATCGGGTTGCTCAGCAGCGAACCTATGCTGGTCTTTACTACAATTGATTTTGTTTCGAGAACGTTTTCGTACTGGTAGCCCGACGGGTTGTTTATCTTCAGATTGGAAATCTGCACGGAACCTGAAACGAGGTTAAGACTCACCTTCGATACCGATGTGCCGACATTAAGCTGTTTTTTTATCGCTGTCTGAATCGCAGTTTTGAGAACGCCGTCGATAGCGACCAGGCCGATGACTACCGCGAGAAATACGATTATAATCAGGGCGAACAGAACATTTGACGCATTACTTTTTTTGGTTTTTTCAGTCATTTTAGTTCCCTCCATGCAAATGTTACAGTTTGTTTTCCTTCACAATTTTATTTAACTGATTTAATAAATCCTCGGAAACTTCAAAACCCTGCTGCTGAGCGATTTTAGCATGGTTGAGAGACTGCTGGTACCGGCCGAGCGTGTATAAGGTGATTGCCAGGTTGTTATGCGCAGCGGGGAAGTTCCAGCGAAGCTCTATAGTTTTCAAATAGCATCGCTTCGCATCATCATATTGCTTGAGCTCCGAATACGCAACGCCCATATTGAAATAAATATCAGTATCCTGCGGACTCAGTTTTATTGCGGATTTGTAATTTTCGATGGCAAGAGCGTAATCTTTTCGGCCCATATAAGCGCCGGCGAGATTCTGATAGGCAGCAACCATATCAGGGTCGGCTTTTATGGCGTTTTCGTAGGCCTGGATTTCGTCCTCCGGCCAGCCGAGCTTGTTATAAACAAGGCCGAGGCCTAAATGCGACCTCGCATGAAGCGGGTTGTAATAAACTGCCGTTCGAAAATGCTCAATCGCATCATAACACCGCTCTTTCTGAAAATAGACGTAGCCCAGACCGCAGGCGGCCTCGACAGAATCGTTTTCAAAACTAAGCGCAATGCCGTAATTTGAAATGGCCGAGTCAAGCTGTCCAAGGTCGTGATAAATTCCGGCGAGAGTTGTATAGATTTCAGGATCACGGGAATTCACATCGATTGCGTTTCTCAGTACCGCTATCGCTTTTGTATCAAGACCTTTCGAATGATACGCCTCGGCAAGACCTTTGTAGATTTCGACATAATTAGGGTCAAGCTCAATCGCTATGTTATAATATCTGATAGCCGCGTCTGTAAGGCCTTTTTTTCTGAACGCATTGGCGAGATTATGGTTAGTTTTTACGTCCGCTGAATTTATTCTCAACGCTTTTTCATACTGCTCAATGGCCGAATCGGTCATTCCCTTTTTCAGGTAAATATTGCCGAGATTAGTTCTGGCCTCGGCCAGCATAGGATTGAGAGCAACTGCCAGCCGCTGATAATAAAAAGCTATCTCTATCTGGTCGTTATTATAATAGACATTCGCCAGGTTATTAAAAAGGCAGCCGATAGTCTCTTTTTTCGTCAGGTTGCGAAGATAAATGCCGTCTGTGCGGTCGGGTATTTTGAATTCATTTATATAATGCTTGTCGGGCGGGCTCAGGCCCTGTTGGGTGGTTTCAATATTGAACGGCCTGTTTTTGTCAGCACAGCGAACAAAGAAATGGCCCGGCACAACGACCCCATACAGGGGCAGGTCGAGTCTTTCGCCGATAGAAAGATATAATATTGACAGGCTCAGGCAATATCCTCTTTTATTATCGATAACCGTATTGAGAAAAAGGTCGTCCGGATTGTCGGCGTTATTAACAGGCTTAAATCCGAGCTTCTTAAACAAAAGCGAATTAATTGCCTCTGTCGTCTTGCGATTGCTCGCGGAAGGGCCGACGGTCTTGCGGACCTGCTCGGCCATTTCGTCAATCCTGTTTAGATAGGAGTCTATATTTATTCCATTTCCCCACCTTTTGCTTACCAATAAAACACTTGTAGCAATGTCTATCTCGTTGTCATCAAGCTTGAGAACTCCTTCGATTGTATTGGGATAATATCCCGTTCTGCTGATGCCAATGGGCGCAAAAACGCCCAGGCAGATTGCAATCAGTATTAAAGAGATTAATTTCCTTTTCATTTACTATCGCTCAAAATCGCATCGATTGTTTTTTGTGTTATGTTTTTTACCGATACCTGTTTTACCTTTGAAGTCAGACCAGCTGTGATTGCTATCTCCTTTTTCGGTACATCTAATTTTCCCGAAAGCAGTTTAATAAGGGCCTGGTTGGCTTTGCCTTTTTCCGGGGCGGCACAAAGCCTGACCTTCAGCATACCGTTGTAAATTCCTGCAATTTCTGTTCTACTGCTGCCGGGGGCGACCTTGACATTGAATAAGAATTGGTCGTCCTTTTTGGTAATATTCAGGGTATCGTTAGACATCTAAGCCATATTCCCTGATATTTTTGCCGACCGCAGCCTGGATATACCGCTCAACTTGTGATGCAAGCTCGCTGACCGAGCTTATCTGGAAATCCTCATAATGACCCGGAACAAATTCGCCGTTCAGCGCTTTTTTGAAGACCTTGACCCTTATAACAGGACAGTTAGTGTCTTTTTTGCTAAAGTCGGAGTTTTGATGTTCGGTAAGCTCAACACGCCAGTCCTCGCTTATAAAAACCAGGGCTCTGCCTGTGAAAACAGATGCCGGAAAATATTCATAAAGTGTTTTAAGTGTATCCATTTTTATCGCCGGTTAAATCAGGGTGCTATTATACCTCTCCGATAGAATTATTTCAAGCTGCCTGTCAGCTCGGCAACGGCTGTTATACTGTGCCGCAGACAATATTTTTTTATGCCCTCTATAATTTTGACCGCGCAATCCGGACTTACGAAGCTGCCGGTACCTATTGTTACAGCAGTTGCGCCGGCGATTATGAACTCAATCGCGTCGGATGCGGTTCTTATACCGCCGCCCGCGACAAGGGGAACACCGGCCGATTTTGCGACTTCGTTATAGACCTTATTTACGAGATAAACCGCTATAGGCTTTATCGCAGGGCCCGAAAGTCCGCCCGTGCGGTTGGCCAGAACAGGCCGTTTCGTCTCGATATCGATAACCATTGCCGTAAAGGTGTTAATCAGGCTCAGGGCATCGGCTCCGCAATCGACCGCTGCGCGGGCAATGGCGCTGATATCGGTTACGTTCGGCGTGAGTTTGACAATCAGCAGCTTGTCTTTGACGACTTTTTTCACTTCGCCGGTAATTTGCCGAACAAGGGCAGGGTCGGTGCCGAAGGTTATGCCTCCTTTTTTGACATTGGGACAGCTTATATTCAGCTCAAGACCTGCTATCCGCTTACATTGCGTGAGTTTTTCAGCGACAGCAACATATTCATCGATAGTCTCACCTGCAATATTCACAAAGAATGGAGTTTTATACCGCTCAATTATAGGTATTTTTTCCTGTACGAATTTTTCTACGCCAATGTTGGCAAGTCCTATGGCGTTAAGCATTCCCGAATCTGTCTCGACAATTCGCGGTACATCGTTGCCGAGCCGGGACTTGAGGGTAATGCTCTTGGTTATGAAACCGCCGAGCAGGTTTATATCCATAAAATCGTCGAGCTCGTCAGCATAGCCGCACGTTCCCGAAGCCGTCATTAACGGATTTATAAGCTTCAGCGAACCCAGTTTTACGGAAAGGTCTATATTTTTATTTTTCATTCCCATACAACCTCGTCGGACCAGAAAACAGGACCATCTTTGCAGCAGAGTTTGTATAGAGTGCCGCTGGTTTTATCCCTGCATTTTACCGCACAGCTTTGGCATAATCCGATGCCGCAGGCCATTCGTCTTTCGAGACTTACCTGGCAGGGGATTCTAAACTCACTGCTTAGCACAGCGGTTGCGGAAAGCATCGCTTCCGGACCGCAGGCGTAAATTATCGTTTCCTCGCCGGCGGGCTTGTTTTCGCCGAGCCGGTTTTTCAGCGATTCGGTAACGAACCCTTTAAAACCGGCAGAGCCGTCATCTGTGCTTATACACGTTTTAATATTGTGTTTGGCAAATTCCTGCAATGTGATATCGGTTTTCTTTTTCAGCTTATCTGTCTTTATGTCGAAGAACGCTAAATCGTTTTTTGTCTTTGCGCCGACAAAAGCGGTTATCGTCATATCCTGATGTTGTTTTTTCAGAACCTTCGCAAGATGTATGAGCGGCGGGGCGCCCATTCCGCCTGCGACAAGTATTACTGACTTTTTATCTTCAGGAATCGCAAAACCGTTTCCAAGCGGACCAATGAGATTGACGGCGTCTCCTGTTTTGAGAGTTTTCATTCTCAACGTTGCCGGCCCGAGAACACAGTAAAGAATTTCCACGATAGTACAGTCATTGCTGCTGTCGATATCGGCAAAACTGAAAGGCCTTCGCAACAGAACGTTTCTTTGTGATGAGTCCCAAAGCTTCTCGGGTATGAGTTTTTCGGTCGGCAGGGCAAGCTGCGAGACGTCGATTTCGACGAATTGACCCGCTGACGCACTGGAAAATAAAGTATTGGCCTTTTTTTCAAGTTCCAGGCTTAGGCGAAAAAATTTATCGCCCAGACCGCGATTCTGTAAGACAGATGCGGTGAAAATCCCTTTTTTTGACGGCAAAGTTGACATAAGTAGCTATATTAAAAACAATTACGCAATGAACTGTCAATAAATTTATGGCGAGGATATCGAATCCATAAAAAAGCTTCCGAAACATTCATCCACCAATATTCCGGAAGCGCGCCACGGCTAAAAAGCCGCAAAGTTCTCGTTCTCATCAGTGGGCAAGTATAACCATCACAAATAATATTGTCAATCCGACAAAAATAAATAGTAAAAAATTATATAACCACTTTTACTGCAATAGGTTACGGCAAGAAAATGAAGTAAATGAATTTTTTTTAAAATAATCTGCAATAATTGCTTATAAGTAATTGTTTTACAAGAAGTTATATTATTTATTGATTTGTGTTTGTTTTTTTGTTAGAAACTTTGCTTATGTTATCTGTCAGAACAAGGATTTCGGCAATACTGGCCCTGGTTTTTATGCAACTGGCGGCTTGCGGTGCGTCTCTGCAGGAAAAAATAGAGCAGATAATTTCGAGAAAAGACCAGAAAAACGTTCAATACGGCATTATGGTCGTCGATGCGCAAACCGGCAGTCAGATTTTCAGTCATAACCCCTCGACGCCATTGACGCCGGCCTCGAATATGAAACTGGTTACGAGTTTTACCGCGTTGAAGCGTCTCGGCATAGATTACAATTTTGTAACAAGAGCCGGGCTGATAAATAATAAACTTGTCGTAATCGGCGCCGGCGACCCGCTTCTGGGACTTGCCGGCAAAGACTTCATCGGCCAAATCACAGAAGCCCTCAAAGCAAAATCCATAGAAAAATTGGACGGCATAATTATTGACGCCTCCATTTTCGATAATGAACGTGTAAATCTTAACTGGCCCAAAGCTCAGCTTAACAGGCCCTATGCGTGCGAAATAAGCGGCATTAACTATAACGGAAATTGTATAAAAATTTCCGTTTCAAAAACCGCCGGTAAAATAAAGCTGATAAAAGATCCGGACACTTTGTTTTTGAAATTACTTAATAAAGTCAAGCCGATTTCCAAAGGACGCAGTACAATCGGCTCAAACCGCACAAAACAGGAAAATGTTATCACGGTTTACGGCAAATGCAGAAAGGCCGCTTCGTTCGATGTCGCTATTGAAAAGCCTGCTGTATTTTTCGGGTATCTCCTTTATGAAAACCTCGGCAGGGCAGGGATTCAAATTCAAAACATACTAACCGAGACATCTGTTAATCAGGAAAGGATGCAAATCATCGCTCAATTTAATACGCCGATAACAGAGGTTATTCAAAATTGCAACAAGGACAGCCTCCAGATAGCCGCTGAATGTCTTTTCAAAACACTGGCGGCCAATACGATTACCGGCGGCAGGACAGGAAGCTGGCAGGCGGGCAGAAAGGCGATAGAGGATTATCTTATGGGCCTCGGCATCGACAAGGCTGAATTTTATATCGATGACGGCAGCGGTTTGAGCAGCGTCAATAAGCTCTCGGCAAATGTTCTTACCCGGGTATTGCTCGACGCCTATAAGAGCAAACTTTGGCCGGAATTTAAGCAGACATTGGCTATTGGCGGCGTTGATGGAACAATTAGAAAACAGTTTTATAAAGACAGGTACCGCAGCAGAGTTTTTGCGAAAACTGGCATTATCAACGGCGTCCGTTCCCTATCGGGCCTGTGCATAGCCGCCGACAACGACAGGGAGTACATCTTTTCCATCATCACAAATAACGCGAACTACCCGACTAAAAAGGCCATATTTGATATAGTGGAGGCAATCATTGACGAAGGTTGAAATTGCGGTTATTAGCCGGCAGGTAAAGTAATGGTGAATTTTGTGCCTTTGCCAGGCTCGGATTGCACATCAATAGTACCTTCGTGAGAATCTATAATCTCTTTGCAGAATACCAGCCCCAAGCCTGCGCCAACTCTGCCGGCAGGGGACTGAAGCGTCTTTGTCGAAAAGAACGGCTCGAAAAGCCTGCTCATATTTTCCAGTTCTATTCCGCAGCCGGTATCGCTTACCTCTATGATGACTTTGTCCTGCTCTTTTGTTGCGTTTATCCCAAGTATTCCGCCTCTCGGCATCATCGCTTCGCGGGCGTTTAAAATCAGGTTCATCAAAACCTGCTGGAACTGTACCGGAACAGCCGGAAAACCGAGCTCATCCGGAACTTCCATTTTGACTTTAACACAGTCTTTTCCGAAGTCTCTTCCGATACAGGAAAATACCTCTTCGAGAAGCTGCTGGAGTCTGCATATTTTCTTTTCAATCGCTTCGCCGTTCACAACAGCAAGAATGCTTTCGAGTATCTCTGAGGCTCTTGCGCTGTTATAGACGGTTTTCTGAAGTGCCTTTTGCGTAAGCTGGGTATCCTGCGGATTATTCAGCGCAACCTGGGCGTAATTGCCCAGCGGCATAAGGATATTATTAATTTCATGGGCTACAATCGCGCTGATAGTGCCTAAATTGGCGAGGGTCTGGAGCTTGGCCAGGCGTGCCTGAAGTTCTTTGTTCTGTTGTACTTGCAGATTAATCTCTTTGTTGAGAGAACGACGTTTCTGAATTAACTGCGGCAAAACGACCTCCTTTGACCAAAACAAAAAAGTCTTTCAAAATAATTACAATAAGATAAAATCACAGTATTATGCTTATCGACATTTAAGGCGTTTTTCCTTAAAGATATGGATAATAAAGCTATTCTTGACGAATTGCTGGAACTGCTTGCGGGCAATGATGTTAAAATACGTAAAGACTCGCTCGGCGGCGGCAGTTCCGGTCTGTGTAAAATCAAGGACGAGTCTTTTTTTTTTGCTGATACTGATTCCAGCTCTTATGAAATCGCGACAAGTTGTGCAAAGGCCGTCAGTGAAATTTTGGATATCGAAACAATATACCTGAAACCTGAAATCAGGTGTTTTATTGAGCAATGTATCGGAGAGAAGCAATTATGACCAAGGCTAAAAAAGACCAGCTTAACATTGAAGATGCGAATATACTCGTTGTCGATGATAATGAGCAGAATCTCGAACTCCTTCAGGCTTATCTTGAAGATATTAAGTGCCGGACAATACCCGCAAGAGACGGCATAGAGGCGCTTGAGATAATCAAAAAATCAAAGCCTGATTTGGTACTGCTCGACGTTATGATGCCCAAAATGAGCGGCTTTGAAGTATGCAGGAGAATAAAGAACAATCCCGACACAGCGGATTTGCCGGTGATTATGGTTACGGCCCTTAACGAATTGAGAGATATCGAAAGGGCGATAGAATCCGGCACAGACGATTTCCTCAGCAAGCCCGTCAATAAGCTGGAGCTTTTAACCCGCGTAAAGACGATGCTGAAGCTTAAAAACCTCACCGACCAGCTCGAAAGAACGCTCGCATATCTGAGCGAGATAGAAAAACAGGCCAAATAAATACACATCATAAAAACAGGACAGCAGGGCGGTCTATCCGCAGTACAGGAGATTACTGGTCTTGTTTTTGCAGCTCCCAGGTGAAAAAGTCGCTAAAACCGTCATAAAGCCCACCAAAAAATGGCGATTTTGGCTTAAAAACCGAATAATTTCAGCCAAAGCGATTAAGACAAGCCGCAGGGGAGTCGATACCTTTATTGGTGAATTTACACGATTTTGCAGCTAAGAAAGGTATATAAATAATGTCAAAGCTACTTGAAATCCTCGGCAGGGCGGTCGCTGTACATACTCCAGGATTGCTCTGGCAGTGGATTGATACAATTATAAAGTCAAATCCTGACTACGACAAAATCAATGAGATTTTAGATCTGGTTTCTGTAGCCAGTTATGATATCGCCGAGGAAAGAACGGCAAAATATCTGCTCGAAAGGCCCGAATGCGCCGTCGGCAGAATGGCGGCAACGGCACTTTGCCTTGAAAAGGCAGACCTCAAGGGTGCGATAGATAACCTCCAGACGATTTACCGCAAACAGCCAAACAACACCATCGCGCTGTACGCGCTCGGA
Source organism: Planctomycetota bacterium (assembly GCA_018828825.1). Lineage (GTDB taxonomy): Bacteria > Planctomycetota > Phycisphaerae > Sedimentisphaerales > UBA12454 > UBA12454. The sequence continues at coordinate 1,904 of JAHJUV010000083.1, read as the reverse complement.
CATTGCTATGAAAGACTTTATCAGGAAGCCGAGGCCGTGGAATTTTATCAGGACTGTTTGAAATTCAAAAATTACCTCGAACTTCCGAGATTGAGACTGGCGGCCATATACTTCAAAAACGGGCAGATCGAAAGGGCGGTCCAGGAGTATCGAAAGCAGATAAGCGAATATCCCGATGACGTGGAAACCCTCGTGCTTTTGGGGCATTTGTACCTCGAAACCGGTGATTACGAATCCGCTACGGAGGCGTTCAATAACGCCATTCTTATACATCCGGACAATTTTAACAGTTCGGCAGGCGAAGAAGAGAAAATCCAGGAATTAATGGATGCACAGGGTTCCTATCAGGCGATAGATTATCTCAACGGGCTTTTGGAGACACAGCCCGAGGCTGCCGAGCTGCATGTTCATCTTGCCGATGTTCTGGTGCAAACCGAAGATTTTGCAGAGGCTATTGTTCATTATGAAAAGGCCATAAGGCTGGAGCCGAATTGTCTTGCGGCTTATGTAAAACTCGGCTCTTTATACGTGATGCATTCGAATATATCTCTGGCCGCGGAGCTTTATAACAAGGCGAGTGCCGTAAACGACGAGATTGTCGACGCGTATGTCGGACTGGCCAAGGCACAGAAAAGACTGGGAGACGACGATACGGCGTGTTCGACATTGAGCCTGGCCGCCGCTATTGTGCAAAACAGTTGTATTTTGTTCGCCGAGGCGGCAAGGTTAAGACTTGTTGCCGTAAACGGAACTGAAATAGACAGGCAAAAAGCCGATATGATTGTGTTTGATACTTTTGAAGGAGGGCATTTGGCAAGCCCGGATAATTTCTCGGTCGGATATGCCATGGGCACAATTCACATGAAATACGGCCGGTATAAGCAGGCCGCCGAAACCTTTGCGGAAATTGTCCGCAGTAACGAAACAAACTACAGGGCCATGTCGCGCCTTATTCTTTGCTGCAGCGAATTGAATGAAAAAGCGAAAGCCCTGATGTATCTCAATACACAAAATAAACCCACCAGCCAGTTGATAGAGCTTCATTACAAAACTGCTCTTTTGTACTGCAACAGAGCGGCTTTCATTAACGCCCTCCAGACAGCCAGAAAAGAATATCCACAGGAATTCAATACCGCCTCGACATTTACAACCTTGAATGAGACCCTTCAGAATATGGGGCTGGTTGACCGTGCCTATGCCTGCTGGAATCTGCTGGGCGATATGGTCAATGTGGCCTCGCATCAGTCTGTTTAGCAGAAAACCTTTTTTAATCGCACATTATGCCTTTTTCTGAAAAAGCTGAATGAAACATAACATATATTATGGGACTATCAATATAAAGTGGAAAAACACCAATCAGGAATGGTTTTAATGAAACTTGAGTTTATTCGTTTGAATCAGGCACTGTGTTTTGCGGCTGCCTTAAAACCGGTTCAGGCAAATTAGCCTCTTTCGGTGTTATTGTTTTTGTAGGTACTTGTACGACGGAACGCCTGCTTATAGTTTCTATTGCTTTGCAAATATTTTTATCGCCATACTGGAGCGAAAAGCCTGAGACAAACTTACAGGCTTTGATAACCTGCCTGCTTGACGTTTTTTCCATATCGGCCGGTATACACTTTGAGACTAAGGAAATCCCTTTCAAAGGCGATGCCGCAACGGCAAAAAGAACAAAATTGGCAATCAGAAAGCCGCCGGTAAAACCCAGGATTAGTCCGCCTGCGGCATCGGCTGTTTTATGAAATGATACGCAATATGTGCCTGTGGGGGTGTTGAAAAAGCCCCTTTAATCCCTTATAATATTACCATCATTGTTAATCGTTTTCAAGGATGGAGACACAATAATGTTAGGTACCCAAAAACGCTGGCAGGAAGAATTGTTTGTGGCTGGTCCGTTATCTTCT
>JAHJUV010000082.1 GCA_018828825.1 Planctomycetota bacterium | reverse complement strand
ATTAAAATACCAAGAGAAGAACTCTTTCCCGCTGAAAGCCTTTTAAGCACCGCAGAATACGTCAGCAATGGAAAGCTCACTCCCAAGGGACTGGACGAGCTGAAGAAACGTATGCCGCATAGCGACCTTTCAGTGTTTGCCGAAGACCCGAGCGTCAATAAAATAGGCGATTTGTTTACCGTCGAGGCGCTCGTCGATTTCGTTGACAACAAGCTTAATGCGTCTGGTTAAGACACAGATTAACACGGCGATAAAATTAGACACGGATTTACACGGATTAACACAGTATAAAATTTCATATCTCTGTGTCCTCTGTGTTCTCTGTGGCAAAAATTAAAATTATTATTCTCGGTGGCTAAATTGCGTTGGATTTGGATTGATAAATTTATTGAGTTCAACAGCGGCTCAAACGCCGTCGCCATAAAGAATGTAACTATGGCTGAGGAGTATCTGCACGATAATTTCCCCGGTTTTCCGATTATGCCGGAATGTTTGATGATTGAATCGATGGCCCAGACAGCGGGAATCCTTGTCGGTCAGGCGAGGGATTTCAAGGAAAAGGTAATCCTGGCGAAAATCAGCAAGGCCGTGTTTTTCAACTACGTCCGGCCCGGTGATACAATTAAAATTCACGCTAAAATCGAATCAATCGCCGCCGAGGCCGCCTCAACAACGGGTAAAATCACCTGCGGCGACGAAACAATAGCCGAGATTGACCTGATGTTCAGTCACATCGACCAAAACCTCGCCGGCAAACAATTCCCCAAGGAAAATTTCGTATTTACCGACCTGTTCGGCGTTGTCTTAAGGGCGTCGGGCATTGCTGCACCTGCCTTTGGGAGCGATAAATGACCGCTCGTATGCCGGTAATAACAGGATTGGGGGCGGTTACTCCGCTTGGCCTTAGTTTCCATGATTTATGGTCGGCTCTTTGCCAGGGCAAATGCGGAATAGACAGAATCACCGCATTCGACCCGGCTGGTTTCACCTGTCAGATTGCCGGTCAGGCGCCGGAATTCAAAATCCGCGATTATGTCCCCAAGACAATCCGCAAAACTACAAAGCTTATGTCCCGCGACATCGAGCTCGCCATCGTCGCAGCAAACGAAGCGTTCAAGGATGCAGGGCTGAAAACCAAGGCCTTTGACGAGCAGGACATCACTATCAATCCCGAAAGGACGGCGATAATTCTCGGCGCCGGCCTGATTAGCTGCGACCTTGTCGAGCTTGCCCCTTCGGTGGCCAAAGGCGCTGTCGATGGCAAATTCGATATAAGAAAATGGGGAACAGACAGTATAGAAACCGTTACGCCTCTTTGGCTCCTTAAATATCTGCCGAATATGCTCGCCTGCCATGTCGGTATAATCCACGACATTCAGGGCCCAAGCAATACAATCACCTGCGCTGAGGCTGCCGGCCATTTGGCAATCGGCGAAGCGGCCCAGATAATCGCTCGCGGTGATGCAGATATGGCCCTTGCCGGCGGCGGCGAAGCGAAAGTGAACGCTATTGTTCACTTGAGGCAGTGCCTTAACAAACGGGCAACTGTGGACTATAACGATAAACCTGCGCAGGCTTGTCGGCCTTTTGACTCCGGCGCTAAAGGTTCAGTTTTCGGTGAAGCGGCTGCCTGTGTAATACTCGAAAGTACTGAAAACGCTAAAAATCGCGGTGCGAAAATTTACGCCCAAATCGCAGGCTTGGGCCAAAGCTGCAGTATAAACGCAAAATATGAATCTCTCGAGCCTGACGGTAAAGGCGTTCAATACGCAATCGAAGCCGCCCTTGCAGATGCGGGAATAAAACCAGAGCAGCTCGATTTGATTATTCCGCACGGCACCGGAATTTTCACCGACGATATAGCGGAGGCAAAGGGAATCAGACAGGCCCTCGGTGATGCCGCCGATTCGATACCGGTATTTCCGACAAAGAGTATGACGAGCAATACCGGCGCAGCGGCAGGAGCGGTTGATATCATCGCCGCCTGCTGTGCGATTAAGGATGGAATTATTCCGGCAGCTAAAAATTGTGAAAATATTAATAAAGAATGCAAATTGAATATCGCCAAAGAGCAGATTAAGAAAAATATCAATTATGTTCTTTGCACGAGTTATACTTACGGTGGACAAACAGCCGCAATTGTTCTGAAAAAATATGAATGAGAAAACTAAAAATCGTGTTGTGATAACCGGAATGGGAATCGTTTGCCCGCTCGGCAATGACGTTCCCACAATGTGGGACAATATTCTCAATTGCCGCAGCGGTATGAATACAACCACGATTTTCGACGCCTCGACATATCCGACAAAATTCTGTGCCGAGGTCAAAAATTACGATATTACAAAATTCACAAAGAATCCCGACCTGCATAAAGAGGGGAATCGCCACAGCAAATTCGTTGTCGGCGCAGTAGCCCAGGCCTGTAAACAGGCAAAAATCGATGTAGAAACAGAAAACCCCAAAGACGGCATCGACCGCAGAAAAATCGGGGTATATCTCGGCGCAGGCGAAGGCTCCGTTGATAATGAAAATTTCTTTAACGCGATTGTCCAGGGCTGGGACGAGACAAGCGAAAAAATGGACTGGAACAAATGGGCCGCCGTTGCTTTCGGCAAAATGCAGCCTTCCCGCGAGCTTGAGCAGGAACCGAATATGCCCGCCGCTCACGTCTCGATGCTCACCGGTGCTCGCGGGCCGATTAGAAGCTGTCTTACCGCCTGTGCGGCAAGCACCCAGGCCATCGGCGAAACGTTCAAGATACTTCAGTCCGGCCGGGCAGATGTAATGATTGCCGGCGGCGCGCATTCGATGATTCATCCGCTTGGCATTATGGGTTTTAATCGACTCACCGCCCTTTCGACCAGAAACGACAGCCCCGAAACCGCATCGCGTCCGTTCACCGCAAGCAGAGACGGATTTGTCATCGGCGAAGGCGCAGCGATTGTCATACTTGAAACGCTCGAATCGGCAAAGAAACGCGGCGTTGAAATCCTCGCCGAGGTCCTCGGCTACGGCAGCAGCAGTGACGCTTTTCGCGTAACCGATATGCACGAAGAGGCCCGCGGAGCTGTAGCGGCGATGAAAGCGGCTTTAAAAGACGCCAAATTATCCTATAAAGATATAGATTATGTAAGCACCCACGGAACAAGCACTTCCGAAAACGACTCAATTGAGACCCTTGCCATAAAAACGGTCTTTAAGGAAGAGGCTAAAAACACACCTGTCAGCAGTATTAAAAGTATGATGGGACATTTGATAGGTGCCGCCGGTGCAACAGAACTGATTACCTGCATTCTTGCGATTCGTGATAATGTACTGCCGCCGACGACAAATTTGAACGACCCCGACCCGAATCTTGATTTGGATTACGTGCCGAACAAACCACGAAAGGCCGATGTTAATATCGTAATGAAGGAATCTTTTGGCTTTGGCGGCCAGAACAACGTTGTTATAATCAGAAGGTATCATGATTGATATAAAACTTATTCGCGATAATCCTGAGCCGTTTAAAACCGCCTGCAAAGCAAAGAATTTTTACATCGATATCGACCGCCTGCTTCAGCTTGACAACGACCTGCGAAAAGTGAAAACCCGCCTGCAGGAAATAACAACCGAAAAGAATACCGTCGGCAAATCCATTCCGAAACTTGCCGGCAATGAAAAACAAAAACTTATCAACAAACTCGCCGAATTTAAAAATGAGGAAACCGCTCTTGCCGAGCAGATTAAAAAGCTTCAGCCGGAATTTGACGAACTTATGCTTGCCGTACCCCAACCTGCCGATGAGGATGTGCCTTTCGGCAAGGACGATACGGAAAACGTTGAGATTGCCAAATGGGGCGAAATACGAAACTTTGATTTTGAGCCGAAGGATCATATCCAGCTCGGCACAGCTCTTGACATAATCGATATCGAAAGAGCTGTCAGGCTCGCGGGAACGAGGAATTATTTCTTAAAAGGCGCAGGCGCAATGCTGCACTGGGCAATTCTTCGCTTTGCGATGGATTTTATGATCGAAAAAGGCTATGTGCCTTTTTCAGTGCCGATGCTGATGAAAAACGAAGTAATGGCCGGCACGGGCTACTATCCCGGCGCAGAAGAACAGACTTACAGGATAGAGCGGGACGAATTAAATCTTGCTGGCACTGCCGAAGTCCCACTTACGTCTTATTTTGCCGGCGAAATTCTACCGCAGGAGAAACTTCCGCAAAAATTCGTTGGCCTGAGCACCTGTTATCGCAGGGAAGCCGGTGCCGCAGGCAAAGATACCTACGGCCTTTACAGAATCCATCAGTTCGACAAGGTCGAACAAGTTGTTATATGTGAAAATGATGTCGAGCGAAGCGCAAAATTCCACGAGGAAATCCGCACCAACGCTGAAGGCGTAATGCAGGCAATTGGCATTCCGTATCGTGTGGTAAAGGTCTGCACAGGCGACCTCGGCAGAGGCCAGGCCAAAAAATATGATATCGAGGCCTGGATGCCGTCGAGGAAAAGCTACGGCGAAACGCACAGCGCAAGTAAGTTCTACGACTTCCAGGCAAGAAGATTGAACCTTCGCTATAAGGACCATAAAGCAAAGAAAAATCTATTCTGCCATACGCTGAATAATACCGTCATCGCTTCGCCGAGAATCCTGATACCGGTCCTCGAACTCAATCAGAACGCCGACGGCTCGGTCAATATACCGAAGGTCTTACAGTCGTATATGAACGGTATGGAAAAAATTACGAAGTAAATCCGAAAGCCCCCAACTTTATGTTGGGGGTTATTTAAAATTTCATGGATGAAATACAGCAAAAAATCGAGGAGTTTAAACAATCTCTCGTATCTCAATCCCCT
>JAHJUV010000081.1 GCA_018828825.1 Planctomycetota bacterium | reverse complement strand
TGCCAGAACCTATGAACTGCTCAAGGATAATGTCAATATCGACGCCATTATTCAGGGCTGATAACCTGATAAAAAAACCGAATTTATACCTCCAAAATAGCAAATTAACTCAAAACATACCTGTTTTTACCGCTATTTGCCCGATTTTGGACTAAAATTGGGGGAAATCTATAATTCAACCCCTCTTATTTGCCGATTTAAGGGTATATGATGAATCCCGCACCTTCTAAATATTCAATCAGGTGCAGGGATAAATAAAAAAGAAGGTGCGGGATGAAATTTGACCCCAGAAAGATGAAAGACTGGCAGATTGCCGAAGCTGCCGAACTGAACGCAAAGCCCATCACCAGGCTCGCATCCGGTCTTGGTCTGCTCAAAAATGAAATCATTCCTATGGGCAGACTCATTGCCAAAATCGATTGCGCAAAAGTCCTCGACCGGCTCGCCCCGTTAGAGACAAGGCAACAAAGTTGCCTGATGACCGCCAGCGACGGTCTGTCTCTAACGGGGCTCGGCACCTCTCAAAGGGCAAAATATATCGACGTTACTGCTATAACGCCCACTCCGTTCGGCGAAGGCAAAACAACAACCACTATTGGCATTGTTCAGGGCCTTGCGAAACTCGGCAAAACAGTTTGCGGCGCAATTCGCCAGCCCAGCAACGGACCGACATTTAATATCAAAGGCTCCGCAGCAGGCGGAGGTCTGAGCCAATGCGTCCCGCTCGTCCCTCTTTCGATCAGGTTCACAGGCGACATAGATTCAATCACGAACGCTAACAATCTCGCGATGGTTGCCCTGACAAGCAGAATGCAGCACGAAAACAATTACGACGACGCAAGACTCGCCAAAAGCGGCTTGAAGCGCCTCGACATCGACCCCAAAAAAATACAGATGAAATGGGTAATCGACTTCTGTGCCCAGTCGCTCAGAAATATAATCATCGGCCGGGGCGGAAAAATGGACGGCCTCGAAATGGATTCCGGATTTGCGATTTCCGCATCCAGCGAACTTATGGCTATCCTCGCTGTCTCAAAAGACCTCCCCGATATGCGCAGCCGAATAGCGAAAATCGTCGTCGCCTGCGACAAAAAAGGCCGCGAAGTCACAACCGCAGATTTGGAAGTTGACGGCGCAATGGCCGCCTGGATGGCTGAAACGATTAATCCAAATTTAGTGCAGACTATTGAGGGCCAGCCCGTTTTCGTCCATGCAGGCCCCTTTGCAAACATCGCCATTGGCCAAAGCTCCATTATCGCCGATATGCTCGGCACAAAACTCGCCGATTACCACATAACAGAAAGCGGCTTCGGCGCAGATGTTGGTTATGAAAAATTCTGGAACTTAAAATGCCGAATGTCAGGCCTTGCCCCAGACGCCGTTGTTATCGTCGCGACAATAAGAGCGTTAAAAATGCACGGCGGAGGCCCAGCCGTTAAGCCCGGCGCGGCTCTAAGTGAAGATTACACCAAAGAAAATCTCGAACTTGTCGAAAAAGGCTGCGAAAATCTCATCGCTCACATAGAAATCGTCAAAAAAAGCGGTATCAGACCTGTTGTCTGTATCAACAGCTTCGGCACCGATTCCAAAGCCGAGACCGAAATGGTCAAAAAAAACGCCGAGCAAAACGGCACCCTTTGTGCCGTTTCAAACCATTGGCTCGAAGGTGGAAAAGGCGCAATCCAGCTCGCAGAAATGGTTATATCAGCTGCGGAAGAAAAAAATAATTTCAAATTCCTCTACGAACTCGAAACCCCGCTTCGTAAGAGAATCGAAATCATCGCTAAACAAATCTACGGCGCCGACGGCGTCGAATACACCCTCGAAGCTCTGAAAAAGGTTGTACAACTCGAAAAAGACCCCCAGACCCGAAATCTTGGCGCCTGTATGGCTAAAACCCATCTTTCCCTCTCTCACGACCCCAATATAAAAGGAAAACCAAAAGGCTGGACACTGCCCGTCAAAGATATTATTATCTACAAAGGTGCAGGATTCATTGTGCCCGTCATCGGCAATATAAAGCTCATGCCCGGGACTGCATCGAACCCCACATTCAGGAATATCGACATCGACGTCGAAACGGGTAAAGTTAAAGGATTGTTTTAGATTTCAGAGCCCAAGCGACAGCGTAGGGTGAAAAATTGGAGTACCAGATGGCCAAAATCATTGACGGCAAACAAATCGCCTCCGACATCCGGGCCGAACTGAAAACCAGTGTCGAAAAACTCAAGGCCAAAGGCATTACCCCCGGCCTTGGCGTCATTCTCG
>JAHJUV010000080.1 GCA_018828825.1 Planctomycetota bacterium | reverse complement strand
TATGTTTTGAGTTAATTTGCTATTTTGGAGGTATAAATTCGGTTTTTTTATCAGGTTATCAGCCCTGAATAATGGCGTCGATATTGACATTATCCTTGAGCAGTTCATAGGTTCTGGCACTCTTGTCGCGGTCGTCGGCGCGGATTTTGAAGTGCAAATCCTTCATTTTTGCCGCTACGGTGAAGGTGTCCTCATCAGTGAAAAGTACGGGGATAGTGCTTTTTAAAAGAAGCGAAAGAATCGTCGAATCCGGCCGCAGGCCGCCGGTAAGTCCTGAGACCTAAGCCGCAGGCTTATAAAATTGCCTGCGATAATGCGATCCGCAGGATGGCCAAGTCCATTACTTCTGGTCTCGTGCTACGTAGCGAAGCTACTTCGCAGAGTAGTATCTGCTTTTGGAAATCTTGCCATTTTAAAACTCCTTTCAAAAAAAGTTACATTCCTTTTTCCCCGGTATGGGGTCACCAGATTTCGATTTCTTTCCCGCTTTTAGCGGAACTCCGAGCGTTGCTCGGTTTGGCGGCAAATTTTATTTTAAAATATTTTCCAAAAATGATAAACAAATTTTGAAGACCTAATATTGCAAATGGTGACAGAACCGTTATATATCTATTAGTATCGGAACGGACAAGCATTAACGCCTCTTCCATAGTTCTAAAACAAGGCATCAACATTCCACCAATGTCTATTGGATCGCCTCCGATGCATTTATACATTACCGGTATCCTTACAAGAAACAAGGCAATTAAAACCAATGAAGCTGCTCCGAGCACTTTTAAGTATTTTTTGTTACCCAAGAATAAGCCTATTATTCCAAGAGACGAAAGAAAAGACCAAAACAATATTCCAGCTTTTGGATTTAAAAGACTAGCAAATACATAATTAAGATCAAAACCAATCTGATTAATATCACCCTTTAAAATTCCAAAGTGAAGAGGATTGCCAAACTGGGAAAAATTATACAATAAGAAAATTACCAAAGACAATGAACCACCCAGAATCACATTTTTCAAAAACCCCCACTTCTTATAAAAAACCAGAAAAATACATAATACTCCGGCAATTAAAACGGTTTCGAGGCGCGTTAGCACCAGCAATCCCAAAAATAAACCGGTCAGAAATTGAGGCATAAAACTTTTTTTATCAAAACCTACGACATAAAAAAAACAAAATAGCGAACTTAAACCAAAGGCGGTCAACGTCGCAAAAGCAGGAGTATTTATTATATTGTGCATAAAGATAATTGAAGTAAAAATTACCAACATTGGCAAAGAAAAGCCTACGATTTCTTTGCTTCTAAGCGCAAGTGTTTTTACGCTGAATATAATTCCTGCAAATAAAAAAATATAGCTCGTCAAAAGCAGGGCAAAAATTATTTTCCACTCAAACCAACCGCCTTCTTCTTCAATATAAAATTTTTTTAAAAAAATATCTTTTGCAAGTAAAGGCAAACTCGGAAATCCCATCATCTCCGACCCTCCGCCGGGCGGAGGTCTGTTTATGTTGTATCCACCGTTGTTTTCCGGCCTCGGCGGTCTGGGTGGTCGAGGCGGTACCTGTCTTTCATCAATGATTTTTTCAGTTTTAACAAACGGCTCTATGACAAGCGAAGTAAAATAATAGGGCAAAATGGAGATAATGCTGTATCCCGGAGAACGCTGTTCAACAAAAAAGGGGTTATCAACTACCGGCTTCTTGCTGTTGTCAGTTAGTTTTTGCAAAATAGTGTAATAATCAACGGAGTCGTGGTCGATGTTTGCTTTGCCGAAGAAAAAGATGATTAGAGTCAATAAACACAAAAGTATAGCGAAAATAAAATAATCGGCAAAACGAACGGCTTTAATTTTCTGTTTTTCATTATTATGAAAGGGTTCTTTGTTGTTTTTAATTTCACTCATACAATTTTCTCCATATTAAACGATTGGCTACGCAACCAAGCCTTTCAATGCCATATTGTAACCTCACAACGCCACATTGTAAGCCGACAACAGCTCAATGTAACCTTACAATGCCTAAATGTAAGCCTGCAACATCACGATGTAAATCAGCAAAACAACGGCTATGTAAAGCACAGTGTTATGTGGTTATGTGTTGGTTTTGAGGTATTCTTTCAGTTCCTTTGCCAAATTCTCGGCTTCTTCTCGCGATAGATACGGGTGTTTTATTGTTCTTGCCCAGAAAAAAGGTTTTCCCATAACCTCAGACACCTTAGCAAAAGGCATTGCTTTTATGTTTTCACCTCTTTTAGGGATGGTTGTTATAAATTCAACATCACGATATAAAGTTTCATCGTCAGGTGCTTTGATATCACCTATAACCTTCCCTGCAGCTACGAGACCAAACCCTGTATGAGAAAAGAACACAATATCTCCAACGTAGACATATCCAACAAATCTTTTTGCACCGCCAAATGCAGCCACACGGTTATTTTCCATCATATACCAGATTGAATCTTCATTATAACTTCTATTCGTATCGAAAAGCACACCTTTTACATCTCCCGGATTTCTATGCTTATCATACGGAATCGCGAAAAACTCAAAATACTTGTCGTTTCCGATTTCATATACTCGATATGGCAAAAACTCAATGGAAACACCTTGTTTTTTCCAATAATCAACAGCGCTGATAAGATTTTCATCCGCTGCACTACCAATTACAAAAAGATGTTGTTTAGTGTTGAATTCTTTTGCATCAAGTGGATGTTCAAGATCAAATGCTTCTTGGTGCGCTTGAACCAAATCTGCTTCCGTACTTGAGTAGAGTTGATATTTTCCTTGGATTTTGGAAAAGCTCCACCGCCCAGCATCTTGGGCATAGCGTAACACCTGATGCACGGCTTCTTCACCAGCAGAACTACGTTTTAACTCAAATATAACAAGTTCGCCATTTTCATTTAAGGCGTAGATATCTGCTTCAGCTTTCCGCTTACGCTCTTGGAAAATTGGCATAAGGCTTGAGTCCTCAAACAGAACATCAAGTATGCTACTCGCAATCAAGTTTTCTAAGTCTTTTTCGTTGTTGCCAAAGCTTGAAAAATCCCTAAAGGCAACTGGTTCCAATTTGTCGAATTTCCCGTCTGACAACCCCAATTTATACAACATAGATTACTCCTTTGTCTTTACATCTAACTTTTGTTTATATGGTTTTCATTTTTACAAAACCACCCCCGATAAATCGGGGTTTTCGCTGCGCTGCAACATATCCTTTGCTTCTCAAAGAACTGCTATAACTGTATTACTTGGCGAACCATCGCCGGATTTTCCCCTGCTGCAAAACCAGGATAGCGGATTCTCGGGGACAAGATTTATTGCTATGATGCGATATTCGAGTTCTGCGCCTTTCGATTTCACGATAATAACAAAATCTTACTCGAATTACAATAATCTGAAATTTTTTGCAATTTTCTATCATTTCCTGCAATTTTTCAAATTTAGCCTAATTTCTTTCATTAAAAGGACTTGTGGCAATTTGAGCAAAATGGTGCTAAAATTCATTCGATAACGTATAATTGGCCGAAATTCATATATGACTAAACGAATAGCAATACTCGGTTCGACAGGCTCAATAGGCACAAACGCGTTGCGCGTTATAGAGGCCCTTGGGGCTGATTATAAAGTTGCTGCGCTTACGGCTCATAACAATGTTGAGCTGCTTGCCGAACAGGTCAAAAAATTCAAACCTAAAGTTGCCGCGGTTACCAATCCTAAAAAACTCGATGCTTTTAAAAAACTGCTGGGCGAAACAGAAACAGAGATACATTCAGGCAACGAGGGGCTTGAAGCGGCGGCGAGCGATAGAGATGTGGATATTGTAATAGCGGCGGTTGTAGGTGCGGCTGGACTTGAGGCTATTTTAGCGGCGGCAAAGGCAGGTAAAATACTGGCTATCGCCAATAAAGAGCCATTAGTTATCGCAGGGGCGCTGCTGACAAAGATAGCAAAGGAAACAGGGGCTAAAATCCTGCCGGTCGATAGCGAACATTCGGCTGTTTTTCAGGCGATGCAGGCGGGGGACGCTAAAGAAGTGAACAGGATAATCCTGACGGCGAGCGGCGGGCCTTTCAGGGGGGCAACAAAAGAACAGATTAAGAACGCAACTATCGAACAGACACTTGCGCATCCGACGTGGAATATGGGCAAGAAAATTACCGTAGATTCAGCAACGATGATGAACAAAGCGCTTGAAATAATCGAGGCGAAATGGCTGTTCGATATGCCGGTGGAAAAAATCGAGGTGCTCGTTCATCCGGAGTCGATTATTCATTCAATGGTGGAGTTTGTGGACGGTTCGGTGATAGCGCAGATGTCTGGGCCGGATATGTGTCTGCCGATTCAGTATGCGCTGACGTTTCCGCACAGGGTAAAAGGGATAACCAAACATCTGAGACTGGAAGAGATAGGCAGTCTGACGTTTGAAAAGCCTGATATGGAGGTTTTTAAGGCGTTGAAAATGGGCTACGAAGTGGCCCGGACAGGCGGAACGGCAGCGGCGGTGTTTAACGCGGCAAATGAGGCTGCGGTTAAAGAATTTCTGGAAGGAAAGATAAAATTTGTTAATATAGTCGAAATTATCGAATATTGTCTCAATAAACATAAAGTTAAAACGGATGCAACGCTCAATGATTTGCTTTCGGCAGATGACTGGGCAAGAAATGAGGTAAAAGAATGGCTGAACAGAGTAAGGTAAAGGCGAAGAATTTAATAAACACCCTGGTACTTTTGCTGATAGTTGGAATGATAGTCCATTATATCTTCGGTAATCTCAGTAAAAGCAGCAGTATAATCCTATCATTTGTAGGTCTTGGCGCAGTGATTTTTGTGCATGAATTCGGCCATTTTATCACGGGCAAATTATCCGGTGTCAGTATCGAGGCGTTCGCGATAGGTTTCGGGCCGGTTGTGATTGGCTTTAAGAAATGTGAAAATTATCTCAGGTTCAGGATATTTCCTACTATCCTGCAGAAGGAAAACGACCCAGAAGAAGATGGGCTGTTGTGTATAAAGGTGCCGATTAAATGTAAGGCGGGCGAGACGGAATACCAGTTAAGGATTTTTCCGATAGGCGGATTCGTTAAGCTTTTAGGGCAGGAAGATGTCGGGGCGGACAAGCCGAGCGACAACCCGCGTTCATTCGTCAACGTGGCGATATGGAAACGGATAGTTACGGTTTCGGCAGGTGTCGTAATGAACGTTTTGATGGCGGCAATATTGTTTGTCGTCGTCTTTACGGTAGGTATTAAGATGTCGCCTGCGATTATAGGCGATTGTCTGCCTGGGTATCCGGCGGCCAAGGCGGGGCTGAAGGCGGGCGATGAGATACTCGAAATCAACGGCAAAGCGGGGCCGGATTTCAGGGGAGTGATGATTGCCGCGGCTTTTTCAGGCAAAGACGAAGCTGTCAATCTGAAGGTAAAACAAACAGACGGCAGCATTAAGGATTTTTCTGTTAAGGCCAAGAATATGCCCAGACGGGGATTCAAGGGATTCGGCATACTGCCTGGGAGCACACTTACAATCGCGAAGGTTGAAAATCCAAAGGCGCTGCTTGAAAAAACCGGACTAAAGGCGGGCGATGTACTGGCCGCTGTCAACGGCGAAAAAATAGAACATTTCTGGCAATACAGCGATAAGATGAAGAATGTTTTTAAGCCGGCGGCTGAATTGACATTTCACAGGGCGGGCCAGAGTGAACCGGTAGCGTTTGAAGATAAGCTCGAATATGTAGGCTATATCGAATACGAGGACGGTGGTGATTTTGTTCCGGCCCAGATTTGCGGGCTGATACCGAGACTGAAAATTATAACCATCGAAAAATCCGATGTGAACGAGATACTGCATATCGGGGATGTTATCGTTCAGGCGGGCGATACGGCTAATCCTACCTACGAGGAATTGCGCAAGGAGACAATCGCCAGTCTTGGGGAAGAACTCAGTATGGTGGTTTTGCGGGATAATGAAACAGTTAATGTCGCGGTAACGCCGCGGAAGGCATCTGACGGCAGGGCGATTATCGGGATAGGGGTCGGGCTGGATGTTGATAGTACAGTAACGGCGGCGGCAGATATGAATTCGCCGGTATTTTCCGATTTGCCGAGAGGCGCGGAGATAGTTTCTGTTGCCGGTGAGAAAGTTAATAATTATTTCGATATCGCGGCGGCATTGGAAAAACACAGGGGCAAGACGGTAAAAATCGCCTATCACAGCATAATTTGCGACGGTGGAATTCGTTTGCCGGTGCCGAGCAGCGGCGAGTTGCTCGCTATGAGGGCTTTGTCTTTATACGATATACCGTTTAAGCCGTTGACGAAGCTTTACAGGGCGGCGGGACTTACTGGCGCGCTGAAAATGGGTACAAGAAAAACAGTTGAGTTTATCGCGCAGACATATATGACAATCAAAGGCCTGATTGTGGGCGAGGTAAGTCCGAAGAGCCTTATGGGGCCTGTGGGAATGATTGCGGCAAGCTCGAAAATTATAGGCGATAAGGATTATATGCAGTATCTGCATTTTATGGGGATTATCAGCGCCTGTCTTGCGGTGATGAATTTTCTGCCGCTGCCGATACTCGACGGCGGGCTTATTGTGCTGCTGATTATCGAAAAAATCAAGGGCTCACCGGTGCACATCAAAATACAGGAAGGATTGACGTATGTCGGCCTTGCAATAATAGGGCTGCTATTCATACTGATTACGTATAACGATATTGTCAGGGTATTTTTCAGCAGATAAAACTTCTTTATAGAAGGATATGATATGTATAAAAACATAACAGTTTGCGTAGTGGTGCCTGCTTATAACGAAGAAAAGCTTATATGCAGGGTAATTGAAACAATGCCTGATTATGTTGACAAGATTGTCATTGTCGACGACAAGAGCAAAGATAACACCGCGGAAGTTGTTAGCCAGTATGCTCAGAAATCCAATGGCAGAATAATCCTGCTATGTCATGAGAAGAACCAGGGTGTTGGGGCGGCAATTTCCACTGGTTATAAATGGGCCCGTGATAATAAAATTTTCGCGACTGCTGTAATGGCAGGTGATGCACAGATGGACCCTAAGGATTTGCCTGCTTTGCTTGAACCGATTGTAAACGGCGAAGTTGATTATGCCAAAGGCAACCGTTTATTTACCGGAAATGCGTGGAATATAATCCCGAAAGTCAGGTATCTCGGCAATTCGTTTCTTTCGCTGCTGACAAAAATCGCCAGCGGATACTGGCATATAGCCGATTCTCAGACAGGTTATACTGTGATAAATCTTAAGGCGCTGGAGCTTATTGATATCGACAAAATATACAAGCGATACGGTATGCCGAACGATTTGCTGGTCAAACTTAATATATATAATCTGAAGGTTCGTGATGTGCCGATAAAACCGGTTTATAACATTGGCGAAGACAGCGGCATAAAAATTCACGCGGTTGTGCCAAAACTTTCGTGGCTTCTGCTGAAGTGCTTTTTGTATAGGATGAAGGAAAAATATATTATCAGAGACTTTCATCCGCTGATTTTCTTTTATGTATTTGGTCTATTTTTTGATGTCGCGACGGTAGCGCTCTTTGCCAGATTGTTTTATAAGTGGTTTACCGAAGGACACATTCCTCCGATAAATGCACTTGCCGCGATGTTTTCATTTATTACCGCAGTTCAGTTTACACTTTTCGCGATGTGGTTTGATATGGAGTGCAACAAGGATTTGAAATGAGAATACTTGTTGAGGTTACACATCCGGCTCACGTACATTTTTTTAGAAATGCGATAGGAGACTGGAAATCGCACGGCCATGAGGTTGCGGTGACGGCACGCGAGAAGGAAATAGTAATAGAACTGCTGAATCTGTACGGAATAGAACATACTGTTCTTTCGAGTATCGGTAAAGGCAAACTTTCGCTGTTCTCGGAGCTTATAAAAAGAGATTATAAACTCTGGCAATTCTGTCGGAAATTCAAACCCGATGTTTTGACTGCGATTGGCGGTGTTTTTGCCGCTCACGCCGGTTTTCTTTGTCGAAAGTCGGTAGTAGTCTGGGACGATACCGAGCATGCTGGAATATCTCATAAAATGACATTTCCATTCGCAACGGCTGTTTATACGCCCGATTGCTATTCGATAAATCTCGGCAAAAAACAGATTCGTTATGCCGGCTGTCACGAATTGGCATATCTTCATCCGAACAGGTTTACGCCTGACAAAAACGTCCTGAAAGATATCGGCATTGACCCGGACGAAAAATACTGCTTGGTCCGGTTCGTAAGTTGGCAGGCTCATCATGATGTAGGTCAGCACGGTTTTGAAAAGAACGCCAAGGTGGAATTTATCTCCGAAATAAGCAAATATGCGAAGGTTTATATTACATCTGAAGCCGAACTGCCTAAAGAGCTTGAGGAGTATAAACTTAAAATTCCCGTTCATCAGATTCATCATTTAATGGCTTTTGCGTCGCTGTGCGTGACCGAGGGGGCGACTATGGCGTCTGAGTCAGCGGTTTTGGGTGTGCCTGTAATTTATATAAATACGCTGACGGCGGGCACTATACAGGAATTTGCGAAATATGAATTGCTTGAACATATAACAGATACGCAGAAGGCGATGAATAGAGCCGTTGAATTGCTGAAGAATCCTGAAAATAAAAAGACGGCGTTGCAAAACTACCTGCAGGGCAAAATAGACGTTACTCAATATATCGCAGAAACTATAGAGCAGTCTCGTATGAAAATCATATAGTTTAAGGGCTTTTAAAAATGGCAAAAACCACAGTGATCCCCGAAAAAGAAAGTAATATTTTTTGGCCGACAGCCTCTTTAATAATGATTATTCTGGTCCTGACGATGGCGAGAGGTGTGCCGAGACCGTTTGGCGGTCTTCACAGCTGGGCGACCGCAAGCGGAGCGTGGGCCGCCCGCGCACATGTTAAATACGGTCTGGCCTATACGAAAGGTATGACAACATGGGCAGTCGGCAATCCACCGACCCCAAATCCAACCGTATATAAGGACCATCCACAGCTTGCAGTTTTATCACTTGCATTGTTTATGAAAATCTTCGGCGTAAGCGAGCTCAGTTATCAGCTGTTGAATATTCTTATGTCCCTTGGCACCTTGCTGATAATACTGAAATTATTTAAAGGACTGTTGGATAATAAAACTGCTCTGTTGGCGGCATTGTTTTATGTGTTATTCCCCCTGATTGGCTATTTCGGCACGGGAGGATTTCCAAATCTTTTCGGATTTTTGGCGATATATTGTTATCTTGCATTAACAGAAAGGATTGAGTCGGAAAGAAACAAGCGTTTTTATATGATAATCCTGGCGACAGCCTTGTTTTTTGCGGTGCAGTTCGGCTGGACGGGGTTTTTCTTTGGAATGGCCATAGGCTTTGATTACCTGTTTCAGTGTCTAGTCAGGAAAAAAATGCCGGATATAAAAATACTTGCTGTTTTAGCGGGAGCGCCGCTGGGCAGTATGCTTTTGAATTTTATCATAATGGCGTCCGGCTATGGCTGGAATATTGACAAGATAGTCGAGCTTTACAGGTGGAGGTCGGCTAAAGGCGAAATGCCTGAGTTTGTGTGGGGTGCCTGGTTTGCAAAAATGTGGGGATTCGCGGCAACTAATTTTACTGTTCCCGTTCTTATTGCAGCTATTCTGTATCTTACAATCGGCCAGTTACTTGTTTTCAGTCAGCCTAAACCGGCACAGGCAGATTTTCGCAAAAGACGATTCCCATGCTTTTTGCTGTTTTTCCTTCTGCCGTTTTTTCAATTGTTTATTTTAAAAGGCGCGTTATGGAGGCATCAGACATGGGAACTGCCTCTTTGTGCTCTTGTAGCAATTGCGGCATCGCAGGGCACGATGCTTCTTGCGGATTTAGCTTCGAAAATAAATAAAAAGTATGCCATCGCAGCAATTGTTTTTGTAACTGGTATGTTTCTCGTTTTTTCAATTATCGGGACGAATCATTACTATGCGATTCGCTGGCAGCCGGATGCGAAGATTAAAATGTTTCAGATGCTTAACTCTCGAATACCGCCTGATAAATATCTGCTGAGTTTCGACCCGTTTATTGTTGATCAGCACGAATCAAAGGGGGCGTTCTATAGGCCTGAGGTTGCGTGGTATCTTGACCGTGAAATTACTCATGCAATGAAGTTTGAAGATATTACGACTGCGGCCAAAATCGGTAAATACCCGTTTTATCTTATGCCTTTGTCTGTGGGCGACCCTCAATCTGATGCGTATCTGAACAATCTCAGCAAACAGCTTGGACAGCTTTATAGATATGAATATATTTCCGGCGTGTCCGGCGAGATGGACAAAAAAGGAAGGTTTCTCAAGGCCGGTATGTCGAGTTATGTGCTTTTCGATTTGCAGAATCCTGTGAAATAATAGGATATTTTGAAAATGAAAATTTGTATTTTGGCTAATGCTCTTTCAGTGCATACCCAACGATGGGCCAAAGCCTTTGCGGAAAAAGGCCACGAGGTTCATTTGCTCAGCATTCGACATATCGAAATATCTGGGATCACTGTCCATACGGTTAATGTGGGAAATGTGAATTCCGGTTCTGTGTTTTTTACTTTTTTGTCTTATATTTATTTGCTTTTAACGGCCAAGAGAGCATTGAAGAAGTTAAAACCGGATATCGTAATTGCATACTATACAATTACATATGGAGTGATAGCTGCTTTTGCCGATTACCATCCATTTGTTGTTTCCATAATGGGTAGTGATGTGATTTATTGCGCAAAGGGGTTGTCCACAGTAATAAAGGGTTGGCTTACCAGGTATGCGTTAAAAAAAGCGGATATGATATGCTCAACGAGCAGGTTTATGATTGATAGGACTGTGGATTTAAGACCGGCGACGGTACCCATAAAACATATCCCTTTTGGAGTTGATTACGAATTGTTTAGGCCTGTTGTCAGGCAGGAAACAAAAGAAAGCGAAAAAGGATTTCTTATAGGTTTTGTCAAAGCCCTATCACCTAAATATGCGCCTGATATTCTAATATCAGCAATGCCTGAAATTTGCCGTCAATTACCCGATGCTCGTCTGGTAATTATTGGACAAGGACCAATGAAAGCTCAATTACAGAATATGGCGCGTGAGCTTGGAATTATGGATAAGGTCGAGTTTACGGGATTTATTCCGAATGAAAAGTTGCCTGTTTTTTTTAATTCTTTTGATGTGTTCGTTCACCCGAGTATTTGTCAGGAGTCTTTTGGCGTCTCCATATTAGAGGCATCTGCCTGTGGATGTCCGGTTGTGGCGACCCGTGTGGGCGGAGTGCCTGAAGTATGTATAGATGGACAAACTGGAATATTGATTGAGCCTAATAATCCTGATGTTCTCGCAGAGGCGATAATAAAGCTGGCAAAAAATCCTGAATTACGTAATAATATAGGCAGGGCAGGCAGGGATTTTGTCGTTAAAAACTATTACTGGAAGGAGAACGTCCAAACTATGCTCGAAACACTGCAAAAGACAGTATCAGAATATAGAAAATAACGTATGAATAAAAAAGAATTCTACGAAAAACGTGCTGAATCTTATACGAAGTTTGATAAACAGGGTTTCACCAGATACAGCCGGGCTTTGAAATTGGTAAATATACAGAACGGCGCAAAGATTCTTGACGTCGGCTGTAAACATGCTTTCCTTTGTGATTTTCTCGCGAAGAAAGGGATAGATTGCGATTATAATGGACTCGATATTTCTGAAAAGGTGATTGAAAATCTAAAGCACAAAAAAGGCAGCTTTCAGGTTTGCGATGTAATGAAAGGTCTGCCGTTTGAAGATAACAAGTTTGACTATATCTTCTGTTTCGAATTAATAGAGCATGTTGAGAATCCGACATTTTTGCTTAATCAATTCAAAAGGATATTGAAGGACAATGGTGTACTTTTATTGTCTGCGCCTAATCCATATAACTGGATATATCTTCTGGTTGAATTGCTCAAATCTCCCGATACGGAAGGGCACATACATTCTTTTACACGGCAAAATATGGGCAGAGTTGCTGATTTTTGCGGTTTTAATATTGAAAAAAGGCTTGGCACCTATGCGATTTTGCCTTACACGCTGCACGGTATAAGAACAGGTAATTATTTGATGTTTCCGAGCAGCTCGGCTTTTCTGGCAACATCATATATTTACAAATTAGGGAAATGTCCTGTAAATGCTTAAATGGCTTAAACATATTCTCGGCGTTGCCATCCTGGCCTTTTTGATTTGGTATCTTGCAGGACATTGGCAGCAGGTAAGGGTGCTGTTAAAGCTGAGTGCAGCAGAGTTGATAATTATTTATTTTGTATGTTTTCTGGGTACACTTAATGGGGCTGCGTTTAATGTATCAATACTTAGACCTATGGGTGCAAAAGTTTTGTTTTGGGATATGGTTATGCTGCAAAATACCAGCGTTTTGCTTAACTATTTACCTATGAAATTTGGTACATTTTTCAAGGCAAACTATCTCAAAAGACATTATGGCCTAAAATACTCACATTATGGCACGTTTGCTGTATATCTTACTCTTGTTCTTTCTGCCGTTGCATCTCTGGCCGGAATGATAGTTTTGGCTCTTTTTTATGGTTTGGCGGATGTAAATAAACAGATTCTGGCAGGAATTTTCCTGATTAGCTTCGTTTTTTCGTGCTTACTGATTTTTTTGCCTTTGCCTGTCCCGAAAGGAGTATCAAAACCTGCAGTCGTACTGAGGGATTTTCTTCTTGGTCGAAAGGCTATAACACAGGATAGAAAGGTTTTGCTGATTACCAGTGGTTTGCTTTTTCTCAATTTTGTGCTTACTTCTGTCAGGTTGGGAGTTATTTACCATAGTATGGATAAGGATATTCATCCGGCTGGTTATCTTGTACTCGGTGCAATGGGATTTGTGATGATGTTTATAAACCTTACGCCCGGTGCACTTGGTATTCGTGAAGCAGTTCTCGGCGCAGGTGCTGTGGTATTAGGTATACCACTGGAAGCAGGAATTACGGCTGCTATGATTGACAGGGCCGTAGTCTTAAGCTGGGTATTTGTGGTAGGGGGCGGCAGTTCCGGCTGGTTATGGTATAAGTCACCGGCAGATTTCAAAAAAGTAACCAATAACGCCTAAAGCTGGATGCCAAGTTCTTACTTATGTGCAATGGCAAATAAAGAACCACCTATAAGGATTTTAGAAAAAAAATTGTCTGCTGTTAAAAGATCAGCAAGCGATATAAGTGAAACAGTTATAGTTTTTAGCAGATATTTCTTTTTAAGAAGGTTTGCAGGTGTTGGTAAGAATTTGCTACGGACTATTTTGAGTCCGGATTTCTCGACAAGTTTTTTCACGTCTGACATTGTCCAGCAATAAAGGTGTCCCGATGGATGATTTGGGCCATACTCAACTTTATTAATTTTCATCATGAATTTAAGAAGCAAAGCATTTTCTATTGGTATCTTTAATAACACATTACGACCTACCCGGCCGGCTTCCCTTAAAAGAAACGCGGGATTGTCAATGTGCTCCAGAATATCACATAGTAAAACAAAGTCGACTTCATTGTCCTTAAAGGGAAGGGGCTTATCGGCGTCTATTTTTACCAACTTATGTTCTTTGTAAATATCATGGTGTTGTTTAATTGCTTCATCAGAGATATCCGCGCCTATTTTTACCTTGAAGGGGTAACAGGCATTTAAAACATCGCCTCGTCCCGTTCCAATTTCGAGAATGGATTCAGCAGGCTCATCTTTAATTAACTTACAAAGATATTTTGCCTTCCAGATGGCCATATTTTTTATGTAGTTAATATGTTCTTGTGAATAGCTTGAATATATTTTGTTGTAATCAACCTTCATAGAATTCTCAAATTTATATAACTGGTTTTGATAAACTTATCATGCAAAACATTTTTTTTCCAGAAATTAAAAATTTTACGATTTTTCACTTGCAAAGTTAGGAGAGCCTAACTATATTAGTTATAGCTAAAAGGAGCAAATATATGGCTATAAAGAAAAATTTAAGTGCTTCATCGGAAGACTACCTTGAGGCTATTTACAACCTGATTTGCCGACATAAGGTTGCCAGAAGCAAAGATATAGCCGAAAGTCTCGGTGTTTCAAGGGCTTCCGTTACCGGCGCGCTTAAGTCTTTGAATAGTAAGGGGTTAGTGGATTATAAGCCTTACGGTTTTATTGGTCTTACTGAAAAGGGTACTCAACAGGCCGAATCTGTGGTACGCCGGCACAACATAATTGAGTCTTTTTTTGTCAATGTTCTCGGTGTTGAACAGCGGGCCGCCAAACAGGCTGCCTGCAAGGCTGAGCATGCCCTGGGGCCTTATGTTATTTCAAGACTGTTGAGTTTTACTGAGTTTTCGACAAGTTACAGTAAAAAAGGGGCGGACATAACTGCCGAATTTAATAAGTACTGCCGTTCGAAAGGTGTTTGATTTTTATGAAGATACAGGAACAAACTTGCTTAACAAATATAACTAACGGCACAAAGGTTCGGCTCTTAAAAATCGATGCAGGACGAGGGCTAAAGGCGAGACTTGCCGCGATGGGTCTTTTGGCAGGAGTTGAGTTTAAGGTAATAAACAACGGCCATCCCGGACCGTTTGTTATCGGCTTGAAAGGTTCTCGAATGGTCCTCGGCAGAGGTATGGCGGGAAAAATTATTGTTAAATCCTCAGAAAGCTGATACGGCCAATGGCTGAAAAGATTAAAAAAATTATAGTTGCTCTTGCCGGTAATCCCAACAGCGGCAAAACCACAATTTTTAATTCTTTGACCGGTATGCGCCAGCATGTCGGCAATTATCCCGGCGTAACGGTCGAGAAAAAACAGGGACTCTGCCGTTATCAGGATTATGAACTCGATATTATCGACCTGCCAGGCACTTACAGCCTTACGGCTTATTCGACAGAGGAAGTCGTTACGAGAAATTTCATTATAGAGCAAAAGCCGGATGTTGTGGTCGATGTTATCGACGCTTCGAATATTGAGAGAAATCTTTATCTTGCCGTGCAGCTTATGGAGCTTAATGTGCCGCTGGTTCTGGCATTTAATATGAGCGATATTGCCCGGCAAAGAGGGCTTGTTTTCGATATCGAAAAACTTTCAACTCTGCTTGGCGTCAAAATTGTTCAAACCGTAGGAAACAAACAGCAGGGCATAGACGAACTGCTCAAGGCGACAGTTGAAATATCGCAACAGCCGCGGAAAGATTATGCCGCAATAGTTAAATATGGCGGCGAGATAGAAAATGAGATCGAAAAACTACAGCAAAAATTCGATGAACTGCATAACAGCAGATGGATAGTAATAAAACTTCTCGAACAGGATGCGGATGTTTCAAAGCATATTCAAAATCAGGAAATTCTTTCGGCTGTTCAAAACAGTATTAAGCACCTCAACACCATTTTCGCTGAAGAGCCGGAGATAATAATTGCCGACAGACGTTATGGTTTTATATCCGGCGCCTGTCAGGAGGCGGTGAAAAACACTATCGAAGGCAGGCACAATCGCAGTGATATGATTGATACAGTTATTACCAATAAGATTTTAGGCCTGCCGATTTTTATCGCGTTGATGTATATCGTTTTCGATTTGACTTTCCGGTTTGGCGAATGGCCGATGGGCTGGCTGGAGTCGTTTTTTGGCTGGCTGGGACAAACTGTTACAGGATTTTGGCCTACGGGAAGCGATAATGTGTTAAAGTCGCTTTTAGTTGACGGTATAATCGGCGGCGTCGGCGGCGTAGTGGTATTTTTACCTAATATAATGCTGCTCTTTGCGGCTATCGCCATACTGGAAGACAGCGGTTATATGGCCAGAGCGGCCTTTGTTACCGACAGGCTGATGCACAAAATCGGGCTGCACGGCAAGAGTTTTATTCCGATGCTCATAGGATTCGGTTGTTCTGTGCCAGCAATTATGGCCTGCCGAATCCTGGAAAACAGGCGTAACAGAATAACTACGATTCTTATCACGCCTTTGATGAGTTGCGGTGCAAGGCTGACTATATATGCGCTTATAATCCCTGCATTTTTCCGTGAAGAGTGGCGTGGGCCGGTAATGTGGCTGATTTATTTTATAGGGATTGCCCTTGCCGTTATATCAGCCAAGATTTTAAGAATCACTCTGCTTAAAGGCGAAACAATCCCGTATGTAATGGAATTGCCGCCGTACAGGATGCCGACCTTAAAAGCTGTCCTGATTCATATGTGGGAAAGGGGCTGGCTGTATCTGAAAAAGGCGGGCACTATTATCCTGTTGCTTTCGATAGTTTTATGGGTTGCTGCAAGATATCCGCGGATTGACGTAGATAAACTTGCAAATTTGAATGATACTGATGCGCAGACGGCTATGTTAAAGCACAGCGTAATCGGCAGAGCCGGTGTTACTCTTGAACCGATATTGAAACCGCTGGGTTTCGATTATAAAATCGCGACAGCTTTGATAGGCGCTCTTGCGGCCAAGGAAGTATTTGTAGCACAAATGGGTATTGTTTATGCGGTTACAGAGCATGAGGATGTTTCTGTTTTGCAGAAAAAGCTGAGCAGTGATTATACGCCGCTGCAGGGATTTTGTATTATGCTGTTTTGTCTCATAAGCGCACCCTGTATTGCAACTGCTGTTATTACACGGTCGGAGACTGGTGCATGGAAATGGGCTATCCTGCAGTTTGGCGGGCTTACGGCAATGGCTTATATTGTAACACTGGTTGTTTATCAGGCCGGAATGATATTATCAGGATGAGAATACTAAAAGTGCACCGATAAGCAGATAAATTATCGACAAAAGCCGCAGTGTTGCGGTGTTTTTGTTTGCGAACCAGCCTGTTATAGCCCTTGCCTTTTGCGGGGCGGCGATAATGAAAATCGCGCCGGCAATAGCTAAAATTCCAAAGGCGATTATTACCGATTGGAGATTGCATTTTTCTGAAACGCCGAAGAGCAATCCGGCGCCAATCAGGGCCTTGAGGGCCGCAGCGACATAAATAGTTGCCCCCTCGGAGAAAAGCTGACAATATTTTTTCAAGAGGTCAGGCCTGAAGAGAACTACAATTCCGTCAATTACGATAAGAACGGCGATAATTTTAGGCAGCCACTGCATAAAATACCTCCTTGTTAAAAAATATTATCCACCTCGAGAATAACAGATTTGCCGCCGACAGTCCACTATCAATTTATTAAAAAAGCCCCCGGCCGGAAAACAGGGGGCTTGTAACTTGCTTTACATAAACGGGTTATGCTTATTCGTAGAAGTTGGTCGATTCGGTTTCTTCGACGTCTCTTGTTAGCTGGTCGCTTCTCATAGTAGTCTTGAACCGGATATCGCCCACAGCTTCGGCCTTTACGACAACTTCCCAGCTTGCCCTTGTCTTCGGAGCAAGTGACGGCAGCGGAGCAAATGTAACGGTATTGCCTGCGAATGAGCCTTGTGTCGCGCCGGCGTTGCTTACATATCCCATCTCGGATTCAAGTATCGCTTTAATTGCGATATTTGTACCTACTGCCGAACCCTGGTTTGTTACTGTGATTCTATATGTTACATCGTCGCCGACTTTTATCGGGTCGGTAATATCAACAACCTCAAGCAGAATCGCAGGTATGCCTTTGATCTGTGTCTGGACAGTGGCTTTAACAGCGTCAGCACAAACCGCTGAAGCAGTAGCCGTATTTACTATAGTGCCCAAACCATCAGGCATATATGTGACATAGGTCTTTGCGGTAGCGCCAGGATTGAGCTTTGCGACTTTCCACATAACCTTGTCTTTTATAAGTGTGCCGCCCCGACTTGCCTTTACGAAATGCAGACCGCCGGATGCGAAGTCTTCGATAATAGTATTGACAGCCGGCCAATCGCCTGTGTTGGTTACGGCGATTTCATAAGTAAGTTTCCTGTCAAGGTACTGGGCGTCAGGACCTGTTTTAGTAATCTTAAGTACCGGTTTTTTAACCATAGTTGTAACTGTCTGGGATTCTACGTTTATGCCGTCCGCAACAGCAATAGCTTTATTATTGAAAGTTCCGGGTCTCTGAGCTCTGAGAGTAACGGCGACACTTCTCGATGTGCCGGCAAGCAGAGAGCCCATTGGAATTTCGATTTTCGATGAACCCTGAGCGGTTACGAGACCTTCAGGAAGATTATCGATAATTCTTACATTATTGGCTGGGCCTGTACCGGTGTTTTCAACCTTGAATACCGCTTTAATCGGGTCGCAGATGGAAACTTCGGCAGGAGCGGTTTTTGTGATAATGATATTGGGCTGGACACTTACAGACTGGACACAAACAGGCATCCTGTATGTAACATCGGCACAGTTCTTAAGAATACCGCTTACGATAGCCACAGCAACACCATTGATTTCTACGGCTTGTTTCGGGCCGAGACCGGAGAAAGCCCAAATGAGCTTGTTGCCCTGGACATTTGCCGGTGGATTTGACGATTTATGCTGGATATTTTCATTTAATGTATCTGTTACGACTACGTCAGTCAGCGCTCCATTCGTAAGGTTAGTAACCCTAATGGTATATTCAAATTCGGTACCCGTCTGCACCTGCTTTGGCATACATTTTTCGAGCCGAACTACACCACAGCCTTGGCAGGGATAAGTTCTTTCCTCGCAATTAGGAAGAGATAGCGGCGGAGGCAGGGATTTTGGAAACGGTTCACACCTTTCTGGCAAAGGTATAGGAGCCGGCCGACAGTTCCTATCCCACATAAATTTTGCTGCTGGGTCTGCCGGTGTTTTGCCCTGCATTTCCATCCGGGTGTGGCAACTGTAACAGCCGGAAATGAGTATTAACGACGTTAATAATAAAACTAATAAAGCCTTTTTCACGACCTTCCTCCTTCAAAGGATTTTTGGTTTTCTTTTTCCTTTTGGCTTACATCTTCCCTATATTAATGTTTTATACCACGATAATAGGCAATCCTTCGCTGTGAGACCTCCATATCCTCACAAACACAATATAATAACATCTATAATCGGATGAAAAAAGGATTTTATGTAAAATTTTACCTATCTTGACACTTTTTCTGGGACCTAAAAAACCAGACTTTTTAAATCTCTAATTTGTTTTTTTATAGCTTTTGACGATTTAGGGCGAAAAAGTTATAATTTCTCAAAATACAAAGTTTTTGGGAATTATTTTATGACAGAGGCACTTATTGTAATTCTAATAGTAGCGGTTTTAGCGGTGATAGTGGCCTTACTGTGGCTTACTATCCGATCGCAGCTCGAAGGTATAAAAAGGGCGCAGGAAAACCTGTCCCAGAGTCTTCAGCAATCGCTCATTTCCGGTCAGGAGACGGTAAATAAAAATCTTCAATTTCACAGCCAGACCCTTGAGAAAGTGAATAATCAGCTCGGCCAGCTTCAGGGCTCAAGTCAAAAGATAATGGAACTTGGCGGCGACATAAAAAGTCTTCAGCAGATACTTGCCAGCCCGAAACTTCGCGGCGGACTTGGCGAATGGTCGCTTGAAAATGTTCTCTCCGCTTTGCTGCCGGCGGACAGTTTCGCTCTTCAATATGCTTTCCGTGACGGCAAAATTGTCGATGCGCTGGTAAAAATGCCGCAATATTCAGTTCCAATCGACGCAAAATTTCCGCTGGAAAATTTTAAAAAGTTCCAGCAGTCGCAGAATGAGGCCGATGCGAAAAAGCTTCACAGAGAATTTTTAAAGGATGTCCAAAAGCATATTGATAAGATATCACAAAGCTATATTAAGCCTGACGAGGGGACGCTTGATTTTGCGATTATGTATATTCCCGCTGAAAATGTTTATTACGAGGCGATGGTAAAAACGGCGGAAGATACGATAAACATCCAGGATTACGCGATGGGGAAAAAGGTTTTCCCTGTTTCGCCGAACCTGCTTTATGTTTATCTTATGACGATAGTAATGGGCCTTCACGGCCTGCAAATTGAAAAACAGGCCGCCGAGATTCGTCAAAACCTCAAGGCTCTTAATGTTTCGTTTGCTGAATTTGGTTCGTTATGGGACACGCTCGGCGGGCATCTGCGGCATTCATACGAAAAATATGATGAGGGCCAGAAAAAATTAGATAAACTGGTAATAAGGCTGGAGCAGATTCAGAATGGGGAAAAACAATAATGATTTATGAACCGTTAACGGCGGACTTCATATGAGAGCATAAGATGAAAAAAGCGAATATAATTGTAATGTGGATAGCAGGGGTGGTTTTCCTGGTCGCAACGGCACTAAAAATCCATCAGTTGCTCACCGAGCCGATAATCAGCAAAGGATTTTGGGAGTCGTGGGAGTTTTTCCTGATTC
>JAHJUV010000079.1 GCA_018828825.1 Planctomycetota bacterium | reverse complement strand
GGATTGCAACAAGTTTAGCCGGCAATGTTTCTTTACGATAGGCCCCAGATGCTTGATAATAACACTTAGATGACAGTTCTGTACGACGCAAATTAAAACCGCAAATTAAGACACAAAAAAGCCGATGGGAAAACCAGCGGCTATTATTCTATCGGCCGCATCCCTGTTTCTTTTTTGTCGGGCATTGTTATCTCGGTTAATAGCCCGATTTTATCGCATAAAGTTCTTGACATTTATCATCATATATGCTATAATCTCGCAAACTGGGGAGTTGAAAGCTCATATTGGTATTTTATTGAACGCCCAAGCCATAAATTGAATAGTATTTTATGACCAGTCGGCTTAATGGCATATAAACGAAGCGGAAGAACAATGATTATTCCAAAAAAATATTTAGTCATAATATTTCTGTTTCCGATATTAACTGCCTGCACAATCTCTTTCGCAAATCCGATATATGTAAATGATATTATAACTCAAACCGTTCAGGGATACCGTTCGAGTCCGCCATATGGCTGGACATACAAATATGATATAGGTTTTAGTAATCTAGAGTTAAACGTTCAATTACGAATCCTGCTAACCGGTTATAACCCGGGTTCGGCTCTGGAGCAAATATGGGAAAATGGAATAGAAAGCGCATGGGACCGTAAATTTGATATCGTAGATGGCAGCTTTAAATATCACGTCAATTTCGATACAACTTTTTTACATTCGTTAACAGACACTATTCATCATACCGTAACTGTTATATCCGGTCAGGGTAGTGGCAACATGCTTAATTGGTATACAACTTCTGCTTGGGGGGCTGAGTATAACGGAGCATATGTAGCACATGAAGTCGGGCATATGTTTAGCTTATATGATGAATATAGCGGAGGTGCGGTTAATCCATCATCTCCTTTAATAGACTATACCAGTATTATGGGCAGTCTCGCCGGTGAAACTTATCAAAGGCATTATCAGCCATTCCTGAGTTGGCTTCAGCCAGCTGCACCGGGGCGGAGCTTATATCTTGAAGATTATGACCCTCTTTGGATTAACCCCCCGATTCCAGAACCAGCAACAGTTCTTCTGCTAACTCTCGGCGGTTTGGTTTTGCGAAAACATCGCAGATAAAAAAGAATCAAGCGATTAAAACTAAAGGCCGGGCATTTTATCCCGGCCTTTTTATTCTATTTTTTAATTTGCGCCTTCGTATCTTGGGGCTACTTCTCATCAAGTATTTCAAGGCATTTGAATTTTTTGCCTTCCATAAACTCAAGACTCGCTCCGCCGCCGGTCGAGACGTGGCTCACGCGCTGGGTAAGTCCCATTTTCTTTATAGCACTTGCACTGTCGCCGCCGCCAATGACACTTATAGCGCCGGCATCAGTTGCCTTTGCTACCGCCTCAGCCACAGCTTTAGTACCTGTATCGAACGGCGGTATCTCAAAAACGCCCATAGGTCCGTTCCATACAACGGTTTTTGTACCTTCGAGTTTCTTGACGAACAGCTTTATTGTTTCGGGGCCGATATCAACGCCTTGCCAGCCGTCGGGTATATTGCCTGCTACGACTTTATTCGCGGCACCTGCCTTTATTTCATGAGAAATTACGGTATCGACCGGCAAAACCAATTCGCATCCGCCTTTCGACATTAATTCTTTTGCCTTATCGACAAAATCATTTTCACAAAGGCTGTTGCCGACGGTCAGGCCTTTTGCCTTGAAGAAGGTATAGGCCATCGCTCCGCCGATAAGAATTCTATCGACCTTTTTCATAAGGCTTTCGATGACTTTTAGCTTATCGGAAACTTTCGCTCCGCCGAGAATGGCTGCGAATGGTTTTTTAGGATTGTTCAGAGCATCACCGAGGAATTTCAGCTCCTTTTCAATCAGAAAACCGATAACCCTGCTCTTTCCTTTCATCAGAACCGGCACAGTGTACATCGAAGCATTATCACGGTGTGCAGTTCCGAATGCATCGTCAACATAGACATCGCCCAACTCGGCGATTTGCCTGGCAAAATCGTCTTTTGCCTTTCGCAGGGCGGGGTCCTCAGCGGCTTTTTTATCTTTTATTTCTTCTTCTTTGTGGAAGCGCACATTTTCGAGCAGCATTACATCTCCGGCCCTTAGGGCCGCTGCCTTTTGTTTTACTTCGTCTCCGATACAGTCATTAGCGAAAATCACTTCTTTGCCCAGCAGTTCGCCGAGTCTTTTTGCCACCGGCAAAAGCGAAAATTCTTCATTGCGCTGACCCTTCGGCCTGCCCAGATGACTCGTCAAAATAACAGAGCCGCCTTTGTCTAAAATGGTCTTTATCGTCGGCAGGGCGGCAACGATTCTTGTATCGCTGGTGATATTGCGGTTCTCGTCCAGCGGAACATTAAAATCGACCCGCATCAGGACCTTTTTGCCTTTTACGTCTATATCAGCTACGGTTTTCTTTGCCACGGCAGCTCCTTATCTCTTTACTTCCTTACTTCCTTGCTTCCTTTTTTACATAGCCGCGACTTTCGCAATTATGTCAACAGTGCGACTCGAATAACCCCACTCGTTGTCGTACCAGCTGACAACCTTAATGAAATTGCCCATTGCCATAGTGCAGAGCGAATCAAAAATGCTCGAATGAGGGTTGCCGATGATATCAGAGCTTACGATAGGCTCATCGCAATACAGCAGAATGCCTTTAAGATTGCCTTCGGCGGCTGTCTTAAGAGCGGTGTTAATTTCCTGGACGGTAACTTCCTTGTCCAGTTCTACAGTTAAGTCAACGCAGCTTCCGACGATGACCGGTACACGGAGGGCGAATCCATCGAGTTTGCCCTTGAGTGCGGGTATAACTTCGCCCAGGGCCTTTGCGGCGCCTGTGGTTGTCGGAATAATATTTTGTGCAGCTGCTCTTGCCCTGCGAAGGTCGCTGTGAATCATATCCGCGACTTTCTGGTCGTTCGTATAGCCGTGAACGGTTGTCATCAGACCTTTCTTAATCCCGAATGCTTCGTGGAGAGCCTTTGCAAGGGGGGCAAGGCAATTGGTTGTGCAGCTTGCGTTTGAAATACAGTTCATATCTTTGGTTACAGTGTTGTCATTTACGCCCATAACGCAAGTGCAGTCGATTTTGTCTTTTGCCGGAACGGTCAAAACGACTTTGCGGGCACCTGCTTTGAGGTGGTCGCCGTAGCCGCCTTTTGGCGATTCTTTTGTCCTGAAGATACCGGTCGATTCTACTACGACATCGATACCCATATCTTTCCAGGGCAATTCGGCCGGATTTCTCACGGCCAGAACCTTAATATTTTTGCCGTTGATTACCATAGCATTTTCGGCTGCCTGGACTGTGCCTTTCCATGGCCCCATTACAGTATCATATTTGAAAAGGTGAGCCAGTGCCGCCGCGTTGGACAAATCGTTGATTGCCACCAGCTCCATATCTTTTCTGTCCATAATGATTCTTGCTACTGCTCTGCCGATTCGGCCAAAGCCGTTAATTGCAACTTTTGTCGCCATCGAAAACTCCTTTAAAAATAAAGACTTATGTTAGATTGACAGGGTATTACCCTGCCGGTATTACAAAATTTCCGGAATAGGAATTTTAGGAATAGTGAAAGAAATTGTCAAGCACAAATTAGCCGCTTGTCATCGCCAAGAGCAAACTCGAATCAGAGTGGCTACCTCTGATTCGAGCCGTCTATATTATATCAGCGTCGAAAAAAACGCTGCACTGTATTTATGAACGTTTTCTTTGCTTTTATTTGGAGTAATGTTCTGCTTTTGTCTGTTATTGCAGCTTCGCTACTTCTTCGGATAGGTACAAGCCAGAGGATTTTTTCGCTGTCGCTGATAAGAAAGGCCTTTTTGCGACTGTTTAGGTCGATTTTTTCTGATGTTAAGAATTTGCCGATTTTTTTAGATTTTTCCAGTCCAAAAGGTTTAAATCTATCGCCTTGATGCCTAAAACGAGCAACCAGGGGCGGTTTTATCTGCTGGAAATCAAACCATTGCACGAAATCATTTGTGTTATTTTTCACGGTTTTAATGTCAAGGCTATCTATCGGCAGAATTTCAGTTTCAATCTGCCAATTGGCAAAACTACTTTTGCCTGGGATGGATAATACGATTTCCTTTTGCACATTATCGGTTTTTTGAGACGGGGCAGTGATGAAAAATTTATCATATCCTTTTGTTATTTTTATTTTGCCTGGCATAGTCAGGGTTTTGCCTGACTGTGATGTTTTGGCGAAATCTATGATTTTCTGGTAGTGTTCGAATGTAAATTTTTGCAGGCCGCAGCCAAGCTGTGTCAAAACCGTTTGAATCAGTTCCACCTGAACAGGCTGTGGTTGATTTAAAAACTTATTCAGGTCAAGAGTTGTCTGTGTATTGTCTTTAGAAATAAGACAGGTTTGTACGGCGGTTCGAGCACAAGTTTCAATATTATCAGTAAGAATTGCTGAATGCTGCGACAGAGAAGAAACAATTTCTACCAGATTCGGCGTGCTTTCCTCAAGATACGGCAGGAGTTGATGCCTTATTCGATTGCGGGTAAATCGGCAATCGATATTTGTATGGTCTGTCTGCCAGGGAATGTTCTGGCTTTTGAGATATTCTTCTATTTGCCGGCGAGACAAACACAGCAGCGGTCTTATAAATTTTTTGCCGTTAATAGTTGTCATCGGCCTGATTCCGGTCAAACCTTTGAAGCCGGTACCTCTGAGAATACGATGAATTACCGTTTCTGCGTTGTCATTTTTATGATGGGCCGTAGCAATGAATCGGCAATTGTTTTTATCGGCGATTCGGGATAAAACATCGAGTCGAAGTTTTCTGGCGGCGGTTTCCGTCGACAGCTTGTTTTCTTTTGCATAAGTTTTGACGTCGATAGACTCGATGGTTACCGGCAGGTTCAGTTTTTTTGCCAGCGATTTTACAAATTCCTGGTCCTTTAAGCTGTCCGAACCCCTTAACTGATGATTGATATGGCCGATGTGTATGGCGTTTGGAATAAGTTTGTTCAGTATATACAGCAGGGCGACAGAATCAGCGCCTCCTGAGACGGCTAATAAGACATTACAGTTTGCCGGCAGGAGATTATGCTGTTTTATGAAAGCAGCGGTTTTATGTTCGATATCCTGCATATTATTCAAAAAAACAGGCCTGTAAGTTTTATATACAGGCCTGAGTCAATTACTGAAGTAAAATATTTTTATTTAATACTTAACGAGTTTGGTTCAGGCGCCAGTTCCGCGATTCTCCGTTTTATTATTTCAGAGTAATTGTGATATTCCGTCTCTTTATCAAGGGATTCCCTGTAAAGCTTTAGCGCCTCTGCCCTGTTGAACAGTTTATAGTCCAGCAGTTTTGCCGCTTTATAGCGGGCAGGATACGGCGTATACGGATTCCACTGAACTGCTCTTTTGTAATACAGCAGGGCGATTGAATAGTCTCGGAAAAATTCATGAATTTCGCCTGCCATGTAGGCGGCATCGTCAATTTTGTCGCTCGATGGATAATCCCTTATCAGTTCGTTGCATTTGTTTAGTGCCTGCCGCATCTTCTTTTTGCTTACAAACAGCGGAAGATGATCAGGAAAAGTAGGTTTTTTGTGTTTGACAAACACAGGAATAGGAACAATAACGTCTGTGCGACCATAAATATCTAAAGCTTCTTTGTAAAGTACATCGGCCTTTGGTATGGAATCCGTGGCCTTGAGACTGTCGCTGGCGACTTCAGCCTGGAGGATATAGCGGTACCGCGGCGCGGCATCCAATCCGGCAAGTTCCCTTTGCACCCATTCGATTTTGAGCTGATTGCCGCTCTGCTTATAAAAGGATTCGAGTTTTTGAAGTTCCTTGTAATAAGCAAGACGTTTTCGCGCGACTTGTTCAGCCAGAGCGATTTCCGTTGCTGCCGAGGGTGTCATCTGGTCGAACACCTCCGGGCCGGGATTTTCCACCATAAACCGTTTATGATTGACGCCGGAAGCTATTAGTACGAATGCGAAAATAACAAAAATTGCTGAAAATATAATCTTTTTCATCGTTAAATCCTTTCAACCCTGAATTGAGGTTTTTTGCCTTTTTTATAACATTAACAACTTATAATAGCTTGTCAAGCAGATTTGACAACCGATTTGGGCTGGGAAAGGAACATCGTATTTCCCTGGTAAAAATAAGATGTATGACTTACCAGCAGTACAAACAGTTAAGAAATGGTATATCTGGGCGGGGGTTAACCCCTGCCGCCAAAGTCCTATAAAAAACTCGCTCAGTAAATAACGGCAGTGAGTTTATTGACTGTTTCAGGAGCGAATGTATAGGCGGCTCGTTAGCTTGCCAAAAAATATAAAGGTAATATTACAACCGTTCTGCTCAACGGGGTCGAAAGATACTTCAGCACTGCGCTGTTATAATTTTACCGCATTGGCAAAAATACCGATGAGTTCCTCTGTTTCTTCCCATCCGATACAGCCGTCGGTTAAAGATTGACCGTAAGTAAGAGTTTCCGGTTTCGCCGGGGTTTGATTGCCTTCGGTAATAAAACTTTCGAGCATTATGCCGGAAATCAGTTTCGTGTCGTTTTTGACCTGCCTGGCAACATCCGAAAAGGCGTTTCGCTGGAGCCTGTAATCCTTGTTTGAGTTCGCGTGACTGCAATCTATAATAATGCCGTTTGGAATGCCGGCTTTTTTGAGTAATATACCCGCGAAGGCTACATATTCAGCTGAATAGTTTGGCTCGCTTGAGCCGCCTCTCATAACGATATGTCCGAATTTATTGCCGCGAGTCTCGGCGATTATAACCTGTCCGTTTCGACTGATGCCCAGAAAAGAATGAGGACTCCCCGCCGCCTTGACGGCATCGACAGCGGAGGTAAGATTGCCGTCGGTAGCGTTTTTGAAACCTATCGGCATTGACAGGCCGCTTGCCATCTGGCGGTGGATTTGTGATTCGGCTGTTCTTGCTCCTATTGCCGCCCAGGAAATCAAATCGGCGATATACTGCGGCACAATCGGGTCGAGAAATTCCGTCGCGCAGGGCAGACCGATTTTGCCGAGTTCGAGCAAAATTTCGCGAGCCCTGTTAAAACCTTCTTCGATATTGTCCGAACCGTCAAGATATGGGTCGTACAACATTCCTTTCCAGCCGAGGGTCGTTCGGGGCTTTTCAAAATAGGCCCTCATCACGAGCAGCAGTTTATCGGCAACCTTGTCCTGAAGTTTTTTCAATCTGTTGGCGTAATCATAAGTTGCTTTTTTATCGTGCAGCGAGCAGGGGCCGGTAATAACAATCCGCCTTTTGTCCTCATTTGTAAGAATTGAGTGGATAATCCTGCGCGACTGGGCCACAAGGTGGGCTACCTGTTCGTCTTCAGGATATTTATCCTTAAGCTGCTGGGGCGTAATCAACTGCTTGAACTGAACAATATTTAGATTATCCGTATGTTCCATATTCCGCCATATTAACAGTTTATAGCGTTTAATGCAACGTTTTGTTTAAAGGTTTGCTTCGCTGTTACCTTTCAGCAGCAGCCAGACGAAGAGCGGCCCGCCTAAAAGGGCGGTTATAACACCGACCGGCATTTCCGCAGGGGCGATGATTGTTCTTGCTACGCAATCGCAAAGGGTCAGAAACGCTCCGCCGAACAATATCGCCGCAGGTGTTAGAATCTTATGGTCGTGTCCAACCAGCAACCTGCAAATATGTGGAGCCATCAGCCCGACAAACCCTATCGGCCCGCAAAAAGCTACGACGCCGGCAACCATAATCGATGTCGCCAGGAAGATGATTTTTCTTGTCCTTTTTACATTAACGCCTCTGGCAGCGGCAATCTCGTCGCTGATACTCATCAGGTTAAGATTCAAGCTCTGGGCTGCGATAATTACGATGCCAACCGATGTGAGTACAAACAGGACCCTGGGCGTATGGAAACCGGTAACATCGACGCTTCCCATAAGCCAGTGGATGATTCTAAAAGACTGAGTAAAATCGCTTATATATTGCAGGAACATTATCAGGCTTGAGAAGAAGAAATTTACCGCCACGCCTGCAAGCAGCATTGTGCCGACCGAAAATCCCTTTTTGATTCTCGTCAGGCCATAGACCAGAATCACCGCTCCGAGCGAACCTGCGAAAGAAAATACTATCGGCCCATAGAAAATCGATACAGAGGCGGCAAATATTACATATACCGCCGCTCCGAAAGCCGCTCCGCCGGATATGCCCAGAGTAAAAGGCGTTGCCAGCGGATTTTTGAACATTGCCTGCAGAGCTACTCCGC
Organism: Planctomycetota bacterium; assembly: GCA_018828825.1. GTDB lineage: Bacteria > Planctomycetota > Phycisphaerae > Sedimentisphaerales > UBA12454 > UBA12454. The sequence continues at coordinate 22,678 of JAHJUV010000079.1, read as the reverse complement.
AGCATGCAAGAGCAGCTCCGGCCAAAAACGTTGTAAAGACTCTCGGCAGACGCAGAGAATAGAAAATTTGTCCTGCCGTCGTGGCAAGGTCAATATCCTTTATCGCGGAAAGAAGCACTTTTGTCGAGCCTATAAAAGGCGTTACCGCGACGACCAATATCGCGAATATGATTATCAATATAAAAGCAATTTTTCTTTTCATTCTATCACGTCAGGAACAATAATTTTCTGGCCTGTTACAGGATGCTGCGCAAAGTCGAATTTTTTGGAGTATATCTGTTCGAGAGTTTTTTCATTCATAATCTCTTCAGGTGAGCCTTCGAAGACGATTTTTCCTTCCTTAAGTGCAATGATTCTATCTGCGCTGAGAACGGCAGAATTCAAATCGTGTGTTACGCAGACGATGGTCGTGCCGAAGGTTTTGTTGATTTTCGCCAAAAGCGAATGTATGTCCCGCTGATGTTTGTAATCCAGATATGTGGCAGGCTCGTCGAGCAGGAAAATCTCGGCCTGCTGTGCGACTGCCGCGGCGATGCTGACCTGCTGTCTTTCTCCGCCGCTTAAGGTTGCCATTACCCGCTCGGCAAAGCAGGCGGTTTGTGTCATTTCCATAGCGTCAGATACGACTTTTTCGTCCTGCGGGCTTATGACCGAAAACGGGCTTAAATGCGGATACCTTGCCATTAAAACAAACTGATAAACAGTAAAAGGTATATCGGCGGGCAGGACCTGCGGCACATAAGTCAGTATTTTCGCCAGTTTCTTTTGCGGATAGATTTTCAGGTCTTTGCCTTTTACGCTTATTGAGCCGTGCCAGTCGGTAATAATCCGGCTCAGGCAGCGAAGCAGTGTCGTTTTGCCCGCGCCGTTGGGGCCGACTACAAAAAGTCTTTCACCGGCAGATACGCAAAAGCGAATCTGCTCCAGTATCCGTTTGCCGGAGATGGAGAAGCTTAAATCTTCAATTTCAATTACTGTTTGGTTCATCTTCCTGTCGATTAAGTTGCGGATTTATTATACGGGCGATTTTTTCAAGTGTCAGTATAAATCTCGGACCAGGTATCGCTGTGTAATCTTCGGTAAAAACATATATCCTGTCGTTTTTAGCAGCGTCGATTTGACTGAAATTTTTCCACTGCTGTATTGTTATCCGGCTTTCTGTCTGCTTTGTTGTTACAGGCGCTATATCGATAACTATTTGCGGGTTCATCGAGATTACCGATTCGGCGCCGATAGTCGGGAATGGGAGTTTCCCGCCGTAAGCGTTCTGCCCGCCGGCAAATTTAATCATCTCGCTGTAAAATCCGTCATCTCCGGCGATATAAATGTTCCGCGGCAAGGCCTTCGGGTTCTGTGAATACTCGTGCCCGACGCTTATAAGTACTTTTGGCTTGTTTGTATCCGGAATCCGGCTTTGGATTTTCCGGATTTTGTCGCGGATTTCATTAACTATCTGGTCGGCCTTTTCTGCTTTGTCGCAGTGTCGGCCTATTGTCAGAATCGAGTCAAGAATTTCATCCAGCCTGTCGTGTTTTACCACGAGAGTCTCTATCCCCAACGCCGCAAATTTATTTTCAGCCTCGGCCATATCGTCAAAGGTAATCACAAGGTCGGGCCTTGCTGCGACAACCGCCTCGTAATTCGGATTTAGAAGTCCGCCCACCTTTGGTATCTTTTTCGCCTCCGGCGGCCAGTTGCAGAATTCCGATACGCCTATAACCTTATCGCCAAGTCCCAAAGCAAATAGTATCTCGGTCGTACTTGGCGCAAGAGAGATAATCCTGCTGTACGATTTTGGCGAAGAGTTTTCAGTGACGGCAGGCTGTTTTTTTCTTAAGACGGGAAATATCAGACAGATTGCCAGTGCGATTATCGTCAGGAGAATAAATGTTTTAGCCTTTCGTTTCATCTTAAAAGGCCGGCATCAGGATATAAGTTTTATTTTAGCGGCAGGTTGCTGCTGGTAATTTTTGACCGATTCGAGCCATTTGCTTAATCCATCACGGTAAGCCTGTCCGGTGTACAGAAAACCCTCGTTATGATTGCCGAAGATTTCGAGAAATTCTTTCGGCTCGTTTGCCGCCTGTTCGTAAAGCCGCAGGCCGAACTCAAACGGGATTATCTCATCGCTTCTGCTGTGAATGACAAGTATGGGGCATTTGACCTTTTTTACGTATTCGAATGTATTAAAATCATATCTTGCAAGCAATTTTACGGGCATATACGGATAAAATTTCCGGCCGATATCTGCATAAGAGGTAAAACAGCTTTCTATAATCAGCCCCTTTACTTTTACGTTACCTGCAAGATGCGCTGCGACGCTCCCGCCAACCGACCGACCGAAAAATATTATATTCTCAGGCGATATTTTCTTTTCGTTAATCAGCCAGTCGTAGGCAGTTTGTGCATCGACATATAAACCCTCTTCAGTTGACTTGCCGCCACTGGCACCGTAGCCGCGGTAATCAAAGATAAGGCAGTTGAGCCCCAGTTCATTAAAGATGTTTAGTGAGTCGAGCCGATGCGACATATTTCCACCGTTGCCATGGCAGAAGAGTACGGTAAATTCCGCTTTTTTTGCCGGAACGTACCAGGCCGAGAGTATCAGATTGTCGGGCGTTTTTAACTGTACCTTTTCATATTCCAGCCCGATATCGCCGGGGTTGTAAGGCAATTCCTTCGTCGGCTGAAAAACCATGCTCGACTGCATAAAATACAATATTAGCCCAAGCCCCAGATAGACCGCCAATAGAATTCTAATTATCGATAACAGCATTCGGTATAGCCTACGAGAACTTAAATGGATATTAAAAGCCTTCAAAGCCGGCGTATTTTAATTTGCCCGCAGCGATAAAACAAGATAGAATTTATACCTATGATAAAAAGACGAAAAACACGCACAGTTTCCGCTGGAAAGGTCAAAATCGGCTCAAAACACCCTGTTGTAATCCAGTCTATGGTCAAACTGGCCACGACGGATATTGCCGCCTGCGTAAAACAGATAAACGCTTTATCGGCGGCAGGGGCGCAGCTTGTAAGAATCGCCATCCCGACAAGACAGGACAGCATCGCCTTTGCGAAAATTGTTAAGAAAGTAAAAATCCCGCTGATAGCAGATATTCATTTTTCACCCGAAAGGGCGGTAGAGGCTATCGAAGGCGGCGCCGCAAAAATCCGCCTCAATCCCGGCAATATAAAAAGCGAAGACGATATTAACAGAATCATCGACTGCGCAAAGGCTCACAAAATCGCAATCCGCATCGGCATAAATGAGGCAAGCATCCGAAATCTCTTTCACGATACCCCGCAAAGAAAACGAACGCCCCTTATGATAAGGGAAATGGCCGGATATATCAGACTGTTTGAAAAAAGAGGTTTTAATGATATCGTTTTGAGCGTCAAAAGCTCGGACGTCGCAAGGACGCTCGAGTCGAACATCGCCATAGCCGAAAAATTCGATTATCCGATACATCTCGGCCTTACCCACGCAGGCCTTGCCGAAGATGCCATTGTTCCCGCTTCTGTTGCAATTGGCACTCTTTTATGGCAGGGCATTGGCGATACGATTCGCATCAGCATTGCAGGCGACCCAGTGCAGGAGGTCGAAATTGCCAAAAAAATCCTTGCGTCCATCGGCCTTTATAAAAGCAGGGAACCTCAGCTTATTGTCTGTCCTACCTGCGGCAGATGCCGGTGGGATTTGATTGGATTTGCCCGGCAGGTCAAAAAACTCCTTAAGGAAGTTAAAAATCCGCTCAGGGTTGCTGTTATGGGTTGCGTGGTCAACGGCCCCGGAGAAGCGGCCGATGCCGATATTGCTGTCTGCGCCGCGGCCGATAAGGGCTTTATCTACAAAAAAGGCAAAAAAATCGCAACTGTTAAGCAGTCGCAGCTTTTTGCCGCCTTGAAAAAAGAAATTGAAAAATACGAAAAGTAGTGTTTCCCGCTTTATACAGTGCACCAGAGGCGTATAAAGTTGTATAATCATTATTAGAAAGGGAAAGTTATGGGAATTCACAATCGAAGATCAGTCTTAAGACGTGGCGAAAAGACTAAAGTGGTCGAGCCAGACAAACTCCCGAATAATATCGGCAAACCTCGCTGCATAAAGACGATTTATGGAGCCAAATGTTACTTTATTATTGAGGACGAAATCCTTCACAATCAGCATGATGCACACAATAAACTCATTGCTTTTCAACGCATTAGGTTTGAAGCGGATAACCGGATTGAGTATCGACTCGGATATTACATGGTCGGAGTAAAATCTGGTGCGAAAGGTCGATGGGTCTGGGGGCAGTTCTGTCTTACGATACCGGAGAAAGATCTCAAAATAATCCTGAAGAAAGCAGAAAGAAAAGGATGGTTCTAATCAATCAAATGCAGCATATGCGGCAAACCTTACCGCTGATTTGTGCCGTTCGGCGACAGATGTGGCGATAGAGAAATATGAAAAGACCGCTATGCAATGGCTGAAAAAACAGAACAAAAATAAAATTATTAACGATGTAAAAGAAAAATACAAGATAAGTTATGCTCCAGCGGGAACGACAATCATTTTTGTTTTTGATATTTGCTTTTTAGAGGTGTGGTTATGAGTAAAAAACATTATATTCTGTTTATGCTTTTGGTTTTGTTGTGTGGTTTAGGCCAAAATAGTATTGCGCAGAAAGGAGATGAGAAAATGGCGATTACAGTTACATCTTCGGCCTTTAAAGAGGGCGGTATGATACCGGCTCAATACACCTGCGATGGTCAGAATATCTCGCCGCCGCTGCAGTGGGAGGGGACTCCTCGCGGCACGAAAAGTTTTGCCATTATCAGCGACGACCCTGATGCTCCCGTTGGGATTTGGGTTCACTGGGTAATGTGGAACATCCCTGCCGAGGCAAACCAGTTGCCCGAAGGTATTCCGCAGGTAAAAAAGCTTCAGGACGGCTCCATACAGGGCCTTAACAGTTACCCGCGGCGTGGCTACAGTGGTCCTTGTCCGCCCAGCGGAACGCATCGCTACTATTTTAAAATTTATGCGTTGGATAGGGTACTTGACCTGCCGGCCGATTCTACTAATAAGGATTTGCTTAAAGTGATGGAAGGTCATATTTTGGCCAAAGGCTCACTAATGGGCAAATATCAGCGGCAGTAAGCTGCGTTGCGCAAAGGGGTTATGTCTTAGGCAATTCTGCAGCCTGAAATGGTCTCTATGACTGAGTAAATATACTTTCTTGCTATATCCGGCTGAAAACACTATACTGATGGTTTCGTAAATTTTTTGAAGGAATGGTTTATACCCTGAAACCGATGACTACGAAGAATAATCATAATGTTCGCTTTTCTTCTCTTTTTACGCCGGATCATGTAATCTGTCAGACAGAGATGACTGACCGCAACCAGCTTTTAATGGAAATGCTCCAAAAGCTGGCAATGGTCAGGGGAATCGGCAATGTCGAGCAGGCCCACAAGGAACTAATTGAGAGAGAAAATCAGGCTCCAACAGTAGTTGGTCCCGGCATCGCGATGCCTCATGTCCGTCTGACCGCGATAGACCAAATTGTCGTCGGCATTGCGACATCAAAGAACGGTATTCAATATGCAGGCAGCACAAGTATGCCGGTTAAGCTTATCATTTTAACCCTTGCGCCAAAAGCTGCTCCCGGCGCATATCTTCAGGCTATGAGTTCCCTGGCAAAAATCTGTCATGAACCAAATACTGCTGACATTGTCGCCGAGCTTCCCACGCCGGAAAAAGTCTGGGACTTTTTTGACAAAGGCGGCGCAGTGCTTACCGAGCATTTGCGTGCATGTGACATTATGAATCCGGTTACGATAAAACTTTATGAGTATGACACTCTTGAGAAAGCGATTGACTTATTCGTACGCCATCAGGTCAGGGATGTGCCGGTTATAGACAAAGACGGCGACCTCATAGGCGTTGTTTCAACGCACGAATTGCTGCGGGTTTGTCTGCCGGACTATATTCTTTGGGTCGAGGACCTTACGCCGATAATCAATTTTGAACCTTTTGAGGAAATTCTGAAAAAGGAAAGCAAAACCTGGCTGACTGAAATAATGACGACGGATTATGCAACTGTTTCCGAAGATGTGCCAGCCGCCCAGGTGGCAAAAGAGCTTGCACGCAGGCGGGTCGATCATGCTTATGTGCTCCGCGGCAAAACGCTTATCGGAGTCATATCGTTAGCTATGTTTCTAAATAAGATTCTGAGAGAGTAGAACTGCTTATGATGCCGGAAAAAAGCAAAAAAGCACTCGAACAGACGATCATTCGAATGGTCATCATGCTGGCTATCAGTTTCTCGGTCGGCCTTTTGGCTCATACGTTCAAGCTGAACAAACAGCAGATAATTTCCTCTTCGATTTTTGTTATGATAGTAATGGCTACGCTGCTTTTCTGGAAATTCCGGCTGGCTATAGCTTTTATCGGCATAGGCGTGTTGATGGGAACAAATACGCTCGACCTTCCGACATTCATCAAGGAGTGCAAAATTGACGTAATTTTGTTTCTTGTCGGTATGATGATAACGGTAGGGGTGCTGAGGGAACTTGGCCTTTTTACCTGGATAATCCAGAGCGTAATAAAAACGCCGCGGATGACGGGCAAAATGTTCATTATTATAGTTATGTTCCTAAGCGCAATGATGTCCTGTATTGTCGATGAGGTTACTTCCATTATCTTTATGGCGACTCTTGTTTTCCAGGTTTGCGATACCCTGAAGATCTCGCCGATGCCGTTTTTGATAATCTCCGTAATGGCGACCAACATCGGCTCAAGCGGAACGATGCTCGGTAATCCTGTGGGCATTGTCATCGGTCAGAATGTCTCGCCCCCGCTGAGCTTTGTAGATTTCATCGTCTGGTCGTTTCCGGTTATGATAATCACACTTTCGATTTCGATGGTTTTACTGCTCTGGTGGTATCGCAGGGAAATTCACCTACTTTCGGAAAGGCTTTCAGCTAGGCGCCAGATGGGCCTTGGTCTCGGTCCTCTGGTAAATGTACCTTATAAAAGGGGTCTGGCGATTCTTTTGGGTATGATAAGTTTCATTGCCCTGCATCGCTGGCTCGAAATAAAGCTGGGCCTTGCGCCCAACACGATTTTGATTGTGGCCCCGCTGGTAATAGCCGGTATTTTAATGGTATTCCGTCAGGAACGGGCCAGACATTATATCGAGGCCGATGTCGAATGGTGGACGCTGCTGTTTTTTATGATGCTCTTTGCCGTGGCAGGTTCGCTGCAGCATACGCACGTAACAGAGGAAATAGCCGGGCATTTCCAGAATGTTTTCGGCGACAAACCTACTTTGCTTATGCCCATAATCATTGCGATATCCGCCGCCGGTTCGGCACTGGTCGATAATGTTGTTTTTGTCGCGGCTTTTGTGCCTGTGGTGGACAAACTTGAACAAACACCTTTAGTCTGGGCCTTGCTGCAGGGCGCCTGTCTCGGCGGAAATATAACGATGATTGGTTCGACAGCCAATATCGTGGCTCTCGGTATGGCTGAAAAACGCTACCGTGCTTCGATAAAATTCTTCGAATGGCTCAAAGTCGGTCTCGTCGTCGGCGTGGTTTCCTGTCTTATATCCTGGGCATCTTTATCGTTTCTGGCAGACCGTATGCCGACAAGGCAGCAGCGGCTCGAACAGGCGGCGAAACATATAAAAACCCAGCATATATCCAACACTGCCGATAATTCGAAAATTCATAATATCGTAGAACCAAACAAGCCGTAGGGGCTTTTTGCGGGGGCTATTTCGCCTTTTCCTGTTCGTTGTTTATCGCTCGAATTGGATAAGGAATATTTATACCTTCCCTGGCGTATCTCTCGTGCAGTCTCTTCACGAATTCGTGCTTAATTATATACTGGTTCACAAACTCGCTGGCTCTGAGGATTACTGTAAAGTTTATACTGAAATCGCCGAAAGTATGATATCTGATAAAAGGCTGAAAATCCGGTACCCCGCCGGCAACTTCCTTCATTACTTCTTTGCCGACTTCGCAGGTAACGGCCTCGACTTTCTTCAAGTCGCTGTCGTAGTGTACGCCGACATTTATCAATACTGCCATTTCCTTGTCCGGCATACAATAATTTGTAGCGATGGCCTTGGTTAGTTTATCGTTCGGAATCAAAACTATGTTATTGGGCAGCGTTCTTATCTTTGTCGCACGCCACGTAATATCAATCACATATCCTTCTTCACCTGTATCCAGCTTGACGTAATCGCCGACCCTGATTTGCCTGCTCATAGTAACATAGAAACCTGCGAAGACGTTCCCGAGCGTGTCCTGCAGCGCCAAGGCTACCGCCAGACCGCCCACGCCCAAAGTGGCGAGAATCGGCGTTATGGAAATACCCAGCGTGTTCAGGATAATCAGAATTCCAACCGCGAAAATCACAACCCGCCCGATATTCTCGGTCAGCGAGGTCATAGGCATAACCGCTTCGAACTTACTCGAATATGCCTTTATCATTGCCGCTGATAAACTCATCGATACAAGAATTATGGAAAAAATTCCCAGAGCGAGCAGAATCTTGCCGGCGATATAAACCGCATTTTCCGGAACTTTTGAGAACTCAAGTGCGAGATAAATACCCAGCATTAAAAACCATATTATGAACGGACCTTTGACGGAGGAAATTACCGCGCCGTTAATTTTCAGTTTGGACTTTTCCGACCACCGCACAAGCCTTGAGAACAGGACTCCTCTGACGATATACCCGATTATAAGAGTTACAAGCACAATCGCCGCAGGCAATGCAATCTCGAAAAGAAACTGCCCCAGTTTGTCCATATTTTTAGAAATCATATCTCTCATTATCAGCTGTACTGCTTCTTGTGCCTGTGGTTGTTTTGCCTGTCATCTTTGCCGCTATCGTCGGCTGCCGCAGTGTTATTATCGCGTACAGCACGTTCGTATTTGCCGAATATCATACGTCCTGCCGATGTCTGCAACGCACTGGTTACAGTCAGCAGTACTTTTTCGCCGATTTTGTTCCTGCCTTCCTCGACGACCACCATTGTGCCGTCGTCCAGATAGCCGATTCCCTGCTGGGACTCTTCGCCCGGCTTGATTATCCTAACCTGCATTGTTTCGCCCGGCAGCACAACCGTTTTCAGCGCATTGGTAAGGTCATTTATATTTATTACATCTACCTGCCGTACCTGGGCGACTTTGCTTAGGTTGTAATCGTTGGTTATAAGTTTGCCGTTGCAGTTTTTCGTAAAAGCGACGAGTTTCTGGTCCACCGGCGCACGTTCATCAATGCCCGGCGGGGGGGTATCGTCCAATTTTACTTCTATGGTAGTGTTCTCCTGCAATTTGTGAAGTATATCAAGACCTCTTCTGCCGCGAACGCGTTTCAGTTTGTCGGACGAATCCGCGATAAGCTGCAGTTCATTTAAAACAAATCTTGGTACGACCAGAGGTGCATCGAAAAGCTTGGTCTGGCAGATGTCCGCTATTCGTCCATCGATTATAACAGATGTATCAAGTACGAGCGGCCTTATCCCTTTTGTCTGTCGCGAAAATTCAACGTAAGGGATTATAAAGCGCACATCATCCTTGGTTCGCATAACAAAGCTGATTACGAAGTAGCAGATACAAATACCCATAACCCATTTTACAAGTTTCAGATTGTTCCCGACAAGGCCCATTTTGAATACATCATTGACCATATCCAGAACCAGCGACAGTGCCCAGCTGAAGAATATTCCTACTATAAGTCCGAAAAATATTCCCGCCAGTGCGCTTAGAGATTTTTTTGGCAGCAGCCAGTCAATAAATAATACTGCTACTGCAAGTGAAAGCCCGCCGATGAATACTACCCATATCTCCTTTTGCGTGAGCTTTTCAGCATCCGTCGGATTTGCCAGTTCCGACGTAATACTGACGAAAAGGGCAGCGAAAATAACGATGATAAAGATACCTCGAATGAAATTTAATAACATATAAGTGCTCCAAAAAATAATTATGATAAATCGGTCTATTTACAACGCTATTTATAATGTCCAAATTGTAACTTTATTCATTTCATATACTTATAATATCGGCAAATCAGCGAATAGAGTCTACGTTTTTCAGTCGAATATGACATAATACGGCAAGGGTCCATAAAAGGTCTTTTCTTTTCACAATTTTTGTATCGTATTTTTCATTTATCGGAACAAGATGAACCGTTTCGTTTTCTATTCTCATAAGTTTACAGGTTACGCCTATAGCATTGGCTATCCTTACAACAGCGGGCAGGGCAGGACTTGCCGGTATCGAAGGGCTGACTATGACTATATCGCCGTCGTTAATTCTCGGAGCCATACTGTCGCCGTCAATTTGAAGTGCAAAGCAGTCGGGCAATAGTTCCCGTATCTGCGGACAATCTACAAACTGGACTATTTGGTCGTCTCCTCCGGCAGTCTGAACAAGATTTGCCTGGACATTGTTTAAAGCCTGTATTATGGGTCTGGCCTGCGAATCGATTGAAATATCAGTGGCGATTGAATTGACAATCGAAGCGTTAATATGCCTTTGAACCAGCTCTTCAAGATGTGTCTCCAGAACCGTCGAATCGGTACCGATAGCCTCGCCCCAAAGGCCGGGAACCCCGGCGGCAGTCCTGCCCAAAACCGGAATCCAGCCCGTAGAGTCCTGCTGTAAGGCCTGAGACTGGCCCCGGCTTGACTGGAAGGCAGCTTCCTGTTCGAGAAGGTCCAAAAACGCTAATATTGCCTGTAAGGAAGCCGGCTGTTTTTCGATAATTTTACGAATTTTTAAGGAAATTTGGTCATTTTTCCCGGATTTCTCGTCACTTTCTCCGGTCAAAAGCCAACCGATATTGACATTACATAATTCGCATATCTTGAGCAGAATGGGAATAGGCGGAACCCTGTCTTTTTCATAATAGCTGTATGTAGAAGGACTTATGCCAAGCAGGGCGGCGAATTTCTTCCTGCCTCGCTCGCCTGAAAAGCCTTTGCGAAGGGAAACTATCCGCTCTATCACACTTTTTTCACTGTGGTCTATCATAAAATTTCACAATTATGAAATTTCGGGCTTGACTATTTCGCAAATGCGAATATTATGTCATAAAATTTCATAAGTTTTGAAATAGTAACAGAATATTCAGATTAGTCAATGGAGTGACAAAAAATGAGCGAACAGAAAAATGGCGACAATCCGAACAGCAACAAGGCAAAAAATACGACACAAAATCGAGGCGGAGCCAAAGAAAAGAGAAAAGCGAAAATCATGGGGCTTATCAAACAGTTAATCACTTTGGTGTCTTTGCAGCAGGTTATAACGCATAATCTTGAGAGAGAGGTTGAAAAAGACGATCAATAAGCTCTTTTTTAAAGTTTCTGTCTGTTAAGCAGCCCCAAAATCCGGCCGATATAAAAAGGCAGAGAAAAGGGCGAAATATTATGCTTACCAAAAACACAACGAGAAAAAGAGGAGTTTTGGGCCGATTGTTCGGTTCTGTGGCAGGCAAGCCTGAATTTCACTGGTATCCGAGTAATAGGGGAATTATAGGTGAATCAAACCCAAACAGCAGCAAGACCGCCCAAATACCGCCCCTAATGGTTCGTAAGGCGGCGTGGAGAAAATAGATTAGTCACTTATCGTTTCGTGAAGAAAACATCCCAAACATCAAATCTAAAGCGATTATAGAGTATCTAACAGTCGGAATCTGGATATCTGAGATGCCGTGTAAGGATGCTCTGTCAATCCGTTATAGGCAGGCGATTAAGCGTTTCTCTTCTTTGTGTAGCAGGCTTTGCAGTAAACCGGTCTGTCTTCTTTCGGCTTAAACGGAACTTCACATTCTTGTCCGCATTCTGCACAGGTGGCCTTGTGCATTTCGCGTGGTCCGAAGTTTCTTCTGGGGCCCCCTTGATTGAAATCTCTCACTTGTTTGTCTCCAAATAGACATAAAAAAACGTTTAAAACATAAATACGAAGCGGCGAGTATACCATAAGGCGTTTCATTAGCAAGCGATTTTTAAGGAATTTTTGACCGTCAAAAGCGGATAAAAGACGATAGATCAGCCAAAGAAATGGCAATTGAATCGTAAGACAGTAATTACTATAATATACATATAAACAGCTTTAAGGAGACTTATACTTAAATTGGAAAAATTTCGTGAAAATATAGCCGTCAGGCGGGAAAAGGCAATACTCATCGGAGCGATTTTAAAGCAGGAAGCGGACCGCGATGACGAACTGGCGGAATTGACAGCCCTGGCTGAAAGTGCAGGGGCGATAGTAGTCGATAAGGTTCAGCAGAAAATAGCACGCATCCATCCATCCACATATATAGGCCGCGGTAAAGCGGAAATGATAAAGCAGCGAGTAAAGAGAAACAAAGCCGATGTTGTTATATTCGATAATGACCTTTCGCCGGCACAAATAAGAGAGCTTGAAGAAGTTATAGAGGCTAAAGTTGTTGACCGCAGCGAGCTGATACTCGATATCTTCGCCGGCAGGGCACGGACGAAACAGGCGAAACTGCAGGTTGACCTTGCACAGCTCGAATATACATACCCGCGACTTACACGAATGTGGTCGCATTTGGATACAGTAACCGGCGCAGCAGGCGGGCCGATGGCTGGAGCTGTCGGCGGAATCGGTACACGCGGCACAGGCGAAAAACAGCTTGAAATAGACCGCAGGCTCGTAAGCAAAAAAGTTACCAAACTCAAAAGAGAAATTGCAGGTATCGACAAACGTATAGTAAGAGAAATCGAGGCCAGAAGGGGGCAGTTTAAAATCTGTCTTGTAGGATATACCAACGCGGGGAAAAGCACTTTGATGAATACCCTTACCGATGCGGGAGTTTATGTCGAGGACAGGCTTTTTGCGACGCTGGATACACGGACGAGACAGTGGACGTTCGAGGGAGGCAAAAAAGCGTTAATCAGCGATACGGTCGGATTTGTAAGAAACCTGCCGCACCAGCTTGTTGCATCGTTCAAGGCGACGCTCGAAGAGGCGATTACCGCTGATTTGCTGCTGCACGTTGTCGATGTGTCGAGTCCGGACGCACAAAACCAGGCCGAGAACGCAAAGAAAGTGCTTGATGAAATAAAGTGCGGCGATAAACAAACTCTTCTTTTGCTCAACAAGGCCGATGTCGTCAGAAGTCAGGAGCAGTTTGAATTTATGCAGACGATTTATCCTGAAGCGATATGCGTTTCCGCAAAGACGGGTATGAATCTTAATTTGCTGACAGAAAGAGTATTGCAGATTTATACAGGCGGGATGATGCTTTTGAGAATAACGGCAAACGCCGGCAATGGGAAAATCCAAAGCTATCTCAAGGCAAATACAGAAGTTTTAAAGCAGGACTATACCGACAGCAGCGTTATTATGGAGGTAAGGCTGGGCAAAAATCAGCTCGCGGAACTGCAAAGGTTTAAATCTGTCCAAATCGAAGAAATCAAAGAATAATTATTGGTATCGTTTTTTTTGTGTATTGTTAGATTGCGGATTCTCTAACGGGGTTTACTTTATGCAAAAGCAGGCTTTAGCTATGACAAACCAAGTGTGCTCTGCCATATATGAAGTTTAATCTATCGTAGTTCAAGCGTTATCCGTAATAAATAAGGCTTAATATGTCGCAGATGAACGGTGATTTGCCACAGATGAAGCGTTATCTGCCATAAATGAAACGCCAGTTGTAACATATTAAGCGTGATATGTCGCAAATGAAGCGTATTTTCCTTGTTTTAACGGTCTTGGTATGTTATTATGGGACAAAAGTTGAGATGTTTGCGTTTTTGATAATTGAGAATAGTGTTTTGCACTAAATTTTGGCGTTTCGTCTAAAACCGGCAAGATTTGCAAAAAGAGACTTCAAATAATTGCAATTCGAGGAATATTTTGATATTATTGTGGAATTGGAGGGCTTGTTCATCCTTCGTAGTCTCGTGCTTCGTAGCGTACTTCGCAGAGTAGCAACTACGGAGAATGGAGTTGCGTAGCCAAGCCTTTAATATGGGAAATGTCAGTTAATATGAACTTTTATAGACATTGAGCGTAACTTTTTCGTTGCACCTGTGTTCATTTTGAGATATTATAAAATGGCTCTTGGTTTTCTGGGCTGGAAAAGCCTATATGAGTGATTTTTTTTAACAATGAAATTGACATGTAGAAAAATCTATAATCATTGCTTCATAGTCTTGGCTGGCATTGTGCTTATGCTTAGCAGTTCACAAGGTATGGTCTTGTGCATTGGCGAAGATGGTTATCTTGCCGTAAAAACCCTAATGAGTAGTGACTGCTGTAATAATTTTTATTCCAGCGTTACCCGAGAGGTTTCAACAATCTCTCTCAAAGGGACCTTCTCATCGGGCAAGGACAATTGCGGTCCATGCGTGGACATTCCTATTCCCGTTCAGTTGGCGGGTGTTTCCAAGAAACCTAATCCGGTAAATCCTACACTCCAGGTCTCCGCCACAATTATTCCTGCAGCTATCTCCAGTTGCGATTTCTCTGGATATCAGATAAGACCAGAGTTGTTTGCTACAATCAATCATTCCCTTGATTCTCTTGGTACAATTATCCTCTTGATATAATCTCAAAATAGTCTCTCCCTTTCTCTTTCTATCATATTCAAAGCGGTGGTTCTTTAGATGAGATTAGAAAGCTGGGAGTCCGTTATTTGGGGAATTATACAATGTTTACAAAATTTTTATTATTCTTAACGCGTTTAAGGAGATTGTTAGATGATACGATATACGTTTTTACTTTTGATTCTTCCCGTTTTGTTGGTTTGTGGAATTGGCTGTACTGCCGCAAATCAGGAACTGGCAACAAAATCTATGGAAGAATCTGAAACTCGAGTGTACGAGGTGTTCGGTATGGACTGTCCCGGCTGTCATGGAGGCCTGGAAAAACTTGTTAAAAAGATCCCAGCTGTTCAAGAGTCAGAGGCCAATTGGTTGCAAAAGCAACTGGTAGTTACGGTACGCCCCGAAGTTGAATTGAACGACGAAGATATTTATGACGCAATCAGACGAGCAAATTTTACCCCCGGTAATCGAATTAAATAGTTTGTCAGGAAGAACTCCAAAAATGAAAAGATTATTACTAATGGTTTTGGTCTGTGCGACAATAAATGCACTGATTTCGGAAAATGCAAGTGCGGCTGGTATTAGCGTTGATGCGGGGCTTACACCGCCCGAAGACCGCTGGATCATCCGAACACAATTTCGTTATATGCAGCGTAAAGACGACCCTACACCAATGAATCAAAAAATGGATACCTACGCGTTTCCGGTTGTTGTGGCGTATGGATTTCGGCCTGACCTAACATTAATGATCAGGCAACCTGTGAAGCACAGAAAAATGTCCATGGGTGGATCTGTAAGCAGAGAAACTGGATTTGACGACTTGTTTGTTCTTGGTAAGTATAAACTGTATCGACGTAACACACGTGAATATACTTTCGGTATCGCTTCGACCCTTGGGCTGGAGTTTCCAACAGGAGATGATGATTTCGGTTCAGAGACATGGGATTTAGAACCTGGGCTGTTTACATCATGGCGAAGCGGCCCCTGGGCATCGGATTTTAGCGTGGCATATAAATGGAATGGTTTTGCAGATAGAGGGAAAAATGGTCTAAATCCCGGTAATGAGCTTTCTGTAGATTTGGCATTGGCTCATCAGTTCAGCATTGGTGAAAAGGCAGATATGTCGTTGACACCTGTGTTGGAATTTAACTACAAGCATATTTTGCCAGATAGATTGAGCGGGCACAATGTGTCCAATACTGGAGAATCTCTTTTCTTTGTTTCGCCTGGACTTAAGTTCACAAAATCGTCATTTATTCTGGAAGTTCTACTGCAGTTTCCTGTATGGCAGGATCAGGAGGGTTCTCAACTCAAACAGGGAACAAGATTAATTGTTGGAACCAGGTTTATGTTTTAAAACATGGACACCTTAAATGCAAAAAAAGAAATTAGATAAAAATGTTTACACGCTGGGATTGGTCAGCCTGTTTACCGATATTTCCAGCCAGATGATTTATCCGCTGTTGCCGGTATTTCTGTTCAGCGTTTTAGGAGTGGGAACGGTTTTCATTGGATTACTTGAGGGAATAGCTGAAAGTACTGCCAGTATATTGAAGGTATTTTCCGGCTGGTATTCCGATAAACTTAAAAAACGCAAACCAATAATCCTTCTTGGATATAGTTTGTCAACCATAGGAAAGCCTTTTCTGTTTCTTGCAACGGCGGGCTGGCATGTACTGGCTGTTCGGTTCATTGACAGAGTCGGCAAAGGAATACGCACCTCTCCAAGAGATGCACTTGTTGCAAACTCGAGTTCGCCGGAAGAACGAGGCAGGGCTTTTGGCATTCAGCGGGCTATGGACAGAATGGGAGCTTTTTTGGGCCCGTTAGTTGCATTTGCCATTTTACCATTATTGAACAACAACCTCCGGTTGTTATTTTTGCTTGCCTTTTTCCCTGCGCTTATTGCGGTGTTTATCATAATCTTCTTCCTGAAAGAAAAACCGCACGTTTCTGACTCATCCAAAAGGGCAAAGCCTTTTTCTTTACGCCATTTAGGCAAAGACTTTAAGATGTTTGTCTTTGTCGTTGCGGTCTTTACGCTCGGTAATTCAAGCGATGCCTTTTTAATTCTACGAGCTAAGGATTTAGGTGTAAAAACGGTATTGATACCGATTCTTTGGCTTACATATAACTTTGTCTGTTCCATTTCATCAATTCCCTTAGGTCATTTGTCAGACAAGATAGGTAGAAGGAAAACGACACTTTTGGGATTCTGTGTTTACGGGGTGGTTTATTTGGGATTTGCTTTTTCTAATAGCGAAAGCCATATCTGGGTACTTATGGGCTTCTATGGCATATATTACGGATTGAGTGAAGGAGTGTTACGAGCCTATGTGGCGGACCTGGTAGAGGACAATTCTGTTTTAGCAACTGCCTACGGCGTATACCATACAGTAGTCGGATTGTGTATGTTTCCTGCGAGTTTAATTATGGGAGTATTGTGGCAGGCGTTTAGTCCAACTGTTGCTTTTATTTTTGGTGCAATACTTGCATTAATATCAGCGGTTGGCTTAAGCGTGTTTGTAAGGAAATAATCCATGAGGAGAATTAAAGGGGTCAGCTTTGCCCCCACAGGGCAAAATAACTTTGAGTGTAGATGCTATCTCTTTTCCTCGCTCTTTTCCCGTTGAACCGGTTCGGATTCTCTCCAGCCCGTTAGAAATCCCCGCCGAGCACAAGGCAGACACCTCTGGCGTCCCATTTCTAACGGGCTCCAGAGTTTCCATTACCGATATAAATTAACCGCCTTTGGCGGAATTTCTTTCCCGATACATCGGAGCAGATACCTATGGCATAAGTTATGCGCCCAGTTTTTGGGGGGTATTATAAACATCAATAATTCGATTGAAAAATCTATATTTCTCTGGTTAAATACAAATGATGAAAAATATCTCGATAATAGGCGATGGAGCGATGGGCAGTGTTTGTGCGATGCTGCTTTGTGAAAAGGGACTTTCCGTACGTATGTGGGGCTATGATGCGAAGCAGCTTGGAGAAATTGAAAATAGACGTGAAAATTACAAATTTCTGCCGGGCTATAAGCTCCCCGATTCGCTTGTTTTCGAGCCGGGGGATTCTGAGATTTTCAAAAACGCCGAGCTTGTAGTCTCTGTCATACCCTGTCAGTATATACGGCAAATATGGGAAAGACTCGCGGGCTTTGCAAATTTGAAAACGCCGCTCGTTTCCGCGACAAAAGGAATTGAAAACGATACTTTGTTGCGCCCCAGCCAGATACTTTCAGATGTTTTGGGTAAGGATATAAAAATTGCCGCGTTTTCCGGACCGACAATTGCAGATGAGATAGCGAGAAAACTGCCGGCGACGGCGACAGCGGCCTGTGAAGATGAAAACCTTGCAAAAACGGTGCAGGAAACTTTCAATACCAGCTATTTAAGGGTTTATCGCAATACCGATATCGTCGGCGTCGAGCTCGCAGGAGCGATGAAAAACGTCATAGCAATCGCTGCGGGCATAGTCGATGGGATTAAGCTCGGCGATAACGCAAAAGCAGCGCTGCTTTGCAGGGGACTGGCCGAAATTACGAGACTGGGAATTGCACTCGGTGCCAAAGAGCAAACATTTTCGGGTCTGAGCGGATTGGGCGACCTTGTAACGACCTGTATCTCGCCGATGGGACGCAACAGGAGTTTCGGCCAGAGAATCGGAAAAGGACAGGCCGTTAAGCAGGCTATTGAGGCAACCGAATCCGTTGTCGAAGGTATCGCCACGTGCAAATCGGTCATCGGCCTGGCACAAAAACACAAAATCGATATGCCTATAACAGAGGCGGTTTACCAAATTCTGTTCGAGGGCAAGAGCGTCTCGGATGCGATAGGGGAGCTTATGGCAAGGCAGTTAAAAGCTGAATAAGCCAGCCCAAAGTCCGAGAAAATTCCACTATAGTAGTCAAAACCCCCAAAAACTGACAGCATAAGTTGCGTCCTGATTTGGCCGATAATTTAATAGTATTGAGATTTAACAGGGGACTGTTGTGAGCGATACTGCGGTAATAGAAAAGATGGATATTAAGAAGCTGCTTACGGCCGCTGTGCAGGCGGGCGCAAGCGATTTGCATATTAACGTTGGTTTGTCTCCAGTGATGAGAATCAATACCGAACTTGTCACTACACATTCCGAGGCGGTCAGTGCGGAACAGGCTGCGGATATGCTGCTTAGTATGATAGGTTCGCAGAAGTTCAAAACTTTTGAAGAGAGGCGGGATTGCGATTTTTCAACGACTCTCGAAGACGGAAACAGGTTCAGAGTCAACTCGCATTACCAGAAAGATACAATCGCTATTTCGTTCAGACTTATTCCAAACCAGATACCGGATTTAAACCAGCTTTATCTGCCAAAGATTGTTGCGGAACTGGCTATGCTGCCCAGGGGACTTGTAATTGTAACGGGACATACGGGATGCGGAAAAAGCACCACACTTGCCGCAATGATAGGTTTAATTAATAACACCTGCCGTAAAAGGGTAATAACGCTCGAAGACCCGATTGAATACGCATTCGAAAATAATCTTTCGATGATAGAGCAGCGGGAAATAGGCTCGGACTGTACGGACTTCACGTCCGGCTTAAGGCACGCCCTCAGGCAGGACCCGCAAGTAATACTTGTCGGCGAGATGAGAGACCTTGAAACGACCCGCGCAACAATAACAGCGGCAGAGACAGGCCATCTGGTTTTAAGCACCCTGCACACTATAAACGCTCCGCAGACGGTAGAGCGGATAATCGATATTTATCCTGCCGGCCAGCAGAACCAGATTCGCGCTATGCTCGCCAATACGCTGCAGGCGGTTGTTTCGCAAACTCTTTTCAAAAGAACCGACCGGCCGGGAATGGTGCCGGCAGTAGAAATTCTGATATGCAACTCCGCGGTAAGAAACTGCATTAGAGAAAACAGGATTCACGAAATACCCAATATTATCTCCACATCGCGCAAAATCGGTATGCAGGAGATGGATAACAGCATCGCGGAAATATATTTCAAAGGCCTCATCAGCAAGGAAGAAGCTATGGATTGTACCTCAAATCCGCAAAGGATGGAAAAACTGCTTGTGCCCGCCAACCGCGCAAACTTTCTAAAAAATCTGCAAAGCCAATAACAGCCGATTATCAGATATCAATCGGCATTGAATCTTGCAATAAATCCTTAAATCGCTATATTCTCTATTCTAAAGGCTATTTTTACAGGGATAAATCTTATGGCGGCAAACGACATTATAAAGAAATACGCGAAAGTATTGGTTGAATACTCGCTCGAACTGAAAAAGGGCGACAGGCTTTTGATAAACTCCACATACCTCGCAGAAGAACTGATGAAGGAAGTGTACGCTCAAGCTCTGGCGGCGGGGGCGTATCCGGAGATTAAGGTTTCGCTCAACGGCACTGAAAAAATCTTTTACGACAGTGCATCCGACAGTCAGCTTGAATATATCTCGCCGCTGAGCAAATATGTGTATGAAAATTATAGCGCAGCTTTGAATATCCTTGCACCGTTCAATGTCAAGGAATTGCAGAATACTCCTGCCGAGAAGAAACAGAAATGCGTCGCCGCAAGAGCGGAACTGAATAAGGTATTTATGAAAAGGGCCGCCGCCAAAGAATTGCGATGGACACTGTGCGTATTTCCGACAAACGCCGAGGCCCAGGAATGCGGAATGAGCCAGAGCGAATATGCCGATTTTGTTTATAACTGCTGTTTTTTGTACGAAGATGATCCCATCAATTGCTGGAAGAAGCTGGATAAGGACCAGCAAAAAATAGTTGATTTGCTGAATAGTAAAAGCCGGATACATTTTAAAGGCAGTAATATCGATATTAAATTTAAAACGGATGGCAGGAAGTGGATTAACTCGTCCGGCAGAAACAATATGCCCAGCGGCGAGGTATTTACCGGCCCGGTAGAGGATTCTGTAAACGGCACTGTCCGTTTTTCATATCCGGGTATTTATATGGGACAGGAAATAGAGGACATATCGCTTGATGTTAAAGACGGCCAGGTCGTAAACGCCAAAGCAGCGAAGGGACAGGAGCTTTTGAATAAAATCCTTGAAGTGCCCGGCGCAAGAAGATTCGGCGAAGCGGCAATCGGCAACAACAAAAGAGTCAATAAATTCACAAAGAATATGCTCTTCGATGAGAAAATGGGCGGCACAATTCATATGGCTCTCGGAGCGGCGTATCCGGAAACAGGCGGGCTGAACGAATCGGCTATACACTGGGATTTATTGGCCGATATGAAAGACGGCCAAATACTTGCCGATGACGAGGTTATCTACAAAGACGGCAAATTTACACTTTAAGAGGATATTAAAAGTTAAGTTCCGACCTGATACGAAATGTGCAGGTTTTAACCATTTGTCCCGATTTATCGGGATTGGTAATTTGGATTTGTTTAGGATTCTTGTCCGCCACAGCCTTGGCGACGGCGGATAGATATTCGGATTTCGAGTTTTTAACTTTTATTTCTCTGTGTTCTCTGCCTGTCCGCCATAGCACGCAGCGACGGCGGATGAGCTCTGTGGCAATTATGTAATATCGCAGCAGGCGTCGCTGTTTTGCATATTTTTTAACGCTGTGCAGAGTCCGCCGACAACTGAGGCTGCCTGGGCTAATTCACCGCTGCCGAGTGGGTTCTCTGTCGAACGATAAATAACTATCATACCTTGAGCAGGGCCGGCCTTGTTAAGACCGATTGCGGCAAGGGAAATCTTTTTCAAAACCGCCGGTCCCGCGAAGAAACCCATCTTGCAAAGTTCATCCGCTGTGCAGATACTGCCGGTCTGGCAGACCATTTGGACCATTCTGCCTGTCAAATAGGGACTGATTTGAGAGGGGATGTCCTCAAGGTTCGCATCCGTGGCATAAATATGAACCTGCGGCTGGCCGGAAACCATAAAAACGATCGCAGTGTTTACGCCATCGAGATTATTATTGAAAAATTCGCCGACAGCTTTGGCGAGCAGGTCGGCATCGTTTATCCCTAAAATGCCTTCATAAAAGTCAGCGGCAAATCTAAAGTTCTTCAAATGATTTATGAAATCCCCGTGTGCCGCCAGTATATCATTACAGAGAATGTCAATCTGCTTTTTCTGCTGTCTTCTTATATGGCTAAGCTTCCTGACAAGCCGACGCAATCTTGTATTTTTCTCTTCCTTCAACTAAAGTATCTCCAAAAATCTGTAATACCGTCATTCTCTATTTCGGCATAAAAAAAGAGGTGTTTTAAGATACAGGCGTTTATTTAATGCAATATCAAAACGTCCAATAAGAGCCTCATTTTGGCCTCGGCAGGGGGATTTTTTGCGTTCTCAAAAATGGCGTAATTAACCGGTCAGGAATTTTCGGACTTGCTTGCCCCGCACCAAATAGGCCACTGCCGCAATTTGGTGCGGGGTCATTCCCACGAAAGTGGGAATCCATTTATATTTAGCCCCCAAGTTTATGTTGGGGGTTTCCTACGAAAAATATGTGTCCTCACAGCGCAACAGAGCCCAAGCGATAGCGCAGGGTTCGTTTAGCCTATAACTCTTTGCTTGATAATTATCAAGCAAAGGAAGACAAGCAACCAGCGGAGGAGAGGAACAGAACAAGTGAACGGAGGAACAGCAGCAATATACCGCCTGTCCTGATAACAAAAACCCAAAAAAACATCTGTTTTTAGGCTTTTTCTATTGACAAACAGGCATTTTAACTGTATAATAACAGCCAAATTAAAACTTATTATCAATGAGAGTTATGAGGAACGATAGAAGAAGAAAGTTGTTGCACATTTTTTGCCCCCTGATTCTCCCCGAATTCGCACATCTGAAGTTTCTTAAAAATAATGCTATTAAAGCACATTTAGCTTATTATGATAATAATGCTCAGGATAATTTGACAAGATTTAAATATTTGTCAACATTTTCAGGATTAGATGATACTGCATTCAGGAGAAACAAGGGTTATTGGGTTTATGCAAATTCCTCTGGGAATTTGAGTTTACTTTCTGTGGGGGGGAGTTTGAGTTCTCAAACTTATGATTGGAGTGAGTTGAGGTTTAGTAATTCAAGTGGGAGTGAGTTGAATGTGACGGAT